>JAIXTY010000127.1 GCA_027483705.1 Rubrivivax sp.
ACCGCGCTGCGCGAGGCGGTCGGCCTGGCCGGTGCCGAAACCGTGCGCCGCGAGGGTGCGCCGCTGCCGATGAAGCCGCTGCCGCGCTGGGACAACGGGCGCGACGTCGTGCTCGCGGGCGATGCCGCCGGCGTCGTGGCACCGGCCTCGGGCGAGGGCATCTACTACGCGATGACCGGTGGCCGCCTCGCAGCCGAGGCTGCCGCCGAGTTTTTGCGCAGCGGCCAGGCCAGCGCGCTGAAGCTCGCGCGCAAGCGATTCATGCGCGAGCACGGCACCGTGTTCTGGGTGCTCGGGATCATGCAGCGCTTCTGGTACGTGAACGACAAGCGCCGCGAGCGCTTCGTCAGCATCTGCCGCGACAAGGACGTGCAGCAGATGACCTTCGAGTCCTACATGAACAAGAAGCTCACCCGCAAGAAGCCGATGGCGCAGGTGCGCATCTTCTTCAAGGACCTGGCGCACCTCCTCGGCCTGGTCCGGGCTTGATACGGACACCTCCCTCCATCGTGGAAGCGCCCGCCCGTCGGCGCACCCGACCATGACCAAACCGCAGGCCGATCTCGCCGAGCTCGCGGTGCTGGCGCAGTAC
This sequence comes from Rubrivivax sp., assembly GCA_027483705.1. Lineage (GTDB taxonomy): Bacteria > Pseudomonadota > Gammaproteobacteria > Burkholderiales > Burkholderiaceae_C > Rubrivivax. The sequence goes on from JAIXTY010000127.1 coordinate 593, forward strand.
GCGCCGCACCTCGCGCGCGCCTTCGCGAGCCTGGCCTGCGACATCGCGCTGGTGCTCGACGGTGCCGGTGTCATCACCGCCATCACGCACAACGACGCCCGCAGCCTGGCCCTGGCCAGTGCCGACTGGCTGGGCCGCCCGCTGGTGGACACGGTGTCGGTGGACACGCGGCACAAGATCGCCTCGCTGCTGGCCGAGGTCGGCAGCACGGGGCTGGCGCGGCGGCGCGAGGTCAACCTGCTGCTGTCTGCCGCCACGCCCCCTGCCGAAGGCATCGCCGTGGCCTATACCGCGCTGCGCCTGGGGATCGAGGGGCCGATGCTGGTGGTGGGCCACGACCTGCGCGCGGTGGCGCGCATGCAGCAGCGCTTCGTGCGTGTGCAGCAGGAGCTGGAACGCGGCTACGTGGCGGCCCTGGCCGCCGAGCGCGAGGCAGGCCGGGCGCTGCCGGGTCTGGACGAAGCGCCGCTCGACGAGGCCTCGCGCGCGGCCTTCGCCGCCTGGCTGCTGGCCGAGCGCCAGTCAGGCGAACCTGCGCCGCCGGCGCCCGAGGAGGGCGGTTCGGGCAGCGGCCCGGGTGGCGAGCCGTCGCACTGATCAGATCCGCGTCCGGCCGCCGTGCCTGCGGCGTCCACGGCCCGCGGCCTGCGGCACACTGACGGCATGACTTCCCCTTTGGCTGGCCCGCTGCAGGGCCTGCGCGTGATCGAGTTCGCCGGCATCGGCCCGGCGCCCCTGGCCTGCATGCTGTTCGCCGACCTCGGCGCCGACGTCGTGCGCATCGACCGCCTCGAGCCCAGCGGCCTGGGCCTCGCGCTGGCGCCGGCCGACGACGTCAACGCCCGCGGCCGCCGCTCGGTGGCGCTGGACCTGAAGCTGCCCGCCGGCCGCGATGCCGCGCTGCGCCTGGTGGCCGGTGCCGACGTGCTGGTGGAAGGCTTCCGTCCCGGCGTGATGGAAAAGCTCGGCCTCGGCCCCGACGCCTGCCTGGCCGCCAACCCGCGCCTCGTCTACGGCCGCATGACGGGCTTCGGCCAGCAAGGCCCGCTGGCGGCGCAGGCCGGGCACGACCTGAACTACATCGCGCTGTCGGGCCTGCTGCACGCCATCGGCCCGGCCGGCGGCGCGCCGCTGCCGCCGCTGAACCTGGTGGGCGACTACGGCGGCGGCGCGATGTTCCTCGCCTTCGGCGTGATGGCGGCGCTCTGGGAGCGCCAGCGCTCGGGCCGCGGGCAGGTGGTGGATGCCGCGATGGTGGACGGCGCCGCGGCCCTGGGTTCCATCTTCTGGGGCCTCGCGGCCTCGGGCCAGTGGCAGCGCGAGCGTGGCAGCAACCTGCTCGACGGCGGCGCACCGTTCTACGCCTGCTACGAAACGGCCGACGGCCGCTGGATGAGCCTGGCGGCGCTGGAGCACAAGTTCTTCGCCGAGGCTGCGCGGCTGCTCGAACTGGAGCCGCGCTTCCTGCCGCGCCAGTACGACCGCCGGCTCTGGCCCGAGCTGCGCGAGGCCCTGGCCGCCGCCTTCCGACGCCAGACGCAGGCGCACTGGAGCGAACGCGCCGCCGACACCGACAGCTGCATCGCCCCGGTGCTCGATTTCGACGAGGCGCCGCAGCACCCGCACGCCCGCGCCCGCGAAGGCTTCGTCGAGGTCGGCGGCCGGCTGCAGCCGGCGCCGGCGCCGCGCTTCTCGCGCACGCCCGCGGACACGCCGCGGGCCGCGCCGCAGCCGGGCGAGCACACCGAGGCCGTGCTGGCCGAAGCCGGCCTGGACCTGCCGGCCCTGCGGGCCGCGGGGGCGATCCGATGAAGCCGCTGCACGAGACACCGTCCGACGCACGGCGCGCGGCCAGCCTGATCCTGCTGCGAGACGGTGCCGCGGGCCTGGAGGTGCTGATGCTGCGCCGTGCCGAGCGTGCCGGCGACATGCGCAGCGGCGTGGCCGTGTTCCCCGGCGGCGTGCTCGACCCGCGTGACCGCGAGGCCCATGCCTGCGTGCACGGCGCCGACGACGCGACGATGAGCGCGCGCCTCGGCCTGCCCTCGGGGGGCCTGGACTACGCCATCGCCGCCGTGCGCGAGACCTTCGAGGAGGTGGGCCTGCTGCTGGCGCGCGGCGCCGGCGGGCAGGCCGTCGAGCCCGGCGCCGTGGCCGCGCTGGCACCCTGGCGCGACCGCCTGCAGGCCGGCGAGGCCAGCATGCCGATGCTGTGCCAGGCCGCCGGCCTGACGCTCGACCTGAGCGGCCTGGCCTACTACAGCCACTGGCTCACGCCGCCGGGCACGCCCAAGCGCTTCGACACGCGATTCTTCGTCACCGCCGCGCCGGCCGGACAGCAGGCCGAGGCCGACCTGGGCGAGGCCGTGGAGCTGATGTGGCTGACGCCGGCCGAGGCGCTGTCGCGCGAGCGCGGCCTGAAGCTGCTCGCCGTGACCGAGGTGACGCTGAAGGAGCTCTCGGCCTTCCCGAACACCGCCGCGGCACTGGCCGCCGCGCGGGCGCGCACGGCCGTGCCCCTGGTGATGCCGCGCCGCGCCGTGCGCGGCGGCAAGCCGACGGTGGTGCTGCCGCACGAGCTGCCCTATGCCGAGATCGGCCGCCTCGACCCCGCCGGGCGCGCCGACGCCGCGGCCGAGCTCGTGCCGGGCCGGGTGGTCTGGCTGTCGCCGAACGTGGCGCGCATCACCGCCCCCAACCCGGGGCCCATGACCGGCCCGGGCACCAACAGCTATCTCGTGGGCCAGGGCGAGCGCTGGGTCGTCATCGACCCCGGCCCGGCCATCGAGGCCCATGTGCAGGCGCTGCAGGCGGCGCTGCCGGTGCGGCCCGTGGCCATCCTCGCCACCCACACGCACCGCGACCACTCGCCCGCCGCGGCGCCGCTGGCCGCGGCCACCGGAGCGCCGGTCTGGGGCCGCCTCGCGAGCCACCCGATGTGGCAGGACGAGAGTTTCCGCCCCGACCACGAGCCGGCCGACGGCGAGCGCCTCGTGCTGGGCGAGGGCCTCACGCTGCACGCGGTCCACACGCCGGGCCACGCCAGCAACCATGTCTGCTGGTGGCTCGAGCAGGAGTCGCTGCTCTTCACGGGCGACCACCTGATGCAGGGCTCCACGGTCGTCATCAACCCGCCCGACGGCGACATGGCGGCCTACCTGCGCTCGCTGCGGGCCCTGCGCGCCGCGCACGACGACGGCGCGCGGCCGCTGCACTGGCTGGCCCCGGGCCACGGCTTCCTGGTGGCCGAGCCGCCGGCGGTGATCGACGCGCTGGTGGCCCACCGCCTGCGGCGCGAGGCCAAGGTCGAGGCGGTGCTGCAGGCGGTCCGGGCCGAGGGCGCCTTGCCGCTGGAGACCCTGGTGCCGCGTGTCTACGACGACGTGCCGCCGGCGTTGCACGGCGTGGCCGCGCGCTCGCTGCTGGCCCACCTGCTCAAGCTCGAGGCCGAGGGCCGCGCCGTGCAGCAGGGCGGCTGGCGGGCTTCAGCCTGAGACCGGATCGGCGTCGCGCCAGGCGCCGTCCACCAGCACCTGGTGCGGCCTGAACTGCGCCTTGTAGGCCATCTTCGGGCTCTGCGCGATCCAGTAGCCCAGGTAGACGTGCGGCAGCTTCAGGATCCGCGTCTGCTCGATCTGCCACAGGATGCTGTAGGTGCCGTAGCTGGTGTGCGGGTCGGGCTCGTAGAAGGTGTAGACGGCGGAGATGCCGTCGGACAGCACGTCGAGGATGCTGACCATCTTCAACGCGCCCGGGGCGCTCGAGCCCGGCGCGGCCGGCTCGCGGAACTCCACCAGGCGCGAGTTCACGCGGCTCTGCAGCAGGAACTGCGTGTACTGGTCGATGCTGTCCTGGTCCATGCCGCCGCCGGCGTGCCGGCCGCTCTGGTAGCGCAGGTACAGCTGGTAGTGCTCGGGCACGAAGCCCAGCCGCAGCACGCGCGAGACGAGGCCGCCGTGCTGGCGCTGCGCGCGCTTCTGGCTGCGCGTGGGCTCGAAGCGGTCCACCGGCACGCGCAGCGGCACGCAGGCGCGGCAGCCGTCGCACCAGGGGCGGTAGGTGAACATGCCGCTGCGGCGGAAGCCGTTGGCCACGAGGCCCGAGTACGTCTCGGCGTGGATCAGGTGGCTGGGCGTGGCCACCTGCGAGCGCGCCTGCCGGTCGGGCAGGTAGCTGCAGGGGTAGGGCGCCGTTGCATAGAACTGCAACGAGCGCAGCGGCAGTTCCTTCGGGTACGTCACGCGGCGTCGGCGGGCGGGTGGGCAACGGGCGGCGGTGCGTCCAGCAGCAACGCCCAGTCGGCGGGATCATAGGTCCACGCCAGGGGGCCGCTCTCCCCCGAGGCGCGGGCCACGTGGTCCAGGAAGTCGTCGCGCGGCACTTCGCGCGCGCCCAGGCTGGCCAGGTGGCGCGTGTTCTGCTGGCAGTCGATCCACGCGATGCCATGGCGCCGGCAGGCGGCCACCAGCGCGGCCAGCGCGATCTTGCTGGCGTCGGTGGCGTGCGAGAACATGGACTCGCCGAAGGCCATGCGCCCGATCTGCACGAAGTACAGGCCGCCCAGCAGGCGGCCGTCCACCCAGGTCTCGGCGCTGTGGACGCGGCCCTGGCGGTGCCAGGCGACGTACGCGTCGATCATCTCGGGCACGATCCAGGTGCCATCCTGGCCGTCGCGCGGGGTGTTTGCGCAGTGCTGCATCACCACGGGCAGCGCGTGGTCGAAGCGCAGCTCGCAGCCCGGCGTGCGCACGAAGCGGCGGATGGTCTTCTTCAGCGTGTGCGACAGCCGGAACTCGGCCACCGGCAGCACCATGCGCGGGTCCGGGCTCCACCACAGCACCGGCTGGCCGGGGCTGTACCAGGGGAAGATGCCGCCGCGGTAGGCCTCTTCGAGCCGATCGACCGTGACCTGGCCGCCGGCCGCCACCAGCCCGGGTGCCTCGGTGTGCGGGCCCAGGGCGCGACGGGCCGGCGGCAGCGGCCGGCCGTCGTCGATCCAGGGCAGCAGCGACATCGGCGTCGAGCCGGGCTCAGCGCCCGGCCAGCTGCTGCCAGAGGAAGGCGTACTCGATGGCCTGCATGCGCGCGCGCTGCGCGTTGTCGGCGGCGCCGCCGTGGCCGCCTTCGATGTTCTCCCAGTACCAGACGCGGTGGCCCTGCTCGAGCATGCGCGCCGCCATCTTGCGGGCATGCCCCGGGTGCACGCGGTCGTCGCGCGTGCTGGTGACGAACAGCACCGGCGGCAGCTTCTGCGTCGGCTTCACGTTCTGGTAGGGGCTGTAGCGCGAGATGAAGGCCCATTGCTCGGGCTTGTCGGGGTCGCCGTACTCGGCCATCCAGCTCGCGCCGGCCAGCAGCTTGTGGTAGCGCCGCATGTCGAGCAGCGGCACCTGGCAGACGACGGCGCCGAAGAGCTCGGGCCGCTGCACCATCACCGCGCCCACCAGCAGCCCGCCGTTGCTGCCGCCTTCGATGCCCAGGTGCGCCGGGCTCGTGACGCGGTCGCGGATCAGGGCTTCGGCCACGGCGGCGAAGTCGTCGTAGCTCTTCTGCTTGTTCGCGAGCAGCGCCGCCTGGTGCCAGGCCGGGCCGAACTCGCCGCCGCCGCGGATGTTGGCGACGACGTAGACGCCGCCCTGCGACGTCCAGGCGCGGCCGATGCCGCCGCTGTACCAGGGCGTCAACGGCACCTCGAAGCCGCCGTAGCCATACAGCAGCGTCGGGTTGCGCCCATCGGCCTTGGCGCCCTTCGGCCAGATCACGAAGTAGGGCACGCGCGTGCCGTCGGCGCTGGTGGCAAAGCGCTGCTCGACGCGCATGCCCTCGGCGTCGTAGAAGCTCGGGCGCGACTTGAGCTTGTCGCGCTCGTCGCTGCCGGTGCGGCCCAGCCACAGGGCGTCGGGCTGCAGGAAGTCGGCGCTGCCCAGCAGGTAGTGCTCGGCGAGCGGGTCGTCCTTCAGCACCGGGTCGTGCAGCGGGCTCACCGAGAGCTTGCCGGGGAAGGGCGCCTTCACCTCGCGGCGCGTCCAGCCGCTGCCGGCGCGGGCGGGCGGGCGCCACTCCTCCAGACGGCTGGCCACGTTGTCGAGCACGTTGACGATGACGTGGTCGCGGGTCGTCGTCATCTCCTCCATCGAGCGCGTCGCGGTGGGCGTGAACAGCGCGGTCCAGGCGGCTTCGCCGCGCAGATAGGCGTCGGCCTCGGCCACCAGCAGCGAGCCGCGCGGGAAGCGGCGGCCGCCGTGCGTCCAGTCGCTGCGCAGGTCCATCAGCACATGGCGGCGCCAGAAGCGCAGGTTGGCGTCGTTCGGCTTGGGCAGCGGCACCAGGCGGCCGGCCTGCAGCAGCGCCAGTTCGGAGCTGTAGAAGTCGGGCGCGCGGAAGAACACCGTGCGCTCGAAACCGGGCGTGTCGTCGACACTGACGAAGGCGTAGACGTCCTCGGGCCGGCCCTCGTAGGCCGTGGTGGCCGCGCTCAGCGGCGTGCCCCGCTTCCAGCGCTTGACGATGCGCGGGTAGCCGCTGGCCGTGAGCGAGCCGGGCCCGAAATCCGTGCCGACCCACAGCGTGTCGGCGTCCGCCCAGTCGACGTTGGTCTTGGCCTCGGGCAGCACGAAGCCGCCCTGGTCGGCCGCCACGAAGGCCTTGTCGACGAGGTCGAACTCGCGCACCACCTTGGCGTCGGCGCCGCCGCGCGACAGCTGCACCAGACAGCGGCGGTAGCCCGGGCCGTGGGCGTTGGCGCCCGCCCAGACCCAGTTCACGCCTTCGGCCTTGCCGAGGGCGTCGAGGTCGATCACGGTCTCCCAGGCCGGCCGCGGCTTGCGGTACTCGTCCAGCGTGGTGCGGCGCCACAGGCCGCGCGGGTTGGCGGGGTCCTGCCACAAGTTGTAGACGTGACCGCCGATGCGGCGGATGGCCGGGATGCGGTCGCGAGAGTCCAGCACCTCGCGGATGGCCTTCTCGCGTTCGGCGAAGCCCGGTCGCGACAGCAGCGCACCTTCGGTGGCGGCGTTGCGCTCGCGCACCCAGGCCAGGGCGCGGTCGCCCAGCACGTCTTCGAGCCAGAGGAAGGAGTCGGTGTCGGTCATGGGCGGATTGGGGGCGTTCTGGGCGGCGAGCGGCAGGGCCAGCGTGGCCAGGCCGCCGAGCACCGTGCGGCGCAAAGGGGATGCGGGGTTCATCGCGATTCGGGCCACAGGGCCGTGGGTTGAAGATCGATGGACTGCTGGCCGTCGGCCACCCAGACCAGGCCGTCCTGAACCGTGACCTGCAGCTGCATCGAGCGCTGGGCCAGCGTGGCCAGCGCCAGGCTCTGCGTCGCGGGCAGCTGCCATACCGAGAGGTTCGACAGCCGCGTCACCTTGCCGCGCAGCGCCGCCCACCACACCGGCACGCTCGACGCGTAGGCGAACACGCTCACGCGGCTGGCGCGGCCGCAGGCCTTGGCCAGGCGGCGGTCGTCGGGCTGGCCGACCTCCACCCACTGCAGCAACTGGCCGGAGAGGTCGTGCTGCCAGAGGTCGGGCTCGTCGGCGTCCGACAGGCCCTTGGCCGCCATAAGCGCGTCGGCGCCTTCGTGTTCATCGGCGAGCAGCGCATGCGCGAGCACGCGGACCATCAGGCGCTCCTCGGTCTCGGACGGGTGCAGCGCCAGCGTCAGCGTGTGGTTGGCGTAGACGTTGCGGTCCATGTCGGCCACCTGCACGGCGGCCTTGTAGATCGTGGACTTCAGCGCCATGGCGCGGGGATGAGCGACGACATCGTCAGGGCGGGCCGGGGCAGGGCAGGCAGGCGGAGCCGCGCACTGTGCCACAGCGCCGCGCGGGGCCCGTGGCTCAGCCCTTCTCGACCAGTTGCCGGAGGTTGGCCAGGCCGGCCTCGAAGTCGGCTCCCACCATGCGGTCGGCGAACAGGGCGACCCAGCGGAACATGGGGTTGGTGCCCATGTTGCCGTTCATCGTCCAGGTGACCTGGGTGCCGCTGCCCGAAGGCTGCAGCGTGATCTCGCCCTTCGACGTGGTGCCGAAGTCCGGGAAGAACAGGTCGTAGGCGAGCCGGCGGCCGGGCTCGGCGGCCGTGAAGCTCATGCGACCGTCGCCTTCGGTGCCGCTCTTCCAAGACCACACCGCGCCGGCGCCGCGCGGCGGGCCTTCGTAGGTGATCTGCATGGCCGGGTCGCGCTGGTTCCACACCGACCAGGCCTTCCAGCGGCGCGGGTCGTCGAGCTGCTCGAACACGCGTTCGGGCGGGGCCGCCACCAGCACGGTGCGGCTCACCTTGAAGTCGCCCGGCAGAAGCAGGCTGCCGGCGGTGAGCACGAGGCCGAGCACGGCGATGGTGCTGAACAGGAACTTGAGGACACGTCGCATCTGGAGACTCCGAGGCCGACCCCGGGCTGCCCGCGGCTCGGGCAGACGCCGGCCTGCAGTGTCGGCGCCTCGGGCGCGCGCGGCAAGGTGGCAGAATGCCCGGGCCGACCCCCAGCCCGGCACCATCCGCGCCCCGCCGCGCGCCGCCCTGCGGTGCCTGCCGGCGGAGGGCCACGAGCCCGCGGCGCGGCCGGTGCCGACCACCGACCGAGGTTCCCGTCCGATGAAGTTCACCCCGCTGCTGCTGGTGCTGGCCTGCACCACCGTCCCGCTCACGCACGCCATCGCGCAAACGCCGCCGAAGCCGGCCCCGGCCAAGCCTGCGGCCAAGCCCGCGACACCCGCGGCCCCCGCGGCCAAGCCCGCGGCGGCCCCGGAGAAGACCGCCACGCTCGGCGGCAGCAGCAACGCGGCGGCCAACGCGCAGCCCATCCTCACGCGCGACGAGTTGCGGGCCTGCCTGAAGCAGGAGGAATCGATCCGCACCCGCCTGGCCGAGCACCAGTCCCGGCGCGCGCCGATCGACGAAGCCCGGCAGGGCATCACCACGCAGCAGGAGGCCCTGCGCGCCGAGCGCACGCAGGTCGACGCCGTGCAAACCCGCGTGGCGGCCTTCCGCGCCAAGATGGAGGCGCACTCGGCCCGCGTCTCGAAGTGGAACGCCGACGCGGAGTCCTTCAACGCGCGGGGCCCGGGCGGCCCGACGGCCGAGCGCGAGCGGCTGCGCATCCAGAATGAACGCACTGCGCTTCAAACGGCGTCGGCCGAGCTCGAGGCCGAGCGCAAGACGATGAGCGACGAGAACGAGAAGATCATCGCGGCCTTCAACGCCCGCGTGAAGGAAGTCGAGGCCTCGGTCGCGGCCTGGAACGAGCGCAACCAGACCTGGAACGAAGCCGGCGCCAAGCTTGAGGACGAGCGCAAAGGCTGGGTCAGCGCCTGCGCCGACCGCCGCTACCGCGAAGACGACGAAACCGCCATCCGGAACGGCCGGTGAGCGACACCATCAGCACCCCGCCGACGAATCCGCTGCTGGCCGACTGGTCGCTGCCGCACGGGCTGCCCCCGTTCGGCGACATCCAGCCTGGGCACTTCGAGCCCGCGCTGCAGCAGGCGATGCGCGATCACCTCGACGAGGTGGCCGCCATCGGCGCGCAGGCGGCGGCGCCCGACTTCGACAACACCGCCGCGGCCTTCGACCGCTGCGGCCGCCGCTTCGGGCGGCTGCTCGCGGTGTTCTCGAACCTCACCGCCTCGGCCACCAACGAGGCGCTGCAGGCGGTGCAGCGGCGCCTGGCCGCGCCGCTGGCCGCGCACCACAGCGCGGTGCACACCGACCGCGCGTTCTTCGCGCGGCTCGACGCGCTGCACGAGCGGCGCCACGCGCTCGGCCTGGACGCCGAGTCGCTGCGCCTGCTGGAACGCCTGCACCTCGACTTCACGCGCAGCGGTGCCCGCCTGCCCGAGCCGCAGCGCCAGCGCCATGCGCATCTGATGCAGGCGCTGGCCGAACTGCAGACGCGCTTCGCGCAGAACGTGCTGCGGGATGAATCCGACTGGCACCTGCCGCTGGCCGATGCCGCGGCGATGGCCGGCCTGCCGCCCTTCGTGCGCGCGGCGGCGCGCCAGGCGGCGCAGGAGCGTGGGCTGCCCGGCGCGGTGGTCACGCTGGCGCGGTCGCTGGTGGTGCCGTTCCTGACCTTCAGCGAGCGGGCCGACCTGCGCGAGCAGGTCTGGCGCGCCTGGGTCGGCCGTGGCGAACGCGACGGCGCCCACGACAACCGCCCGGTGGTGCGCGAGATCCTGCGCCTGCGCCACGAACTGGCCACGCTGATGGGCCACGCCTGCTACGCCGACTTCGCGCTCACCGACACGATGGCCGGCACGCGCGACCGCGTCGATGCGCTGCTGCAGGCGGTGTGGAGCCGCGCCGTGCCGCGCGCCATCGACGAGCGCCGGCAGCTCGAGTCGCTGCGCGACGCCGCGCAGCCCGCGCTGGCCGGCCAGCCGGTGCGCGACTGGGACTGGCGCTACTGGGCCGAGCGCGTGCGCCGCGAGCGCTATGCGATCGACGATGCCGAGATCAAGCCTTACTTCGAGCTCGGCCGCATCGTGCAGGCCGCCTTCGATTGCGCGTCGCGCCTGTTCGGGCTGCAGTTCCGGCGCCGCGACGACCTGCCGGTCTATCACCCGGACGTCGTCGCCTACGAGGTGAGCCGCCACGACGGCTCGGTCGTCGGCCTGTTCCTGCAGGACAACTTCGCGCGCGCCGGCAAGCGCAGCGGCGCCTGGATGAGCGCGCTGCGCTGGCAGACGCGCAACGGCAGCGCCGGCCCCGTGGGCCCGGTGATCCTGAACAACAACAACTTCGCGCGCGGCGAGCCGGGTACGCCGACCTTGCTGTCGCTGGACGACGCGCGCACGCTGTTCCACGAGTTCGGCCACGGCCTGCACGGCCTGCTGTCCGACGTGCGCTTCCAGCGGCTGTCGGGCACGCAGGTGCTGCGCGACTTTGTCGAGCTGCCCTCGCAGATCTTCGAGCACTGGATCGGCGAGCCCGAGGTGCTGAAGGCGCATGCCCGCCACTGGCAGACCGGCGAGCCCATGCCCGACGAGCTGATCGCGCGGCTGCAGCGCGCGCGGCGCTTCAACCAGGGCTACGAGACGGTGCGCTACACCGCCAGCGCGATGCTCGACCTGGCGCTGCACGCGCGCACCGAGGCCGAGCCGCCGGCCGACCTCGTCGCCTGGGAAACGGCGTTCCTGGCCGGCGCCGGGCTGCCCGAGGGCTGCGGCGTCAACCACCGGCTGGTGCACTTCCAGCACCTGTTCGCCGGCAGCAGCTATGCCTCGGGCTACTACGTCTACCTGTGGGCCGAGGTGCTGGACGCCGACGGCTACGACGCCTTCACCGAAGCCGGCGGCCCCTTCGACGCCGCGGTGGCCGCGCGCCTGCTGCGCCACGTCTACGCCGCCGGCAACAGCGTCGAGCCCAACGCCGCGTTCGAGGCCTTCCGCGGCCGGGCGCCCCGCCTGGAGCCGCTGCTGACCAAGCGCGGGCTGCTCGAGGACACACCGGTCGCGGCGTGATGCCCGAGGCAGCGCCATGCGTGGCGCCTGAGTGGGCCCTTAAGCGGGCGCCTTGCCGAACAGCGTCTCGAGCCCGGCCATGAAGGCCCGGAAGTCCAGCGGCTTGGTCCAGTAGGCCGAGCAGCCGGCAGCCAGGGCCCGGTCGATGTCCTCGGGCATGGCATTGGCGCTGAGTGCGATCACCGGGATCGACGCGGTGTCGGGGTGGGCGCGCAGCCGGCGCAGCACCTCCAGGCCGTCGATGTCGGGCAGCTGCATGTCCAGCAGGACCAGCTCGGGCCGCAGGGCCAGCGCCCGCGCCACGCCGCCCTGGCCGTCGGGGGCGATGTGCAGCACGAGGTCGGCGCGGCGCGCCACGAGCTCGGCAATGATCAGGGCGTTGACCGGGTTGTCCTCGATGTAGAGCAGGGTGTGCCCCTGCGACGGCGTGGCGCAAGGCGCGGCTGCGGGCTGCTCGGCCCCATGGCCTGGCGGCGCAGCGGCCGCAGGGGCCTCGGCCCGCGGCAGCTCGACCGTGAACACGCTGCCCGCGCCGGGGCTGCTCTGCACCGTCACCACGCCCTTCATGCGCTCGACCAGGGCCTTCACGATGGCGAGCCCGATGCCGGTGCCCTGGATGCCGCTGCGCTCCGCGCCCAGGCGGTTGAACGGCTCGAACAGGTGGCGGAGCTGGGCTTCGTCCATGCCACGGCCGGTGTCGGCGATGCGCAGCCGGACGCGATCACCCACCCGTTCGGCCGATACGTGCACCTCGCCGTCGACACGGTTGTACTTGATCGCATTGCCCAGCAGGTTGAGCAGCACCTGGCGCAGGCGCACCGCATCGCCCTGCGCATGCACGCCGTCGGGCACCGAGGTCTCGATGCTGACGCGCCGCTCCTGGCGCATCGGCGTGAGCATCGACACCACCTGCGCGAGCATCGGCGCCAGCGCCACGGGCTGCGCGGCCACGGGCAGCTCGCCGCCTTCGACACCCGACAGCGTCAGCACGTCGTCGATGAGGTCCAACAGGTGGCGGCCGGCGGCGTGCACGTGGTCGAGCCGACGCCGGCGGGTCGCCGACTCGGGCGTCTGGCCGGACTCGTCGGCGAGCAGCAGCTGCGCAAAGCCCAGCACCGCGTTCAGCGGCGTGCGCAGCTCATGGCTCATGCGGGCGAGGAACTGCGACTTCGCCTGGCTTTCGCGCCGCGCCAGCTCGCCCTCGCGGCGCACGCCCTCGGCCGTGCGTGCCGCGGTGACGTCCCAGTTGACGCCGATGCGCCGGCGGCGGCCGCCGGCATCGCGCACCTCGGCCGAGCGAGAGGCGAGCCAGCGCACGCGGCCGTCGGGCAGCATCACGCGGAACTCGCTGTCCAGCGGCGCGCCCTCGCGCTCGGCCTCAAGGTAGGCCTGCAGCGTACGCTCGCGATCCTCGGGGTGCAGCCATAACCACAGCACCTCCACCGCCGGCACCTCGGGCTGCGGCTCCAGGCCGCGCAGGCGCCACATCTGCTCGTCCCAGGTCGCGCGGCGGGACGCCAGGTCCATCTCCCAGGTGCCGATGCCCGCGCCACGCAGCGCCAGCGCGATGCGCTCCTGGGCGCCCCGCAGGGCCTGTTCGGAGCGCGCGCGGTCGGTGGTGTCGATCAGCACGCCGAACACCAGCCGGCCGTCGCCGCCGTCCTCCATGCGCGTGTGGCTGTACAGGTGGCGCACCTCGCCGTCGCGGCGCACGATGCGAAGCGTCAGCTCGATGCCTTCGCTCAGCGGCGCGACCAGGCGGTGCAGGATCGACGCGCGCACGACGGCGCGGTCGTCCGGGTGCACCCACCTGGCCAGCCACTCGCGCGTGTCCGGCACCGCTTCGTCGGGTGCCAGGCCGTGGATGACCCGACACTGCGGGCTCCACTCGATGTGCTGGCGCTCGAGGTCCTTCAGCCAGTGGCCGACGCCGGCGGCGCGCGTGACGGTCTCGAAGCGTTCGGCCATCGCCATCGCGCGCCGCTGCGCGGCGCGGCGCTCGGTGATGTCGAGCGCCACCCCCAGGAAGGCCACGGGCTCCCCGGCGGCGTCGCGCAGCACCAGGCGCCGCAGCAGCTGCGTCCGCCAGTGGCCATCGGTATGGCGGTAGCGGGCCTCCAGCTCCACCGGCCGGTTGGTGGCCAGCGCCTCCTGGGCCGATGCCAGCACCTTGGGCAGGTCTTCGGGGTGGATGAGCGCACGCACCTCCTCCAGCGTCAGCCCCTCGGGCCGCGGCACCATGCCCAGCGCCCGCCAGCCCTGTGCGCTCCAGACGATGCGGCCGCGTGCGAGGTCGTGGCGCCAGATCAGCACGTTGGCGGCCTCGACGGCCAGCGCCATGTGCGATTCGAGTTCGCCGGCGATGCCCGCGCGGGCCAGGGTCTCGGTGTCGTCGAGCACCAGGCCCACGACCTGCGCCGGCTGCCCGTCGGCGCCGGGCTTGACCTGCCACTGTGCATGCAGCCGGCGCTCCAGCCCGGCGCGCGTGCGCAGGCGAAAGCGCACCGCGTACGGCCCCACCCGCTGGGCGCTGCTGGCGGCGTAGCGGGCCACGGTGTCGCGGTCGTCCTCGTCGACGCGGGCCAGCAGGTCGGCAAGGACCGGCGACTCGCCGGCCGCGGGGTCGAGGTCGAGCAGCCGCAGGGCCGCCCCGTCCCAGCCCACGGCGCCGGTGGCCAGGTCCAGGCTCCAGGTGCCCAGGCGGCCGAACTGCTGGGCCACGTCGAGCCGCTCGCGCAGCTGCGCAATCTCGGCGCGTGCGGCAGCCAGCTCGGCCCGGGGATCGGGCTCGGCGTCGGCGGTGTCGGTGACAGGTGGCATCAGGGCGGCCAGGGCGGGCCCGGCAGCCCGAGTATCGCCGCGCCCGCGGCTACATCGGGCGGAAGCGCCAGGCCCAGGCCTGGCTGACCGGGAGCTTTTCCGCGTGCTGACGTAACTGCAGCGTGATGCGGCCCAGTTCGTCGCGCTGGGCGCGGGCGATCGCGCCGGCCCGCACGACCACGCCGCGGTGCACCTGCCAGAACTCCTCGGGGTCCAGGCCCTCCATCAGCTCCTTCAGCGGCTTGCGCACGTGGGCTTCATCCGTGGCGGTGACGACGCGCGTGTACTTCTCGTCGCTCTGGAAGAACAGCACCTCGTCGATGGCAAACAGCTTGATGGTCTCGCCCACGCTCGCACTCACCCAGCGCAGCCGTGCCGCCGCGCCCGGCTGCAGGCGCCCGGCCAGCTGCTGCAGGAGCGCCGTCATCGCGGCGGGCGAGGCCGGCTCGCGGGCGGCCAGCCGCTGCCGCAGCCGGGCCACCGCCTGCGCCAGGCGCTCGGCGGCGACGGGCTTGAGCAGGTAGTCGACGGCGCCGGCCTCGAAGGCGGCCACGGCATGGCTGTCGAAGGCCGTCGTGAACACGACGTGGCAGGGCTGCCCGGCCGCCGATTGCGCCATGGCCGCCTGCGCCACCTGCAGCCCGCTGGCGCCGGGCATGCGGATGTCCAGGAAGGCCACGTCGGGCTGCGCCGCCTGGAGGGCCTCCATCGCCGAAGGCCCGTCTTCGCAGTCGGCCACGATCACCAGCTCGGGCCAGGCCAGGGCCAGCATGCGGCGCAGCTCGGCGCGCGGCAGGTCCTCGTCGTCGGCGATCAGGGCCTTCACGGCCCCGGGATTGGCCAGGCTCATCGCGTGCTCCGGGCGGCCGCGGCCGCGGGGGGATCGACGGGCAGCGTCAGCGTCGCGGCGACGCCACCTTCGGGGCGTGCGCGCAGCTCCAGCGCGGCCCGCTCGCCGTGCATCTGCCGCAGCCGCTCGCGGATGTTGGCCAGGCCGATGCCGGTGCCGCCGGTGGACGCGCCGAAGCCGGCGCCGTCGTCCTCCACCGTCACCTGCAGGCGGCCGAGTGCGTCGCGCCGCGCGCGCAGCGCCACGTGCACCGGGCCCACCTTGGGCTCGGCACCGTGCTTCACGGCGTTCTCCACCAGCGACACCAGCATCAGCGGCGGGCAGTCGAGCGGGGCCAGCTCGTCCGGCACGTCGATGGCGTACGACAGCCGCGGCATGCGTGCCGCCATCAGCGCCAGGTAGGCGCGCACGATCTCCACCTGGCCTGCCAGCGTGGCGTCGGCGCCGCCGTCGCTGCGCAGGCGCGGAATGGCCGCCCGCAGGTAGTCGGCCAGGCCGTCGATCAGCGCCGCGGCGCGCGTGGGGTCGGTGTGGATGGCGCTGCGCACGCCGGCCAGGGTGTTGAACAGGAAGTGCGGCTGCACCTGGGCCGCCAGCACCGACAGCTGCAGCTCGGCCTCGCGGCGCTGCTGCTGGGCGCGCGCCAGGGCTTCCTCGGCGGCCAGCGCGCGCAGGCCGTCGCGCTCGCGGCGCAGTCTGGGCAGCGCCAGCAGGCCGGCCAGCAGGGCGGCGAACAGCGCGAGCGAGAGGTGCGTGCTCAGGTTGGGTGCCGTCGGCCGCTTGTCCTTGTGCATCGGCTCGGGCTCCTCACCCTCACTGCGGATGAAGATGCCGATGGCCATGGTGATGCGGGGTCGCTGGCCGGTTTCGTCGACCATGCCGCTCCATTCCGCGATGCCCTGCTTCAGGGGTTCGGCGCCCCACTGGTTGAAGGCCGAGACGGCCAGCACCACGACCGTGATCGCCGCGCCCACCGCGGCCAGCTCGGCCCGTGCGTCCAGCCCGCGGCGGGCGGCATGGCGGCGGGCCAGGCTCGCGGCCCAGGGCCCCAGGAACAGCGGCACCGTCACCGTCACCAGCATCTGCACGAAGCCACCCAGCGGCGTGTTGGGCGTGGAACCGACCCAGGCGCCACCCAGCAGCAGCAGAGTCGTCAGCGTGACGAGCGCGCCCACCGAGCGTGCGCGCCCGCGCACCCAGGCCGGGCTGAACACGGGCCAGCGCCGGTAATCGGTGAACCAGCCGTGCGCGCGCCCCGCCAGCGCGCTGGGCAGGGGCTCGTCCAGGCGGGGCTGCATGCTGGGGTCGGCACGGTTCACGGGGCGCGAGCTTAAGCGGCGGCCGCCACGCCGGGGCCGGCCGTGACCACGGCAGCGGCGCGCGCGACGAACACCCCGTGGCGCGCGACGGACGCCGCGGATGGGGTAGAACCGCGCTCCCGCCCACGCCACTTCACCCGAAAGCCCGCCATGTTCGACACCGCCATCGCCGGCAGCCTGCCCAAACCCGCCTGGCTGGCCGAGACGCAGAAGCTGTGGCCGCAATGGAAGGCCGAGGGCGCCGAGCTCGCGCAGGCCAAGCTCGACGCCACGCTGCTGTGGATCAAGGCGCAGGAGGACGCAGGCCTCAGCGTCATCGGCGACGGCGAGATGAGCCGCCAGCACTTCGTGCACGGCTTCCTCGAGCAGGTGGACGGCATCGACCGCGTCAACAAGGTCGAGATGGGCATCCGCAACGACCGCTACAAGGCCATGGTGCCGCAGGTCGTGGCGCCGCTGGCGCTGCGCGGCCGCGTGCACGAGGCCGAGGCGCGCTTCCTGCGCGCGCACACCCCGCGGCATGTGAAGTTCACGCTGCCCGGGCCGATGACGATCTGCGACACCGTGGCCGACCGCTTCTACGGCGACCGCGTCAAGATGGCCTACGCCTTTGCCGAGCTGCTCAACCGCGAGGCCCGCGAGCTGGAGGCCGACGGCGTCGACGTGATCCAGTTCGACGAGCCGGCCTTCAACGTCTACATGGACGAGGCCGCCGACTGGGGCGTGAAGGCGCTGGAGATCGCGATCGCGGGCCTGCGCTGCAAGACGGCGGTGCACATCTGCTACGGCTACGGCATCGAGGCCAACGTGCAGTGGAAGAAGACGCTGGGCGAGGAGTGGCGCCAGTACGAACGCGTGTTCCCGGCCCTGGCCGCCAGCCGCATCGATCAGGTGAGCCTGGAGTGCTTCCACTCGCACGTGCCGCCCGACCTGATGGCGCTGCTCGCGGGCAAGGAGGTCATGGTCGGCGTCATCGACGTCGCCAGCGACGAGATCGAGACGCCCGAACAGGTGGCCGACACCATCGGCACCGCGCTGCGCTTCGTGCCCGCGGGCAAGCTCATCGCCTGCACGAACTGCGGCCTCGCGCCGATGAGCCGCGCCGTGGCCGAGGCCAAGCTGGCCGCGCTGGTGGCCGGCGCGCGGCTGGCCACCGAGCGCCTGGCGCGCGCCGAAGCCTGAGCCGGCGCGATGGCGATCCAGTGGAAGCGGCTGTGGCAGCCGCGCAATCCGATGTTCTGGATGATGGTCGGCTTCAACGTGCTGTCGTCGGTGTGCAGCTGGGCGCTGCGCGCGCTGCCGCTGAACACGCTGGGCCTGCTGGTGGTGGGCTTCGTCGCGCTGCTCAACGTCGGTGCCGGGCTGCTGGCCGCGTGGATGCTGCTGAAGACACCGCCGCCCGGTTCTCCCAAGCCGTCGTCGCCAGCGCCCTGACGACGACGGCGCGAAGCGGCGTTGGACGCCCCCCGGCCCGGTGGCCGGGTCAGGCTGCCGCCGCGCGGCGGGCGTCCAGGCTCACCGGCCCGGCGCCCAGCGCCACCAGCATCAGCAGGCCGCCCGTGAGCGCCAGGTTCTTGGTGAACATCAGCTGCTGCACGAAGGCCTGATCGGCCGGCACGGCCCAGAACGCATGGAAGATCACCGAGGCCACCAGCGTGAACACCGCCAGCGCCAGCGCGGCGATGCGCGCCTGCCAGCCCAGCAGCAGCGCCAGGCCGCCCAGCGTCTCGAGCGCGGCGGCGAAGACGGCCCCGGCCATCGGCATCGGCAGGCCCACGCTGGCGATGTAGCCGGCCGTGCCGCCGAGGCTGGCGAACTTCATCAGCCCGAAGAACAGGAAGAAGCCGCCGAGCAGCAGTCGGCCGGCGAGCGCGGCGGGGGTGGTGAGGGCGTTCATGGTGGATGGCTCCTGGGTCCTGAGGGTTGAAGAGAGGGAGTCAATGCGATCAGGCCGCGAGGTCGAAGACCAGCACCTCGGCGTCCTGGCCGCCTTCGAGCACGAGGCGCGTCTCGCGGTCCAGCCGCGCGGCGTCGCCGGCGTTGAGCTCGCGGTCGTTCACGCGCAGCGAGCCGCGCACCAGGTGCACGTAGGCGATGCGCGCCGGGTCGAGCGCGAGTTCGGCGCGCTCGTCACCGTCGAACAGGCCGGCGCGAATGGCCGCATCGGCGTGGATCGTCACGCTGCCTTCGGCGCCGTCGGGCGAGGCCACCAGGGCCAGTCGGCCGCGCTTGGCATCGGCCGCGAAGTGCTTCTGCTCGTAGCCCGGCGCGATGCCGCGCCGGCTGGGGATGATCCAGATCTGCAGGAAGTGCGTCTCGCGGTCGGCCTGGTGGTTGAACTCGCTGTGCAGCACGCCGGTGCCGGCGCTCATGCGCTGCACATCGCCGGGGCGGATCACGCCGTCGGCCTTGCCGCCGGCGGCGCCGTTGCCCATGCTGTCCTTGTGCGCCAGAGCGCCGTCGAGCACGTAGCTGACGATCTCCATGTCGCGGTGCCCGTGCGTGCCGAAGCCGGTGCCCGGCGCGATGCGGTCCTCGTTGATGACGCGCAGGTTGCCCACGCCCATGTGGGCCGGGTCGTGGTAGTCGGCGAAGCTGAAGCTGTGGTGGCTCTTGAGCCAGCCGTGGTCGGCGTGGCCACGGTCGGCGGAACGGCGCAGGGTGAGCATGTCGGGTTCCTTTCGAAGTGGACCGAATGCTCGCAGCCGGCGCATGGCCGCGGGTCGAGGCGTCTTCAAGACGCCGTTCAAAACCGATGAAGCCCGCTCCCGCGGGCCTGGTCGATCAGCGGCGACCGGTGTCGCAGTCGACCGTCTGCGGGCGGTCGTGCATGGCGGGCAAGTCGACCTCCAGCACCGCGCAACGCGTGATCTTGTCGGTCTGCACGCTCAGGCGGTAGCGACCCGCCGGTAACGAGAAGCGGAACTGCCCGGCGGTGCCGCTGGCCTGCTTCGCGAGCAGCCGCGTGCCGGTGGCGTCGTGCAGCTGCAGCGGCGCGTCGGCCCACGGCTGCGAACAGCCGGGCCGTTCGAGATCGGGGCCGCTGCAGGTGGGGGCCAGCACCACGCTCCCGCGCAGTGCGTAGGCCGAGCCGGCCGCCGCGGGTGCGCTGGCCAGGGTGATGGCCAGCAGGGCACCGACGGCGGCCGCGGGCTTCACTCCCGGCGCAGCCGTCGGCGCCAGCCCAGCAGGGCCAGGGCGCCGGCTGCGAGCATCGCCGAGGTGGTGGGCTCGGGCACCGCCGCCGCCCGGTACAGCACGGCGTAGTCCAGCGGCACCGGGTTGCCCTGCGGCGTGGTCGCCACGCCTTCCAGGCTGTCGAAATCGAGGCCGCCGATCCGCCGCTTGGTATTGAAGCGGTAGAAGCTGTGCTGCCCGTTGCTCACCAGGCCCAGCACGAAGACGCCCGTTTCCGGAAGGTCGAACGACAGGTTCAGGTTGAACGCCACCTGCGGGTTGGCGGTGAACGGCCCGAAGTCGGCCTCGTTGCTGCTGCCGACGAACAGGTAAGGCCCGCCGAACAGCGACTCCAGGGTGGCCAGTTCCGCCGGCGCACCGCTGAGCGTGCCGGCAAACGAGCCGGCGCAGCCCGTCAGGAACGGTGTCGCGACGTTGGTGTCCGAGCAGGACTCGGCACGCACGCCGCCCGCGGCCAGCACGACGGCCGCCGCCGCGAGCAGACGCTGGACGGCGGGCTTCATGCCTGGGTCTCCTCCCGGCGCAGGCGCCGGGCGCGCAGGCCGACCAGACCCAGACCGAGCGCCATCAGGCCCCAGGTGCCGGGCTCGGGCACCAGCGAGATCGACGCGATGTAGGTGTGCCAGTTGGCGCGGATCAGCGAGCCGTCCTGGGCCCCGCTGAAGTCGGACCACTCGGCCGCATACTCGCCGATGGCGTAGAAGCGCAACGGGTCGGTCGGGTCCAGCGTGACGGCCGCGTAGTCGCCCCAGCGCTGGCGGCAGGCGGTGTCGACGGTGGTGCGGGCGCCGCAGCGGTAGTCGCCGACGTCGCTGACTCGCAGCAGCACGTCGCTGCCGACGACGCTCAGCACGCCCGCGCCGTTGTCCTTGAGCACGCGCGCCATGAAGCTGATGCGGCCGTCGGCCTTGCCGTCGCCGTTGGCGTCGGTCGTCTGCGAGCCGCTGCGGTTGAAGCCCACGACCACATCGCCCGCCGCGTTGACGGCCAGGGAACCCTGGTAGTAGTCGAAATCGCCACCGCCGATGGTGCCCTGGCTGATGGGCGCCAGCGTGCCGGCATCGAGAACGTAGTAGCGCAGCTCGGTGAACGCGCCACCGCTCGGCGTGACCGTGTGGATGCCGTAGATCTTGCCGTTGATCTCGTAGACGCTGGCGGACACGCGGTCGTCGAGCGTGTCGACGAGGCGGTTGCTGGCGTTGGTGGTGGAGCCCGGCAGGATGTCGGGCTGGCGGCCGCGGCCGTTGAAGGTGTAGACCGTTTGGTTGAGGTCGACCACCGCCGTCTGCGTGGCGCCCGCGGCGTTGACGCCGTTCACCTTGTAGGCCAGCACGTCGAACTGGTCGCGGCTGACGGTGAAGACGTTGGCCGTCGTCGCGCTGGCGCCCGACCAGTTGGTGGCACCCTGGATCGCGAAGCCCCGGTCGGTGCCGGCGAGCGGCGACGTGAAGGTGCTCATGTTCGCCACCGTCGGCGCCCCACCGAACAGGTCGGCCTTCGGGATGCTGAACAGCGTCGTGCCGGTGAAACTGGGCGCGAAGTTGTTCACCCCGATCAGCACCGCGCCCTGTGTCACTGCCAGCGTCGGGTAGTCGGCCACGTTGGTCGCGGCCGTCGTGATCTTGGTGGCCTTCCAGGTGCCCAGCGCGTTGGCAGTGTCGCTGACGCCGATGCAGATCTCGTTGGTCGCCGCGCAGAAGCCGTTGGCGATCCAGCGCTGGGTGTAGTGGTCGAACAGGATGCGCTGGTCGCCTGCGGAGCCCGACATGCCCATGCGCTGCCAGAAGGCGCTGGCGCGCTCGCGCACCAGCAGCGCGCCGGAGTTCTTGTCGTAGATCGCGACCGAGCCGTTGGACGTCTCCATGAACTGCGTCGTGCCGACCGCGCCCATGGTGTCTGGCGGACGGAACGCGCCGTCGAGGAAGAAGTTGTCTTTCTGGGCCGTGCCCTCAAAGCCGAACCACGACGCCACCTGCGCCGAGGCCGCTCCACTGAACCCGGCGGCCACCAGGGCTGCCGTCACGACCGGCGCAAAGCGCCACATGCTCCCGACCTTCATTTCACTCCTCCGAAGTCCTGGATGGACCCATGAATGTCCCGTGACCTTATGGGGTTTTCGAGTGCGGCGGACCCCTCCAATCGCGGGGAGGGTTTCCCACAAGCCTGTGACAGCGGGCGTGGCGTGACTGCCCAGTGCCCGGCAGCGGCACCCGGTGGCATTCAAATAAGATGAAGCCATGCCCGACAAGGCCCCCGACCGCCAGCAGCGGCCCGAACACCACCAGGCGCTCACGCCCGAGGCGCTGGCCATGGTGGACACCATCGCGCGCACCGGCAGCTTTGCCGCCGCAGCCCGCGAACTGGGCAAGGTGCCGTCAGCCCTGACCTACAGCGTGCGCCAGCTCGAGGAGAGCCTGGACGCGCTGCTGTTCGACCGCAGCTCGCGCCAAGCCCAGCTCACCGACGCCGGCCGCGAGCTGCTGCACGAGGGCCGGCGGCTGCTGCAGGAGATGCAGGCCGTGGCCAGCCGGGTGCGCCGCGTGGCCAATGGCTGGGAGACGCAGCTGGCCATCAGCGTCGAGGACATCCTGTCGCAGACGACGGTGTTCGAGCTGGTCGAGGCCTTCTGCCAGGACAACCACGAGGCCGGCACGCGGCTGCGGCTGCGCACCGACGTGCTGGCCGGCACCTGGGAGGCGCTGGTCAGCGGCCAGGTCGAGCTGGCCATCGGCGTGAGCGGCGAGCACCGCAACCCCGGCGGCATCGAGCTGCAGGAGCTGGGCGAGATGCCGTTTGTCTTCTGCGTCGCGCCGCACCATGCGCTGGCGGCCGTGGAGGGCGTGCTCGACGACGCGCAGCTCGTGCACCAGCGCGCCGTGGCCGTGGCCGACACCGCGCAGCGCCTGGCTCCGCTGACCGTGAACCTCCTGCCCGGGCAGGACGTGCTCACCGTGCCGTCGATGCGCGCCAAGCTCGAGGCGCTGGTGCGCGGGCTGGGCTGCGGCTACCTGCCCGAGCCGATGGCGCGGCCGCAGATCGAGGCCGGGCGGCTGGTGGCCAAGCCGCGGGCGCGGCCGAACCCGGTGGCCCGGCTGCACTACGCCTGGCGGGCCGAACGCAGCGCGCTGGGCCTGGGCCGCGCCCTGCAGTGGTGGCTGAAGCAGCTGGAGAGCCCGGCGACGCGGCGCTCGCTGATCGAGCGCCACGTGCACCGGTAGGGCAGCGATGGCACCGGCCTACCGTGGCCGCTTTGCGCCGTCGCCCACCGGGCTGCTGCACGCGGGCTCGCTGGTGGCGGCGCTGGCCAGCTGGCTCGACGCGCGTGTTCACGGCGGGTGCTGGCTGGTGCGCATCGAGGACATCGACACGCCGCGCTGCGTGGCCGGTGCCGGCGAGGCCATCCTCGGCCAGCTGGCCGCCTGCGGCCTGACGCCCGACGAGCCGCCGTGGTGGCAGCACACGCGCGGCGACGCCTACGGCCGCGCCCTGCAGCAGCTGCGTGCCGCGGGCCGCGCCTATGACTGCGGCTGCACGCGCAGCGACATCGACGCCGTGCTGGCCGCCGCCGGCCGCGGCCACCAGCGTTTCGGCGAGCGCGTGTACCCGGGCACCTGCCGCAGCGGCCTGCACGGCAGGCCGCCTCGCGCCGTGCGGCTGAGGCTCGAGGGCCGCGTCGAGTGGCTGGACCGTCGGCTCGGCGCGCAGCACCAGGACCTGACGGCCGACGTGGGTGACATCGTGCTGAAGCGGGCCGACGGCCTGTGGGCCTACCAGCTGGCCGTGGTGGTGGACGACGCGGCGCAGGGCATCACCGATGTCGTGCGTGGCGAGGACCTCGCCGACAACACGGCGCGGCAGATCGCGCTGCAGCGGGCGCTCGGCGTGCCCACGCCCCGCTACCTGCACACGCCGCTGGTGCTGGCGGCCGACGGCCACAAACTCAGCAAGCAGAACGGGGCCGTGCCGCTGGACCTGCGCGAGCCGCAGGAGGCGCTGGCGCAGGCCGGGCGGGCCCTGGGGCTGCACCTTCCACCGGCAGCGACGGGCGCAGAGTGGCTGGCCGCGGCCGTGACAGCCTGGGCTGGCATCATCGCGGGCTTTCCGCCAGCACCCCTCGAAGGAACGAGATGAGCCTCCAGATCGAAGACACCGTCGTCGGCACCGGTGCCGAAGCCCAGGCCGGCCAGCGCGTGCGCGTGCACTACACCGGCTGGCTGCACGACCCCGCCGCCGCCAACGCGCGCGGCCGCAAGTTCGACAGCAGCAAGGACCGCGGCCAGCCCTTCAGCTTCGGCCTCGGCCGCGGCGAAGTCATCCGCGGCTGGGACGAGGGCGTGCAGGGCATGAAGGTCGGCGGCACCCGCGTGCTCACCATCCCGCCCGAGATGGGCTATGGCGCCCGTGGCGCCGGCGGGGTGATTCCGCCGAACGCCACGCTGGTGTTCGAGGTGGAACTGCTGGGCGTCTGAGCGACGCCCGCGTTCAGCGGCTCGGCTTGGCCGCGCCGCGAGCGAAAGGCTTGCCGTAGCCCGGCTTCGGGCCGTTGCCAAAGCGCTTCGGGCCGGGCTTCGCGCCGAAGCCGGGCTTCGGGCGCGCGGCCGGCTCGGGCGTGCGCGGCTCCAGGCCCGTGATCGTGGCGGCCGGGATGCGCTGGGTGGTGAAGCGCTGGATGCGCTGCACCATGCCGAAGTCGCGGCGCTCGGCCAGCGTCACCGCCAGGCCCGTGCGGCCGGCGCGGCCGGTGCGGCCGATGCGGTGCACGTAGTCCTCTTCCTTCATCGGCAGGCCGTAGTTGATGACGTGGCTGATGGTCTTGACGTCGATGCCGCGGGCGGCCACGTCGGTGGCCACCAGCACGCGCAGGCGGCGGTTGCGCAGCTGATCGAGCACGCGGTTGCGGCGGCCCTGCGGCATGCCGCCGTGCAGCGCGTCGACCTGGTGGCCCATCTCGGCCAGGCGGGTGGCCAGCACCTCGGCGTCGCGCTGGGTGCTGGTGAAGACCAGCGCCTGGTCGACTTCGCGCGTGGTGAGGATGTGGTCCAGCAGCGCGTTCTTGTGGCGCAGGTCGTCGGCCCAGTGCAGGCGCTGCTCGATGTCGGCGTGCGTCTCGGTGTGCGAGGCCACTTCGATGCGGCGCGGCTCGCGCAGCAGCTCTTCGGCCAGCCGGCCGGCCGGGCCCGAGAAGGTGGCGCTGAACATCACCGTCTGGCGCTGCTGCGGCAAGGCTTCGGCGATGGCGTGGATGTCGTCGATGAAGCCCATGTCGAGCATGCGGTCGGCTTCGTCGAGCACGAAGAAGCCCACGCGGCCCAGCGGCAGCTTGCCGGCGCCCAGGTGGTCGAGCAGGCGGCCGGGCGTGGCGATCAGGATGTCGAGAGGGCCCGACAGCGCGCGCAGCTGGGCGCCATACGGCACGCCGCCCACCACGGTGGCCACGCGCAGGCCGGGGATGTAGCGGCCGTAGTCGCTGGCGGCCTTGGCCACCTGCAGCGCCAGTTCGCGCGTGGGCGCCAGCACCAGCACGCTGGGGCCCTGGGGCACGAAGCGCGGGCCGCGTGGGCCCCGCTCGAAGCCGGGGCCGCGCGGGCCATCATTGCGCGGCATCGGCGCGGGCTTGGGCTCGCTCTCGCGCAGGGCCAGCACGCGCATCAGCGCAGGCAGCATGAAACTGGCGGTCTTGCCACTGCCGGTGCGGCTGGACACCATCAGATCGGTGCCGCTCATCGCGGCGGGAATGGCCTCGGCCTGGACGGACGTGGGCTCGGTGTAGCCCGCGACCGACAAGGCGCGGACCAGGGGCTCGGCGAGCCCCAGGGTATCGAAGGACATGATGTGACCCGGGTTCTAGGCGGGCCGTGGCTTCATGCACGCACCCGCGGACGGCATCGCCGCCAGCCCAAAGTCACACGGAAGAGAAAGGGGGCCGAAGGAGATGAACGAATGCCCTGGAGGCCAGGGCAGCCCTCGACTATAGCCGCTTTCGGGTTTTCACGGAGCGCGGCGTGGAGCGGCGCGCTCGATGCGGTGTTCGAGCGCCACCCACACCGGCGTCAGCGTGCCGGGCAGGTCGGGCAGGGCGCCGGGCATCACGCGGCTTTCGGTGGTGGAGTGGAAGTCGCTCCCGCGCGAGGCGAGCAGGCCGAACTCGCGCGCCGTGTCGGTGTACTTCACGACGTCGGCCACGCCGTGGCTGCCCGTGACGACCTCGATGCCACGCCCGCCGTGCTGCATGAACTCGGTGATCAGCGCGTACTCCGCGGTGGGCGTGAAGCGGTAGCGCGCCGGGTGCGCGATGACGGCCACGCCACCGGCGCCGGTGATCCAGCCCACCGCGTCCCCCAGGCGGGCCCAGCGGAAGGGCACGTAGCCCGGCAGGCCTTCCTTCAGGTAGCGCGTGAACACCGCGTGCGTGTTCGGGCACACGCCAGCCTCGACGAGAAAGCGCGCGAAGTGCGTGCGCGTGATCAGGTCCGGGTTGCCCGCCAGCCGCAGCGCGCCCTCGAAGGCGCCGTCGATGCCGACGCGGGCGAGGCCTTCGCCCATCTCGCGCGCCCGCTGCAGCCGGCCGGCGCGCGTGGCGGCCAGGCCCTGCACGAGTGCCGGGTCGGTGTCGTCGAAGCCGAGGCCGACGATGTGCACCGTCTCGCCAGCGAAGCTGACCGAGATCTCGCAGCCCGTCAGGTAGTCCAGCCCCGCGGCGTGCGCGGCGGCGCGCGCACGTGCCTGGCCGGCGACCTCGTCGTGGTCGGTCAGCGCCCACAGCTCCACGCCCGCCTCGGCCACCAGCGCGGCCAGGGCCTCGGGTGCCAGCGTGCCATCGCTGACGGTGCTGTGGCTGTGCAGGTCGGCGTTGGTGAGGTGGTTGGCCACGGGAGGCGCCGTCAGCGCTCCAGGCGCAGCGTGCGGCCGCAGCGTGCGGCCAGGCTCTCGTCGTGCGTGACGACGACGAAGGCCGTGCCGTCGCGCGCCGCCAGTTCCAGCATCAGCTCGAACACGCTCGCGGCGGTGCCGCGGTCGAGGTTGCCGGTGGGCTCGTCGGCCAGCACGCAGGCCGGCCGCGTGACGAGCGCCCGCGCAATGGCCACGCGCTGGCGCTCGCCGCCCGAGAGCTCGGCCGGGTGGTGCGCCAGCCGCGCGCCCAGGCCCACACGCTCCAGCATCTGCGCCGCGGTGGCGCGTGCCGAGGCCACGCTGTCGCGGCGGATGCGCAGCGGCATCGCCACGTTGTCGAGGGCGCTGAACTCGGGCAGCAGGTGGTGGAACTGGTAGACGAAGCCCAGCTGCCGGTTGCGCCACGCGCCCTGTTCGGCGGCGTTCATCGAGGTGAAGTCGCGGCCCATCAGTTCGACGCGGCCGCTGGTGGGCGCATCCAGCCCGCCCAACAGGTGCAGCAGCGTGCTCTTGCCCGAGCCGCTGGCGCCGACGATGGCCAGCGTCTCGCCGCGCTGCACCTGGAGGCTCAGGCCGCGCAGCACCGTCACGTCGATGGCGCCTTCGCCGCGGCCCTCGCGGAAGCGCTTGTGCAGCTCGAAGGCGGCCAGCACCACCTCACTCATAGCGCAGCGCCTCGGCCGGGTTGACGCGGCTGGCGCGCCAGCTTGGGTAGATCGTGGCAACAAACGCCAGCACCAGCGAGGTGATGATGACCGGCACGATGTCCGAGGCCATCGGCTCGCTGGGCATGCGGCTGATCAGGTAGATGCTGCCCGGCAGGAAGGCCATGCCCAGCGCGCGCTCGATGGCGGGAACGATGACGTCGACGTTGTAGGCCACGAGCAGGCCCAGGCCGCAGCCCGCCAGCGTGCCGATGACACCCGCCGTCGCCCCCTGCACCATGAAGATGCCCATGATCGAGCGAGGACTCGCCCCCAGCGTGCGCAGGATGGCGATGTCGGCGCGCTTGTCGGTCACCGTCATCACCAGCGTGCTCACCAGGTTGAAGGCCGCGACCGCGACGATGAGCGTGAGGATGATGCCCATCAGCCGCTTCTCGATCTGCACCGCGTCGTACCAGTTGCGGTTGATGCGCGTCCAGTCGCGCACGAAGACGTCGGCGCCCATCAGGTTCTGCAGCTCGGTGCCGGCCTGGCGGGCCTCCATCACGTTCGAGAGACGAAGCTGCACGCCCATCGGTCCCTCGACGCGGAAGAGGCGCGCCGCGTCGTCGATGTGGATCAGCGCCAGCGCGCTGTCGTACTCGTAGTGCCCGGCCGAGAAGGTGCCCACGAGCGTGAACTGGCGCAGCCGCGGCACCACGCCCGCGGGCGTGGTCTGGCCGCCGGGCGCGACGATGGTGATCTTGTCGCCGATCTGCGCGCCCAGCAGCCGCGCCAGCTCGCTGCCGACGACGATGTTCCACTCGCCGGGCTTGAGCTGCGCCAGCAGCGGGGCGCTCTGACGCGCAAGATCGGTGACCTTGCCCTCCTCGGCGGGGTCGATGCCGCGCACGACGGCGCCGCGCAGATCGTCACCGCGGCCCAGCAGCGCCTGCGCCACGACGAAGGGCGCGGCGCCGATGACGCGGGGGTCCTGCGCCGCCTTGGCGGCGGTGGCCTTCCAGTCGGGCAGGGCGCCGCCGGTGCTGTCCATCACTTCGACGTGCGCCACGACGCTGAGCATGCGGTCGCGCACCTCCTTCTGGAACCCGTTCATCACGCTGAGCACGATGATGAGCGCGGCCACGCCCAGCGCGATGCCGAGCACCGAAATGGCGCTGATGAAGGAGATGAAGCCGTTGCGGCGGCCACCGCGGCCGGCCCGCGTGTAGCGCCAGCCGATCTGCCACTCGAACGGGGCTTGCAGGGGGCCATTCATGGGGCGCGGATGCTACCCGAGGGGTGTGTGGGTCACCGTGCGGCGCGCGGTGGCACCCGCGGTGGCCGGGATAATCCGTCGCCCATGCACCTGATCGTTCCGTTCGCCGCGCCGCTGCCCGAAGAAGGCCGTGCCGCGGCGCGCACGCTGGCGCGGCCGGTGCTCGAGGCGCTGCGCGACCGTCTGCCCGAGGCGGGGCGCGATGAGGGTGACGAGTGGTCGCTGTCGACGCCGCACGAGCGCGCTTACGCCCGAGCGGCGGGCTGGCGCGGCAGCGACGGCACGCTCCCCTTTGCGGCGGAGCAGGCCGCCGCGGCCGGCCTCGACACCGGCGATCTCGCCTGGGCGCTGCTCACGCCCGTGCACTGGCACCTGGGCACCGAGCAGGTGAGCCTGGTCGACCCCGCGCAGCTGCAGCTCGACGAGGCCGCGTCGCGCGCCCTCTTCGAGGCCGTGGCGGCGCTCTTCCAGGATGACGGCTGGCTGCTGGCCTGGGGTGGCGTCGGCGCCTGGTTCGCGGCGCACGAGAGCCTGGCCGACTTGCCCACCGCGAGCCTGGACCGCGTGGTCGGTCGCAACGTCGACGCCTGGCTGGGCAGCCACCCCGGCGCGCGCCGGCTGCGCCGCCTGCAGGCCGAGGTGCAGATGCTGCTGCACGGCCATGCCGTGAACGCTGAGCGCGAATCGCGCGGGCTGCTGAGCGTGAACAGCGTGTGGATCAGCGGCTGCGGACCGCGCCAGCCGGTGTCGGCCACGGCCGGCATCACGCTCGACACGCGGCTGCGCGCCCCGGCTCTGGCCGGCGACTGGGCCGCCTGGTGCAAGGCCTGGGACACGCTGGAAGACGGCCCGCTGCGCGCCGTGCTGGCGGCCGTGGAGCAGGGTCGTGACGTGCAGCTCACGCTCTGCGGCGAACGAGGCAGCGTCACGCTCGGCGGTGCGCCGCGCGGGGGCTGGCAGCGCTGGTGGCAGCGCTGGGGCCGCGAGCCCGCCGCGCGCTGGCTGGAGCCGCTGTGAGCGCCCCCGTGCTGCAGCCGCGCCCGGCCGCGCCGCGCCTGAGCTTTGCGCTCGAGCAGCAGGGCGTGCACCCGCTGCTCGCGCGCCTCCTGGCGGCGCGCGGCGTGAACTCGGCCGACGAGCTGGACGCCAGCCCTGCGAAGCTGCTGCCGCCCGCCTCGATGATGGGTGCGCTGGATGCCGGCCGGCTGCTGGCCGACGCCATCGCCGCGCAGCGCCGCATCTGCATCGTGGCCGACTACGACTGCGACGGCGCCACCGCCTGCGCCGTGGCGCTGCGTGGCTTGCGCCTCCTGGGCGCGGCCGCGGTGGACTACGTGGTGCCCGACCGCGCGGTGCACGGCTACGGCCTCACGCCGGCGATCGTCGAACTCGCGCGGCCCCGCCAGCCCGAACTGCTGGTGACGGTGGACAACGGCATCGCCAGCCTCGAGGGCGTGGCGCATGCGCGCGCGCTCGGCATCGGCGTGCTCGTGACCGACCACCACCTGCCGCGGCTCGATGCCGGCCAGGTGGTGCTGCCGGTGGCCGACGTGATCGTCAACCCCAACCAGCCGGGCTGCGGGTTCGCCAGCAAGGCCATCGCCGGCGTGGGCGTGATGTTCTACGTGCTGCTGGCCACACGCGCCGAGCTGCGCACGCGCGGCGTGTTCGCGGTGGGTGCGGAGCCGCGGCTCGATGCGCTGCTGGACCTGGTGGCGCTGGGCACGGTGGCCGACGTGGTGAAGCTCGACGCCAACAACCGCCGCCTGGTGTCGATGGGCCTGAAGCGCATCCGCGCCGGCCGCATGCAGGCTGGCGTGGCGGCGCTGTTCCGCGTGGCCGGGCGCGAGCCGGCGCGCGCCGCGGGTTTCGACTTCGGCTTCGCCCTCGGCCCGCGCATCAACGCCGCCGGCCGCCTGGCCGACATGACGCTGGGCATCGAATGCCTGGCCACCGACGACGCGGCGCGGGCGCAGGAACTGGCGCAGCAGCTCGACGCCATCAACCGCGAGCGGCGCGAGGTGGAAGGCGGCATGCGCGAGCGCGCCGACGAGGCACTGGCGCTGCTGGCCGACGCCGCCGCGGCGCCGCCGCCGGCGCTGGCCCTCTTCGACGAGAGCTTCCACGAGGGCGTGGTGGGCATCGTCGCCGGCCGCGTGAAGGAGCGGCTGCACCGGCCGACCTTCGTGTTTGCGCGGGGCGTCGATGGGCGGCTGAAGGGCTCGGGCCGATCGATCCCGGGCTTTCACCTGCGCGACGCGCTCGACCTGGTGGCCAAGCGCGAGCCGGCCTTGCTGGCGCGCTTCGGCGGCCACGCCATGGCCGCGGGCTGCACGCTGGTCGATGGCGACGCCGCCGCGGTGCAGCGCTTCGGCGCGCTGCTCGAGGCCGTGGCCCGCGAGTGGCTCGACGCCGCCACGCTGACGCGCACGCTGCGCACCGACGGCCCGCTTGAGCTGCAGTGGTTCAACGCCGAGACCGTGGCGATGCTGGACGAGCAGGTCTGGGGCCAGGGCTTCGAGCCGCCGCTCTTCTGCGACACGGTGCAGGTGCTGCAGCAGCGCCTGGTGGGCGAGAAGCACCTGAAGCTGCGCCTGCGCCACGCCGGCCAGGAGCGCGACGCGATCTGGTTCAACCGCACCGAAGCGCTGCCACCCGAGGCGCGCCTGGCCTACCGCGTGAGCCTGGACGAGTGGAACGGGCGCCAGCGCGTGCAGATGGTGGTCGAGGCCGCCGGCTGAACAAAAGCCCCGGTGGGGGCGGGGCGGGGCTCAGGTGCAGCCACCGGGCTGCCGATAACGCAGGGTCCGCCCATCCGGGCGCCTTCCGTCGAGCCTCCATACCGTGTCGTCCTTCCTGTCGTCGTTTTCCATCGGCCGCCGCATCGCCCTCGTCACGGGCTTCCTGATGTCGGCCGTGTTGCTCGTCGGTGCCGTCGCGCTGATGCAGTTCTTCACGCTCACCGGCACCGTGCGCGAGCTGGCCGAGGGGCAGGCCGAGCGCATCCAGCTCTCGCAGCGCTGGGACGCCAACATCCGCGAGGCCGTCGCCCGCTGGCAGGCCGTGGCCCTGGCGCCCGATGCCAGCCTGTTTGCGGAGGTGCGCGAGGCCACGCTGGCCATCTCGACCGACACCACCAGGGTGCAGAAGCGCTTTGCCGAGATCGAGCTCAGCCCCGAGGGCAAGGCCCTGGGCCAGGAGCTCGGCGCGGCGCGCGCGCGCTGGCTGGCCGAGCGCGACCAGGTGCGCGCCGCCATCGAGGCCGGCGAGCAGGACAAGGCGCGCG
Organism: Rubrivivax sp.; assembly: GCA_027483705.1. Taxonomy (GTDB): domain Bacteria; phylum Pseudomonadota; class Gammaproteobacteria; order Burkholderiales; family Burkholderiaceae_C; genus Rubrivivax. Next base: position 32,342 of record JAIXTY010000127.1, read on the forward strand.
AGCTCGGCCGCGGCAGCTTTGCCGAGGTCTCCAAGGCCTACCTTGCGGTGTCGGCGCGCCATGCCGACTTCCAGGTGCAGCGCGCACGCGCCGACGGCGACCAGGCTGAGGCCACGGCGCGCCGGAAGATGGGCCTGCTCGTGGCGGTGGCCGTGGCCTGCCTGGCCGGTGGCCTGCTGCTGGCCATCGGCTTTGCGCGCTCGCTGCTCAAGCCGATCGACGATGCCGTGTCGGTGGCCGAGCGCATCGCCTCGGGCGACCTGAGCCAGTCCGTGCAGGTGCAGGGCCGCGACGAGATGGCGCGCCTGCTGCGCGCCATGCAGGCCATGCAGCACGAGCTGTCGCAGCTGATCGGCCGCATCGGCCAGGGTGCCGATGGCGTGGCCACGGCCTCGGGCGAGATCGCGCAGGGCAATGGCGACCTCAGCCAGCGCACCGAGCGCGCGGCCGCGGCGCTGCAGCAGACCGCGTCGTCGATGCAGGAGCTCAGCGGCAGCGTCGCCGAGACCGCGCGCAGCGCCGGCGAGGCCCGCCAGCTGGCGCAGCAGGCCGGCAGCACGGCCCAGGCCGGTGGCGAGGCCGTGGCCGCGGTGGTGTCGACGATGGACGAGATCACCGGCGCCAGCCGCCGCATCGGCGAGATCGTCGGCACCATCGACAGCATCGCCTTCCAGACCAACATCCTGGCGCTGAACGCCGCGGTCGAGGCCGCGCGTGCCGGCGACCAGGGCCGCGGTTTCGCGGTCGTGGCGGCCGAGGTGCGCGCGCTGGCACAGCGCAGCGCCGCGGCTTCGCGCGAGATCCGCACGCTCATCGAGAGCAGCACGCGCTGCGTCGACGAGGGCGCGCGCCAGGTGGGCGAAGCCGGCCAGACCATGGGCCAGCTGGTGCAGCGCGTGCGCGATGTGGCGACGGTGATCCACGAGATCTCGGAGGCCACCGAGCGCCAGAGCGCCGGCATCGGCCAGGTGCACGACGCCGTGACCGAACTCGACCGCATGACGCAGCACAACGCCGCGCTGGTGGAGCAGACGGCCGCCGCCGCCAGCTCGCTCGGCGACCAGGCCGGCCAGCTGAAGCAGCACACGCTGCGCTTCCGCGTGGCGCCGGCCCGGCCCTAGTCGAGCGCGGTCATGGCGGGCCGGGCATGCTGGCGGCCATGACACACACCTCGACTCCTTCCCACGCCGGCGCCGGCCGCCACACCGGCCCCGCACTGGCGCTGCTGCTGTCGCTGCTGGCCCTGGCGCTGCCGGCCCAGGCCCAGCGCACCGAACCGGTCACCCGCGGGCTGCAGGACGCCTGGGCCGTGGCCTTTCTGCCCGACGGCCGGCGACTCGTCACCGAAAAGGGCGGCAGCCTGCGCGTGATCGCCGCCGACGGGCGCCTGGGCGCGCCGCTGGCCGGCCTGCCGGCCGTCAGCGCCGGTGGCCAGTGCGGCCTGCTCGACGTCGTCACCGACCCGGCCTTCGCCACCAACCAGCGCATCTTCTTCACCTTCGCGGAGCCGGGCGAGGGCGGCAACAGCACCGCGGTCGGCCGCGCGCGGCTGGTGGGCGCGCCGGGCAGCGAGCGGCTCGAGGACGTGCGCACCATCTTCAGCCAGAAGCCGAAGATGAACTCGCGCCACCACTGCGGCAGCCGCATCGTGTTCGACCGCAGCGGCCACCTGCTCGTGGGCCTGGGCGACCGCTTCGGCGGCAAGGACGAGGCGCAGAACCCGGCCAACCATCTGGGCAAGGTGATCCGCATCGATGCCGACGGCAAGGCCCCGGCCGACAACCCCTTTGCGGGCCGCGCCGGCACGGCGCCCGAGGTCTACAGCCTCGGCCACCGCAACATCCAGGGCGCAGCGCTGCACCCCGTCACCGGCGAGCTGTGGGCCTCGGAGCACGGGCCGCAGGGCGGCGACGAGGTCAACGTGGTGCGCGGCGGCCGCAACTACGGCTGGCCCGTCGTCACCTACGGCCGCAACTACGGCCTGGGCACGCGCATCGGCGAGGAGGGCCCCAAGCCCGGCTACGAGCAGCCGCTGAAGCACTGGGTGCCGACCTCGATCGCGCCCTCGGGCATGGTCTTCATCAGCGGCGACCGCTACCCCGGCTGGAAGGGCCAGCTGCTGATGGGCACGCTGCGCGGCCAGGCGCTGGTGCGGCTGACGCTGGACGGCGACCGCATCGTCGCCGAGAGCCGCCACCTCGAGGGCCTGGGCAAACGCCTGCGCGACGTGCGCCAGGGGCCGGACGGCTTCGTCTACATCCTCACCGACGGCAACGACGGCGAGCTGCTGCGGCTGCTGCCCTGAGCGGCCTCAGGCCGGCGACGCGGGCTCGTCGCCGGCCTGCCGGTTGCGGTGCGCCAGCCAGGCGGCGGCGGGCAGCAGCAGGCCACTCAGGCCGGCCTGCCACAAGCCCGGCGCGGCCAGGGCGGCCGCCGGCGCCAGCAGCAGCACCAGGTGCAGCCGGGCCGCATCGGCATGTGGTGCCAGCAGCGAGGCGCGGCCGACGATCAAGCCGCTCGCCGCTGCCGCCACCACCGCGGGCGAGCCCCACACGGCCAGCGCCACACGGCTGAACGCGTCGCCGAACACGCCGGCCTGCGCCAGCAGCGCCTGGGCGGCCATCGGCACGATGCCGAGCAATCCGGCCCCGGCCAGCAGCAGCGCCAGCGCGGCGCGGCGGTCGGCGCCGGCCCGGTAGGGCTCGGCCTGGAAGTGCAGCGTGATGGCGGCGGCCTCGCGCGGGCCGGCGTCGGCTTCGAGCAGGTCGCCGTCGATGCTGTCGCGCAGGTGCCGGGGCACGCCGCGCAGCAGCAGCCGCGTGAGCAGGCGCCGGGAGGTCACGGGCGGGCGTCGGGCAGCAGGCTGGCGGGCAAGCCCTGCATCATGGCCTGGGTGCCCTGCAGCGTGGCTCGCAGCGCCTGCTGCCCGGCGGCGGCCAGTGCGTACAGGCGCTTGGCCTTGCCGCCGCGCTCGGCCGTCGGTTCGCCGAGGCGCGAGCCCAGCAGGCCCTTGCGCTCCAGCCGGTCCAGCGTCACCGACACGGCGCCGCGCGAGGGCTCGCTGCGCGTGCGGCGGGCGATCTCGTCACGCACGGCCACGGCATAGGCGCCGTCGCCCAGCCGCGCCACGGCCATCAGCACCAGCAGCTCGAGGCTGCCCAGCGGTTGCGCCGCGCCCATGGGCTCAGGCGCTGCGCGCGAGGCGGCTGCGGCCGCCCAGCCACGCGGCAGCGGGCATCAGCAGCGGCGCGCCGACCATCATCCACACCGGATGCGGAAAGGCGGCCATCGTCGCCACCGAGCCAGCCAGCAGCACCCCGGCGGCCACAAAGCCGGGCACGAGGCTGCGGCCACCGCACCAGGCGGTGGCCACCAGCGCCGCTGTTCCGGCGCCCAACACCCAGGCCACCAGCACCGCCGCGAAGTGGCCCGCCGAAACGCCACCCGGGCGCGAGAGCTCCGGTGCGCCGAGCAGCTGCTTCGCGAGCCACTCGGTCAGCGCGATGGCCAGGCCGCCGGCGAGCACGCCGACGAGGCCGGCCAGCACAGGGTGTCGGGTCCAGTGAGGGGACATGATCGTCTCCGCGGCGGGCTTGATTGACGACAATGTCGACAATATCGCAATGCCTGTCAAGCCTTGGCGGCGACCCGCCTGGCCGGCTTCTAGGGAGAGTGCCGCCGGGGCATCGGGCCGGATACTCGCGCGTCACCCCCGGCGAGGAGAGCTCCGATGCCCGCACCGCTGCGCGACGTGCCCCAGCAGGCCGTCGACCTGATCAAGGCCTTCGAAGGCATTCCGGACGGGGATCCGTCCACCGTCAACATCGACGCCTACCTGTGCCCGGCCAACGTGTGGACCATCGGCTGGGGTCACGCCATCGTCGACGGCGGCGTGCAGCTCAAGGGCGCCGCCGGCAAGGCCCGGGCGCGGGCGCTGTACCCCGGCGGCATCACGCGCGAGCAGGCCGAGGCGCTGCTGCGCGGCGACCTCGTGCCGCGCGCGGCGCAGCTCAGCCGGCTGCTGAAGGTGGCGGTCGACGACGCGGGCTTCGGCGCGCTGATCTCGCTGCTGTTCAACATCGGCGCGGCCAACCTGGCGGCGTCGACGCTGCTGCGCAAGCTCAACGCCGGCGACCGCCTGGGCGCGGCCGAGCAGTTCGTGGCCTGGGACAAGGCGCGTGTGGACGGCGTGCTGCAGGCGCTGCCGGGCCTGACACGCCGGCGCCGGGCCGAGCGGGCGATGTTCCTGGGCCAGGACTGGCGCGCCGAGGCGGCCGTGCCGGCCCGCCGCAGCCGCGGCGCCGCGGCGGTGCCGGCCGTGCTGCCGGTGCCGGTGATGCCGGCCGAAGACCGGGCCGCGGCCCGCAAGGCCGCGCGGAAGACACCGGCCCGCAAAGCCGAGAAGGCCACAGCCGCGCCCAAGGCGCCGGCCCGCAAGGCCGCGTCGCCGCGCAGCCCCCGCCGCTGAGCCGCGACGGCCTCAGCCCGCGGCCGCGCCCATGATGGCGCGGTGGTGCGGGATGTCGCGCAGGAAGGCCTCGCGCAAGGGCCGGTCGTCGATGGCCGCGGCCTGCTGCATCAGCGCCGCATGGGCCTGGGCCAGCCAGGCGGCGGCGCGCGGGTCGCCGGCCCGGCGCAGGGCCTCGTGCAGCGTCCATTCGATGGCGCGGGGGTACTCGGCGCCATCGAGCCCGCCGTCGGCGCCGAGCCGGCCCAGCAGCGGCTGCAGCACCGACAGCGCCGTGGCTGCCTCGCCCAGCGCCAGCGCGGCGCGGGCCAGGCCGGCGGTGGCGTCGTGGGCCATCGCGTGCCCGAGCGCCTGCGCCAGGGCGAGCGCCTGCGCGTAGGCTTCGCGCGCGGCGGCGGCCTGGCCCAGGGCCAGCGCGGCGTCGGCCACGCGCAGCTGCGCCACCAGCTCGATGTCGGGGGCCTGCGCGGCCCGTGCGATGGCCCGTGCGGCGGCGGCCTGCGCCTGGGCCGTGGCGGCGTCGCCGCGCCAGCAGGCCAGCGTCGACAGCTGGCCCAGCACCAGCGCCTCGAACACGCGGTCGCCGTTGGCGCGCACACGCTGCAGTGCGGCCTGCAGGTCGAGCTCGCCGCGGCCGAGGTCGCCGAGCTTCATCGAACCCTCGCCGACGTTCGACAGGCTGATCGCCTCGTTGACGCGGTCGCCCACCTCGCCGAAGGCCTGCAGGCTCTGGCGATCCAGCGCCAGCGCCTCGACGAGCCGGCCCTGTGCCTCGGCGGCGATCGACAGCACGTTCAGCAGCCGCGCCTCCACCTCCCGCAGGCCCAGGCGCCGCACCTCGGGCAGCGCCTCGTCGACGAGCGCGCGGCCGTCGTCGACGCGGCCCTGGTGCACCAGCGCCAGGCTCACGAGCCGCAGGCAGTGCAGCCGCGACGGTGCCTGCCCCGCGCGGGCCGCCGCCGCCACGCCGCGGCGCCCGGCGTGCTCCATGGCCGGCCAGTCGGCCATGCGCATCGCACGCAGGCTGCGCCGCCGCGCGGCGTCGGCGCGCAGCGTGTCGTCGTCCAGCCGCTCGGCCAGCGTGTCCATGGCATCGAGCTCGGCGGCCTGCTCGTCGCGCCGGGCCTGCAGGTGCAGCGTGTGCTCGCGCACGGCGCGCAGCCGCCACTGCAGTCGCCACACGGCGGGGCCGGCCGTGGCGTCGCCCAGCAGCGCCAGCGCGCGCTCGACGTGCGCCAGCACCCGCGTGTGCGCCAGGCGCTCGCCCGCGTGCTCGGCGGCCTGCGCGTGGTAGTCGGCCGCCGGGCTGGCCAGGCCCGCGCGCTCGAAGTGCTCGGCCGCCAGGCCCAGCAGGTCGCCGGCATGCAGGCCGCCCTGGGCGCTGAGCGCCGCCAGCCAGCGCGCCACGCGGGCGTGGCCCTCGCGGCGCGGGGCGCGCAGCACCGTGTCGTAGGTCACCTGGTGCAGCAGCTGGTGGCGGAACGCGTACTCGCGCAGGCCCTCCAGCGGGCTGTCGGGGCGCGGCAGCGTCAGCTCGCGCTGCACCAGGGCCGGCAGCTGGCCCGGGGCGTGTTCGTCGACGGCGGCGAGCGCCCGGTCCCAGAACACGGCCCCCACGATGCTGGCCTGCTGCAGGGCCTGCCGCAGCGGTGTCGCCAGGCTGTCCAGCCGCGCCTGCAGCACGCCGGTGAGCGTGGCCGGCACCTGGGTGATGCGCAGCCGCTCGACGTCGACCTGCCAGGGCTCGCCGGTGACGACGGCGCCCTGGGCGATGAGCATGCGCAGCAGCTCCTCCATGTAGAAGGGGTTGCCCTCGGCCTTGCCGGTGAGCAGCGACAGCAGCGCGGCTGGCGGCTCGGGCAGCCGCTGCAGCAGCTCGGCCGCCAGCGCCTCGCTGTCGCCGGTGCCGAGTGGCCGCAGCACGATGCGCTCCTGCTTCGCGGCGGCCGCCGCCCAGTCCGGCGCGCTCTCGGGCGGCGGGCGCGTAAAGGCCACCACCAGCAGCGGCACGTCGGTGCTGGCGGCCAGCAGGTGGTCGAGGAACTCCAGGCTCTCGGCGTCGGCCCAGTGCAGGTCTTCGAGCTGCAGCAGCGCCGGCAGCCCCTGCTGCGCGGCCAGGCGACGGAACAGCTGGGCCGCGGCGTGGAAGGCGCGGCTGCGGATCTGGCGCGGGTCGTCGAGGATGCCGCGCAGGTGGCGGCTGTCGCGGCCGTCGATGCCCACGAGGTGGCCCAGCAGGTGGGCGTGGGCCTCGGCGAGATCGGGGCCGTCGTCGTGCACGAAGAGCGGCGCCATCGCCGCCACGAGCTTGCGGCGTGCGGCAGCCAGCGTGTCGTCGTCGCCGATGTGCAGCCGCCAGGCCAGGATGTCGCGCAGCAGGCCATACGGCTGCGCGCTCGTGGCCGGCGTGGCACGCCCGCGGAACAGCACGAAGCGCTCGGGCCGCGCCTCGGCCCAGGCGTCGAACTCGTGGCGCAGGCGGCTCTTGCCGACGCCGGCCTCGCCCTCGACGAGCACCACCGCCAGCCGGCGCTCGGCCAGCAGCCGGCCGAAGGCGGCCTGCAGCCGCGCCAGCTCGACCTCGCGCCCCACCATGCGCGTGGCCACGCCCTCCAGGCCGCGCGTGCCGATGCGGAAGCGCCGGGGCTTGGGCCCGTCCACCAGCACGCTCGCCACGGGGGCGTCGACGCCCTTCACGGCCAGCGGCGGCTGCGGCGTCACGTCGAACAGGCCGCGCACCTGCGAGTAGGTGTCCTGGCTGATGCGCAGGCCGCCGGGCGGCGCCGTCTGCTCCATGCGCGCGGCGATGTTGACCGCGGCACCGCGGATGCTGCCCTCGGCGTCGACGCCGCCGCCCAGGAGCACGCCGCCGGTGTGGATGCCCACGCGCACGTCGAAGCCGGCATGCCCGTGGGCGGCGGCGACCTCCTGGCCGAGCGCGCGACCCAGCACCCGCAGCGCCAGGCCGCACAGCACGGCGCGCTCGGCGTCGTCCTCGTGCGCGGCCTCGGCGCCGAAGACGGCCAGGATGTTGTCGCCCGCGTACTGCAGCACGCGTCCGCCGTGGGCGCGCACGATGGCGGTGCCGCGCGCGAGGGCGCCGTCGAGCACCTGGGCCAGGGTCTCGGGGTCCAGCCGCTGGGCCAGCGTCGTTGAGCCCACGACGTCCATGAAGAGGATGCTCACCTGGCGCAGCGCCTGCGGCGCCGCGTCGGCCGCCACCGCCGCCACCGGCACCGGCTCAGGCATCAAGGACGAATGGTGGTGCTGGATGCGCCAGCCGCCGGCCGTGCGGGCGAGCACGAAGCTGTAGCGTGCCAGCGCGTCGCGCTCGCCCCCGGCCACGCGAAAGCGCAGCCGGCAGCGGCCCGAGATGACGGCGAAGTCGCCTTCGGCCTGCTCGTGTGCGTCGAGCAGCTCGACGCGTGTGTCGAGCGACGGCCCGAGCGCACGCTCGAAGTAGGCGCGCAGGCCGGCCGCGGTGGTGATCAGCGACTCGGCCAGCGTGCCCCACAGCACGGCCCCGGGCGCGTACAGCGCGCACAGCGCATCGAGCTCGCGGCGGTTGAACGCCGCGGCCCAGGCGTCGATCAGGGCCTTGGGAGCCGTCACCGGGTGCTCAGGCCACCCGTCCGAACCAGAGCACGCTCAGGCCGGCCGCCACCACGCTGAGCAGCACGCTCAGGGCGGCGAACAGCGCGCTCACCTCGGTTTCCTTGCGCTCGACCACCATGCGCGAGCTCAGGCCCTCGTAGACCTTCTTCAGGTCGTCGGCGGTGCCGGCGTAGAAGTACTCGCCGTGCGTGAGCGTGCTGACGTTCTTGAGCGTCTCCTCGTCGAGCCGCACGCGCATGCTCCAGCCTTCGAAGCCGATGATCTCGCCGCTGGTGGTGCCGATGCCCACGGTGTACACGCGCACGCCGCGCTCGGCGGCCATCTTGGCGGCTTCCATGGGATCAGGGCCCGTGGTGCGCTGGCCGTCGGTGAGCATGATCACCGCGGCCGAGTTGTACGAGCCCGGCGGCACCGGCTTGAACGGCGGCGTGTCGGGCTTGCGGATGTCGTTGTTGCTGCCGGGGAAGCTGCGCTGGCCGGTGACATGCTGGATCTCGATGCCGTGGTCGGGGAACAGCGTCGCCAGGCTGAGGATGATGCCGCTGCCGGTGGCCGTGCCGCGCTGCAGCTGGAAGCGGTCGATGGCGGCCAGCACGTCGTCGCGGCTGGTGGTGGGCGCCTGCACCACCGCGGCCGTGCCGGCGAACGACACCACGCCCACGCGCACCTCGCGCGGCAGGCCGTTGACGAAGGCCTTGGCGGCCTCCTGGCTGGCCACCAGGCGGTTGGGTTTGACGTCTTCGGCGCGCATGCTGCCCGACACGTCCATCGCCAGGATGATGGTGCGCTCGGCCAGCGGCAGCGTGATAGTGGCCGTGGGCCGCGCCACCGCGAAGAGGCCGGCCGCCACCGCCAGCAGCATCAGCGCCGGCGGCACATGGCGGCGCCAGCCCGGGCCGGTGCCCATCGCGAGCTTGGCCACCTGCACGCTGGCCAGGCGCACCGTGGTCCTGCGCTTCTTGCGCAGCAGCCAGACGTACAGGGCCACCAGCAGCGGCAGCAAGGCCAGCAGCCAGAGCATCGAGGGCCAGATGAAGGACATGGCGTTGTCGGCGGTAGGGTCAGGTCGGGGCGGCCGCTACGGGGGCGGCGCGCTGCAGCAGCGCCGGCGCGCGCCGCGGGGCCGGCTGGCGGGCGCGCTGGCGGCGCAGGTCGGACAGGCGCAGCAGCGCCTGCAGGAGATCGTCGTCGGTGGCGAGCTCCACGACGTCGGCGCCCGATCGCGCCAGGCCGTCGATGAGCGCGGCCTCCTGCTGCTCGGCGATGGCGGCGTAGCGCTCGCGGAAGGCGGGGTCGGCGGCGTCGATGAAGAGCTGCTCGCCGGTCTCGGCGTCTTCCACGGTGACGAGGCCCACGTCGGGCAGCGCCATCTCCATCGGGTCCCACAGCCGAACGGCCCCCACTTCGTGCGGGCGCGCCAGGCGCGCCAGCGCGTCCTGCCAGCCGGGCGTGGAGATGAAGTCCGACACCACGAACACGAGCGAGCGGCGCGTCATCACGCCGTCGGCCATCTTCAGCAGCTCGGCCAGCGAGGTGCCGCCACTTCCGGCCGGCGTGCCGGGCGCCGGCTTCGGCCGCGGCTCCCGCATGCGCGCCAGCAGCTCCAGCACGTGCGCGCGGCTGGTGCGCGGGGGCAGCACGGTGTCGACGCGGCTGCCGTACAGCAACGCGCCGGCGCGGTTGCCGTGGCGCGTGATCACGCGCGCCAGCGTCGCCACGAAGCCGGTGGAGACGGCGAGCTTGGTGACGTCGCCGCTGCCGAAGTCGACGCTGCCCGACAGGTCGAGCAGGAACCAGGCGGTGAGGTCGCGGTCTTCGAGGAACTGCCGAACGTACGGCGTCTGCAGCCGCGCGGTGACGT
>JAIXTY010000166.1 GCA_027483705.1 Rubrivivax sp.
GATCGCCATCTTCCACCGCGTGCACGCGCGGCCAGACCCGCTGTTCCCTGACGAGCCCGATGCGGAGCGCTTCGACGCACTGTGCCGATGGTTTCGCAGTTGGTTCCAGGTCATGCCCTTGGATGCCGCGGTTCAAGCCCTGGCGGGCGGACATCTTCCGGCCAGGGCGCTGGCCATCACCTTCGACGATGGCTACGCCGACAACCACGACATCGCCATGCCGGTGCTTCGCCGCCACGGGCTCAGCGCAACCTTCTTTATCGCCACGTCCTTCCTGAATGGCGGCCGAATGTGGAACGACACGGTGGTGGAGTCGGTCCGGCGTACGCGGCTGAGTTCGCTGTCGCTGGCCGGTCTGGGTCTGGACCTGCCCGAGAGCCTGGAGATTCCAGACTATGCGGCGGCACGTGCGGCCGTGGCCGGGCGCCTGTTGGGTGCCTTGAAGTACCTGCCTCACGAGGAGCGTGTCGCCGTGTCGGAAGCCATCGGTGAACGCAGTGGTGCGGACTTGCCCCGTGGCTTGATGATGACGACCGCGAACCTGCGCGCCATGGCTGCGGCAGGCATGCAGATCGGCGCACACACGATCAGCCATCCGATCCTGGCCGGCCTGGGCGACGAAGCGGCGCGGGTCGAGATCGAAGGCAGCCGTGAGCGGCTGCAGGGTCTCATCGACCGAAAAGTGGACCTCTTCGCCTACCCCAATGGCCGCCCGGGGCGTGACTACACCGCGCGGGACGTTCGCCTGGTGCAGGCGGCGGGCTTCGAGGCGGCTGTCAGCACGTCGTTTGGCGTGTCACGCTCCGGCGCTGCACGACTGCACGAGTTGCCGCGTTTCACCCCTTGGGACCGGGCGCGTTGGCGATTCGGGGCGCGCATGGCTGGCAACCTGCGTGTTCAGGCGGCCTACACCTGAACTGTTCGTTCAAGGTACCCGGTAGTTCGGGCGATGATGCCTGAACCACTGCTCCATCATCATCAGGATCCAGACCAACTCGCCATAGAAGCCCGGGTGTTGCGGGAGCAGATCCTTCATGAGCGTGCGCACGAAGGCAGGCTGAAGCAGGCCCCGCTCGGCCACGCCCTCCAGACTGTCGCGTGCCAGTGCGCCGAGCGCAGCGTCCCTCACGGTCCACGGGCCAAACGGCAGGCCGAAGCCGTGCTTCTTCTTGGTGATGATGGCGTCCGGCAGGAAGCCGCGCAGGGCCTCCTTGAAGAACCAGCGCAGCTTCAGCCCCTTGAGCTTGTAGGCCGTGGGCAAGCTGGCTGAGAAGTCGACGAGATCCTGGTTCAGGAACGGGTAGCGCACCGCCACCTGGGCGAGTTCGGTGCTACCACGCACCTTGGGTAGATCATTCTCGGCCAGCGTGAAGCGCCAGTCATAGGCCAGCATCCGGTTGACGAAGCTGGCGCCTTCCGACTCGGCCCAGACCTGTTGCTGATGGCGGCCTGGCTCCTGGGCGTCAACCTGCGCCAGGAACCCCGGGGTGAGCATCTCGCCCATGTTCACGCGGTAGAGCAGGTTGTAGGTCTCCAGTCGGTCTGGCATGGGCACCTTCGCCTGGCGGACATAACTCATCCCCTTGCGGGCCAGCGGCACCCCGTCGAGCCACCCGCTCCCCGCCAGTGGTTCCAGCAGACCCCTGCGCAGAACGCCTGGGACGGCGTCGTACCAAGAGAAGATGCGTTGCGTGGCGTACCGCGTGTTGCCGCCGAACAGCTCGTCGCCGCCATCGCCGGCTAGCAACCGGGTTACTCCATCCTCCCGCGCCTTGAGCGCGCAGAAGTACGCGGGCAGCGCAGACGAGTTGCCGAAGGGCTGGTCATGGTGCTCAGCAACCCGCGGGATCAGGCGGACCAGGTCTGCCGGTGTGATGTAGTGCTCACGATGCTCGGTCTTGAAGTGGCGCGCGGCGATGCGCGCGTACTCCATCTCGTCGTAGCCCTCGGCCTCGAAGCCGATGGAGTAGCTCAAGGGCGCCTGCCCGCTGACCTGCGCGATGAGCCCAGCAATCGTGGAGCTGTCGGTGCCACCGCTCAGGAAACAGGCCGGCGTGCTGCCATCCAGGTCCGCCGCGACGGCTTGCCTAAGCAGATCGAGAAACCTTTGGCGGGCCTCTGCGAAGCCCATCCCGACCTCCTGGAACGTGGGTGCCCAATAGCGCGCCTGGTGCACACCCTCCGCGTCCTGCCAAATGGCGTGACCGGGCGGCAGTCGCTGCACGCCCTTGAAGACCGTGCGGGGCGACGGGATCGCGTGGAAGTAGAGGTAGTCGAAGAGCGCCTGGGGGTCGATCTCGGCGTCCGGCGCCATGAGGTCGGCCCGCTCTCCCACGAGCAGTCGCCCGTCACGCACCGTATGGCACAAGGTGTGCATCGCAAACCTGTCCACCACCCCGACGGCTTGGCCCCCACCAGAGTCGAGGCCCACGGCAAACGGACCGGTGGTGCTGCGCGCGACCGCCAACGGGCCTGATCGGGCGATTCTGGTGCGCCAGCTCGCCTCGTCGCCACCCGGTCTGGCGGTCTCTGCGGCCTCGTCGTGCCAGACAGGTTGACCGGTGCAGAACGACGAAACAGGCGGATTCATGCGTCGAAGGGATGGCTTCAGTGAGGCGGGCGGATTCTCCCCTCGAGATGGGGAGCCCCAGGCCACAGAATTCACGCCCGCCGCCGATGGATGTTCGTCAACATGCCAGCCACATGGCGCAGCGGGGGCTGTCAGCAGTTGTGACTTCGGTCAGCCCGACGGACAACGTCACGAAAGCCCGTCGCCCCACCATCGACAATCGACAGGCCAAGACGATAGATGTCGGGTGAACCAGCCCGCAGACTGACCCAGGGGGATCTCCCATGATCGACGAGTCGCGACGCCGCTTTCTGTACTTCACGATGACCTTCGTGGGGTCAACGCCGCTCGTCGCTTGCGGGGGCGACTCAGGGTCAGGCGATGAGCAGTCCGGCCTGACCCCCTCTTCTCCACCGAACAGCGGCCAGCCGCCTGGGCAGTCTCCGCCGCCGGGCAATGCACCGCCAAGCAACGGTGTACCTCCGTCGTCGTCACCGCCTCCTGCGTCACCACCGCCTTCGTCGCCCCCCCCGCCGGCCCCCCCGCCACCGCCACCTCCCCCTGCGCCGGCTCCGGTGGGAGCAGCCGCAGGTTCCATGCTCTCCGTTGGAGCGCGCCGCTTCAGTGTGTTGTCCGATGCGTCGGTCTCCGCGGCGCCGTACTGCATCGGCTTTGCGTTTCGCAAGGGTGATGTTCCGGCCGGCACGGGCCTCACGACGTCGGCCGGCGCCATCCAGGTAACCGTACGCAACACCTGGCCCGATGGGTCTGCCCGCATCGCCGAGATCGCCGGAAGCCTGACGCTGACAGCTGGCGTCCCGCTGGCGGTGTACCTGCGCCCCGGCTCGTCGGCCTCTGGCGTCGCCCTGAATACGGCTGATCTGAAGCGTACTGGCGTGACCGCGCAGATCGGTTGCGGCACCTTCGGTTCGGTCAGCTGGTCGGGAGCTGACTGGGACAGCCCGTTCATGCAGTGGACGGCCGGGCCGGTGATGTCGTCGTGGATCTATCGCAAGCCCGTCGGTAGCGACGCGCATCTCGTGGCTTGGTTGGAGGTGCGGCTGTTCTCGAACGGTGCGGTCGATGTCTTGCCGTGGATCGAGAACGGATACATCGCGGTGCCGGCACCTGCCAACAAGTCGACGACCTATGCTTTCAGCCTGAATGGCTCGGAGCGCTTCAGCCGCGCCATCGACCTGAAGCATCACCAGCGAACACCGCTGATTGCAGGTTCCGCCCTCTCGTATTGGAATGTCTCGGATCCGGCGCTGCGGTTCCAGCACGATGCGCAGTACCTGATGTCGACGGAGATGGTCCCGACCTACTTTGCACAAATGGGCGGGGCGGCAGGCGCTGTGAGCGGGTTGCCAACCGGGTACTTGCCTTTGCAGCAGGGGAGCTTCAACTACGACTCGGACAACATGGCCAGTACGGGCTACCAGGACCCGATTGGCCTCTTGCCGCAGCATGACGTGCTCTACCTCGTCGGGGGCAGCTTCGACGTCTACCCCGCTGTAGTTCGCAATGGCTACAGCGCTGGGCGTTACGCCATCCACTACCGCGACGAAGCCACGAATCGACCACTGCGCTTCTCTCAGCACGCGCACCGCGTCATCTCGGACTCGCAGGGCTTCAAGGACAACGGCGCCAGCGTCACCGGACTTCGAACGCCGGTGGCAACGGGCGGCAACCCGCCGGGTTGGGACTGTGCGCACAGTCCGTCGGTTGGCTACATGGCCTACTTGATCACCGGGCGGTGGTACTTCATGGAAGAGGTGCTCTTCGCAGCGACGGCAAACTTTCTCGGCAATGGCAGCAACGATGCACTGCGCGACGGTGCGAAGGGGTTGGTTCAGACGGCAACCGACGCCTGGCAGACACGATCCTGCGCCTGGGACTGGCGCTCGAAGATCCAAGCCTTGGCTGTTGTTCCGGAGACCGACGCGACGCTTCGCAACGAACTGACGACCTGCGTCATCAACAACGTCGACCACTTCCACACCCGCTACGTCGCGAGACCCAACAATCCTTACGGCTGGATCCTGCCGGGCGAAACCTACAACGGAACGGTCAGCGAGATCGCGATCTGGCAGCAGGACTTCGTGACCGCTGTCTTCGGCTGGGCGATATCGCTCGACCTGCCCCTTGACGCGCCCACCAAGTCGAAGCTTGGCGAGTTCTTCCAGTGGAAGGCCAGGAGCGTCACGATGCGCCTTGGGACTCGGGCAGATTGGTGGTACATCAACGCTGACCCGTACACCATCAAGACGGGCACCAGCCTGAACATAGCGAGCTTTGCCGCAGGCACCGGTCCATGGCCTTCCAGCGTCAACGCTGTGTACAGGGCGACCTTCACGCCGCCACCGGGTTGGATGGGTGCATCTGAGGGATTGCTGGCTGGTGAGTACGACACCGGGTTCTGGGCCCGTGCGATGTGGGGCAACCTGCAACCGGCCATCGCCTACGCCGTTCGTCATGGTGCTGCTGACGCGATCGAAGGCTACGAGCGCATGCTGGGCGCCAGCAACTGGGCTGCGGTGGCGGCTGGATTCAACGCACGCCCGGTCTGGAGTGTCGCGCCAGCACCAAGGAGCCCATCTTGGGCGGCCAGTGTTCCATTGCACCGATGGATCGAGGTTCCTGGTACCAGTGGTGCAGGAGGTGCTGCCATCAATGCCTGGGGCACCTTGGTTCACGTGCCTGGAACGGGCCTGCTGGTGTCGCCCGCGAACGGGGGCCACACTGACAGTTCAGACAATCGGGTCTCCAGCATCGACCTCCTGCAGGACCGCCCTGCGTGGTCAGTTCCCATAGCCGCTTCCAGCGCTGCTGATGTGCGGTCCAATGTCGACTACTACGCCGACAACAAGCCGGTCTCGCGACACGGGTACCACCACGCCCACTTCATTGCTCAGCGTCGCCGCGTGATGTTGTTCGGTGCCGCGGCGTGGTACGTCAACGGTGGAACGGGCTACGCGGTCGACGGTCATTCCGTAACCAACACCTGGGCCTGGGATGCGCCGGGCACCTGGCCCAGGCTGGCTGAAGGGCGTGGCTTCGGCTCTGCCCATGACCCGGTGACTGGGAATGTCTGGACATCGGCCGGCTGGCGCTGGAATCAGGCCACCAACACCTGGGCCCAGGTCGCACGCTTTCCCGTGGCTTGGCGATGGCCCGTGAGCTACGACCCCGCCCGGCGTCGCTTCTTCACCTTGCAGTTCGGTGACGGACAGGGATTCGATCTCGCTCGCGGCGTGGTGGCGTCGATCTTCGATCCTGACACCGGTGCACAGACGCCAATCACGTTCAATCCCAGCGCTGCACTGTCTCAGTTCGTGGCAGACGCACCGACCTATGCTGCACTGGACTACGACCCTCATCACGATCGCTTCCTGTTCTACGACGGCCAGGGTGCGACAGCGGGGCGTGTGTACGTCATCACGCCGCGTGAGGGCACGATGTGGGACATGAGAATTCTCACGCTGGAGGGATCTGGCCCGGGGGCAACGCCCAGCGCAGGCATCAATGGACGCTTCCGCTATGTGCCGGCACTTCGCGGGTTCGTCGTTTTGCCGCAGATGTCGTCGAACATCTTCTTCTTCCGTACGGGCTGACGATGTCTTCGGCTGAGGCCGCAGGGGCTGGCGGTTGCGAACGCAATCGGCGTGCATATCGGTGAGAGGCTGACAGGGCCGATGCCGGGCGCAATCAGCGTGTCTGATGCCAAGTGCCTAAGTTCACGCTCACCAGCCCAGGCTTGGCCCAACGGGGCCTGACAATGTCAGATGTTCCCGCGATGCGCGATGTTGTGACCGCGCCCGCCGTGATCCGTTGCCCCGGGGGCACCAGATTCATCCCCAGAAATTGCATCGCTGTTCACCAGCAAGATCACCCTGAGAGGCAGTTCGCGCCAGAGACTGCGCGCGATGTGGACGTCACGACTGGAGCCCTTTGGCCTACTCCATCTACTGTGTAGTCCGACGTCGGCACTCTTCAAACAAGAGCTGGATGACAGCTGGCCGTCGGTAGGCGCCACTCATTGACATGCACGAGAACCGCGTTGTGATCGTTGGAGCCGGTTTGGGCGGATGTGTGCTTGCCCATGCCCTGGCGGACACCCATGATGTGACGCTGATTGAGCGAACCGATCACGCCGCCAGTGAATCTCGTCAGATTCTTGACGTGGGAAAGCGTGCGGTGCTCGATCCACACATCGGCACGGGCCTGGGCGGCTCCACCCAGCTGTGGCACAACGGCCTGATTGAGATCGAACCGCACGTGTTCGCCGAGGATTGGCCTGTGGGTCGGGAAGCACTCGACTCACACTACGAGCGTGCCTATCAGCTGCTTGGCGGCGTCGAGGCAGGCACCGTGCGCCGGGCACTGGCCGACCTGAAGCAGCGTCTGGAGCACCTAGGCCTGCCCAACCTCAGGCTTCAAGGCCTCTACTACCCGCAGGACGCGATCAACGCGTGGGAGGCGTTCAAGTTGAAGGGGCGAGTTCGCCTTGTTCGAGGCCAGGCTGTCGGTTGGGAGATAGGCGAGGCAGGGCGAGTCGCCGCGCTGCGGGTTCAGACCGACGTAGGTTCCGAGACCGTGAATGGCGAGCAATTCGTCCTATGCGCAGGCGGCCTCGGCACGCCGCTTCTGCTCGATCAGTTGGCCCGGCAAGTGCAACTGCCTGGGCAAGCCCATGTCGGGCGGCACTACGAAGACCATCCAATGGGCTTTGTTGGTGAGATCCAGGTGGACGCGCCCTTGTTCCGCCTCTGGAACTTCCGTGCTCCTGGCACCGATGGCAACTTGCGGCTTTTGCTGGTTGTGAAGGTGGGCAAGCTGGATGTCTCCTTCCAGCTCCGGCCTGCGGCTGCCTTCTACCGTGACCGCACCCGTCAGCGGGTGGGGAGCGTACTCAGCGAACTGCGTCGCCGTCCCTGGGATCCGCGACTCCTCATCCGGCTGTTCAGTCATAGGGACGACCTGCTCGACATCCTCTCGTTTCGCTTCGGGATCCAACTGCCTACCCGCCACTACACCGTGCTGATGACAGCGCAGATGCCGCCATCCGAAGAGAGGGCCGTTTGGCGCGAGACTGATCCGGAGACCGGGCGCGAACGCTGCGTGCGCAACTGGGTGCTCACCGATTCGTACCAATGGCAGCTGCGGCAGTCGATAGGAGACATCCTGCAAGAGCTGTCTCCCGTGCTTAAGGCTTCGACGGTGTTTCCGACGTGGTTCGAAGATCTCCGGACAGGTGCTCATCATTCGGGTACTGCACGCATGTCCGCGACGCCTGCCGAAGGTGTCTGTGACCGGGACGGGCGGGTGTATGGCGTGGGCAACCTCTACGTTTGCGATGGGTCGGCTATCCCATCGAGCGGCGTTGCCAACACCGGATTGACCATCGCCGCGCTTGCCTTGCGCTTGGCAGACCAGATACGGCGGCAAGCCCCTGCAAAGGGGGAATGCAAATGACATTCAGGCTTGGCATCTCGGCCCGCACGCTCAACGCTGAACACCTTCGCGGTACGGGACGATACGTCCAGGAACTGTTGCGCAACACTCAGCCCGCTGATGATGTCCACTGGACAGCGTTCGGACATGACCCGGCGCGTCCATTCATGGCGCCCGCCCCCTTCTCGGGCAGCGTGGACATCTTTCCGTTCCGAGGCGATCGATTCGAGCTCTGGGAACAGGTGGGTCTTCCGCTGCGATTGCGTCGTAACGGCATCCAGCTACTTCACTGTGCCGAAAACACGGTGCCGCTGTGGCAGCCTGTGCCAACTGTCGTGACCATCCACGACACCGTACTCTGGACGGAGAAGCGTCCGACGAGGCTGGACTGGCATTACCTGCACCACGTGCAGAGCCTAGCTTATCGATGGTGCGCCGGTATCGTGACGATCAGCGAGTCCTCGCGCCGCGACATCGCCGAGCGGTGGCCGGTCCTCGCCGACCGCATCACCGTCATCCCGCACGGCATCGCCGATGAGTTCTTTGCAGAGGGAAACGTCGGCCCGCCACCCGAGGGCTTGCAGCGCTCTCTTGGCCGCTCACCATACCTTCTGTACATCGGAGGGTCGCAGCCAAGAAAGCGGTTTGGCTGGGCGCTCGAGTTGCTGGCCGCCTGTTCTCGAGACGATCTCCACTTGGTCGCCTGCGGCTTTGGCGCGAGTCATGCGGTGCCCGGGGGCATACCGCCGGCGCTCCGTGCAAGGGTGCACTTCGCGCCCTTCGTGAGCGATGCCCAGCTCGTGGGGCTATACCAGCGTGCCGAAGCCACGGTTTAC
>JAIXTY010000251.1 GCA_027483705.1 Rubrivivax sp.
AAGCCTTCTTCATACACCTGGCGCTTGGAGTAGGCGCCCGACAACAGCACACCGATCTTCTTGTCGGCGAAGGTGTTGGAGATCAGGAAGGACGCCTTGGGCGTGGTCTTGCCGCGGATGTCGTTGTAGGTGCCCTTGACGGACACCGCCGCGACGAAATCCTTCATGTCGAAGGGGCGCGCGGTCTGCAGGTCGACCGTGGCGCCGAGCGAGCCTTCGTCGACGTCGGCGGAGCTGCTCTTGCGCACGGTCAGCGAGCTGAAGAGATCGGCCGCGAAGACGTTGAAGTCGAAGGCACGGGTGCGGTTGGCGCCGCCCGAGCTGTCGGTGCCGCCGGTCGTGGCCAGGGCCTCGATGCCGTTGATGCGGGTGCGCGTGAAGTCGCCGCCCAGGCCGCGCACGGTGATGTTGCGGCCTTCGCCGGCGTCGCGGTCGATCACCACGCCCGGCACGCGCTGCAGCGACTCGGCCAGGTTGGTGTCGGGGAACTTGCCCATGTCCTCCGCCTTGATGACATCGACGATGCCCTTGTCCTTGCGCTTGGCATTGAGCGCACTTTCCAGCGACGCGCGGATGCCGGTGACGCTCACCGTCTCCAGTTGCGCGGTGGCGGCCGGTGCCGTCTGGGCCCACACGGGTGCGGCAGACAGCGTCGCGAGAGTGGCGGCCAGGGCCACCGGGCTGAGGGCCAGGCGGTGGGACGGACGGAATGCGGGCATGAAGGTCTCCTGGTGCAAGGCCACCTGGTCGCGGTACTGCGCGGGTGGCTCTCGGGTTATGCAAGGCGATGGAACCCGGGCGCACGCAGGGCACCCGTCAAATCTCAGGCCGGCGACGCTGCAGTGCGAGCGCTGGCACAGGGGTCACGACGACTCACGCCAGGCCCGGAATCGCGCCCCACCCCAGGTGGGTCGGCCGGGTGCAACCGCTCACGGCGCTGCGTTCCAGGTCTGGCTTGTGAACGATGATAGGGGGAAGATTCAAATTTCGGAACACCGGTTCACTAATTAGAAAC
Organism: Rubrivivax sp.; assembly: GCA_027483705.1. Lineage (GTDB taxonomy): Bacteria > Pseudomonadota > Gammaproteobacteria > Burkholderiales > Burkholderiaceae_C > Rubrivivax. The sequence continues at coordinate 1,016 of JAIXTY010000251.1, forward strand.
CATGATTCCGTGGCGCTGGCGCGATGACTAAAGTCGCGTCGTCGGAAAAAGTGGAACCGCGTTTCACATCTTTCCCAACCCCCGCGGCCTCCGTGCCGCGCGCAACCGGTGCCGCGGCACCTGGGACAACAGACATGGTGCTTCAGAACTTCCATCTGGCCGTCAAGACGGCCATCGTGACCGGCTGCAACACGGGCCTCGGGCAGGGCATGGCCCTGGCCCTGGCCCAGGCGGGCGCCGACATCGTCGGCGTGAACGTCTCCGAACCGGACGAGACGAAAGCCGCCGTCGAGGCGCTGGGCCGCCGCTTCCTGGACCTGCGCGCCAACCTCGGCGACGTCAGCTGCATCCCCGACCTGGTCGCGCAGGCCAAGGCCCTCAACGGCGCCGTCCACATCCTCGTGAACAACGCCGGCATCATCCGCCGCGAGGACGCCATCAAGTTCTCCGAGGCCGACTGGGATGACGTGATGGACCTGAACCTGAAGTCGGTGTTCTTCCTGTCCCAGGCCGTGGCCAAGGTGTTCATCGCGCAGGGCAGCGGCGGCAAGATCATCAACATCGCGTCGATGCTGAGCTTCCAGGGCGGCATCCGCGTGCCCTCCTACACGGCCAGCAAGAGCGGCGTCATGGGCATCACGCGGCTGATGGCCAACGAATGGGCATCGCACGGCATCAATGTGAACGCCATCGCTCCGGGCTACATGGCCACCAACAACACCGCCCAGCTGCGGGCCGACGAGCAGCGCAACAGCGCGATCCTGGAGCGCATCCCCGCGGGCCGCTGGGGCAAGCCGGACGATCTCGCGGGGCCGGTGGTCTTCCTCGCATCGCCGGCCTCAGACTACGTCAACGGCTACACCCTCGCCGTCGACGGCGGCTGGTTGGCACGCTAGCCCACCCCCGACGCGCTGACGCGCGCCCCCTTGAGGGGGCAAGCCAGCGGCCCGGCAGAGCCGGTTCCGCGGCTTCGCTGGATGATCCGCCGGCTGACGCGGCGGATTCCTGGGAATCACCGACGGAGACACGGTGAGATGTACGAAAACAAAAAGCTAGGCTTCCTGTTCGTCCTGCCCTTCGTGCTGGGCGTGCTGCTGTTCAAGGCCTTCCCCTTCGTGATGAGCTTCGCGCTCAGCTTCACGCAGTACGACCTGATCGACCCGCCCGAGTGGGTCGGGCTGCGCAATTACGAGGAGATGCTGGCCGGCGACCCGCTGTTCCGCAAGTCGCTGGGCGTCACCCTGACCTTCGCGCTGCTGGCCGTGCCCCTGCGAGTGGGTTTCGCGCTGGTGGTGGCCCAGGTGCTGAACTTCAAGCTGCGCGGCATCAATGCCTTCCGCGCGGCGTTCTACATCCCGTCCATCCTCGGCGGCTCGATCGCCGTGGCGGTGCTGTGGCGCTTCCTGTTCGCCAAGAACGGCCTCGTCAACATCGTGCTGGCCAAGCTGGGCATCGACCCCATCCCCTGGCTGGCCGACGAGCACTACTCGATGTGGACCATCGTGCTGCTGTTCACCTGGCAGTTCGGCTCGGCCTGCGTGATCTTCCTGGCCGCGCTGCAGAACGTGCCGAAGTCGCTCTACGAAGCCGCCGAGATCGACGGCGCCAGCGTCAACCAGCAGTTCTGGAAGATCACCGTGCCGCTGATCACGCCGGTCATCTTCTTCAACCTGATCATGCAGATGGTGCATGCCTTCCAGGAGTTCAACGGCCCCTACCTGATCACCGAGGGCGGCCCGCTGCATTCCACCTACGTGCTGGCGCTGTACATCTACGACCAGAGCTTCCGCTTCTTCAACCTCGGCTACGGCGCGGCGCTGAGCTGGGTGCTGTTTGCGCTCGTCGCCGGGCTGGCCGCGATTTCGTTCTGGAGCAGCAAGTACTGGGTCTTCTACGCCGGTGAAAAGGAGAGCAAGAAGTGAGCGCCGCCCTGGAACACAACGAACGCGCCGTCGGCGACGACGGCAAGACGCCCTGGCTGCGCTACCTGATGCTGGCGGCCACCGCCATCGTCATGCTCTACCCGCTGCTCTGGCTGATCGGCGCCTCGTTCAAGAGCAACAGCGAGATCTTCACCTCGGCCGGCTTCTGGCCCAGCAAGTTCTCGTTCGACGCCTACGCCAAGGGCTGGAAGACCAGCACCGAGTACACCTTCGCCACCTACTTCCTGAACAGCTTCCTGATCACCATCCCGCGGATCATCGTGACGGTGATCTCCTGCGTGCTGGTGGCCTATGCCTTCGCGCGCTTCGAGTTCTTTGCCAAGAAGACACTGTTCGCGGTGATGGTGGGCACGATGATGCTGCCGCTGATCGTGCTGCGGCTGCCGCAGTACCTGATGTTCCGCGAGGTCGGCATGCTCGACAGCTACTGGCCGCTGATCCTGCCGTCGGCGTTTGCCACCGACACCTTCTTCGTCTTCATGCTCGTGCAGTTCCTGCGCGGCATCCCGCGCGACATGGAAGAGGCGGCCATGATCGACGGCTGCAACGCCCTCCAGATGCTGTGGCACATCATCGTGCCGCTGCTCAAGCCGGCCATCATCAGCGTCATCGTCTTCCAGTTCATCTGGACAATGAACGACTTCATGGGCCCGCTGATCTACCTGGCCTCGGTCGAGAAGTACCCGGTGTCGCTGGCGCTGAAGATGAGCATCGGCGCCACCGAAGAGGTCGAGTGGGCCAACGTCATCGCCATCAGCGTGGTGGCGCTGATCCCCAGCGTCGCCGTGTTCTTTGCGGCGCAGAAGCACTTCATCGAGGGCGCCACGTCCTCTGGCATCAAGGGTTGACATCGGATGGCGCGCCTGAGCCTTCGCAAGATCGAGAAGATCTATCCCAACGGCTTCAAGGCCGTGCACGGCGTGGACCTGGAGGTCCGCGACGGCGAGTTCATGGTCTTCGTGGGCCCGAGCGGCTGCGCCAAGAGTACGTTGCTGCGCATGATCGCCGGGCTCGAGAGCATCAGCGGCGGCGAGCTCGTCATCGGCGAGCGCGTCGTCAACGAGCTGCCGCCCAAGGCGCGCGGCATCGCGATGGTGTTCCAGAACTACGCGCTGTACCCACACATGAAGGTCTACGACAACCTGGCCTTCGGGCTGCGGTTGGCGGGCACGCCCAAGGCCGAACTCGACCAGCGCGTGCGCCACGCCGCGCAGCTGCTGGAGATGGAGCACCTGCTCGACCGCTACCCCAAGCAGCTCTCGGGCGGCCAGGCGCAGCGTGTGGCGGTGGGCCGCGCCATCGTCAAGCAGCCCGAGGTCTTTCTGTTCGACGAGCCGCTGTCGAACCTCGACGCCAAGCTGCGCGCCGCGATGCGCGTGCGCCTGACGGAGCTGCACCGCACGCTCAAGGAACAGGGCAAGCCGGCCACGGTGGTGTACGTGACGCACGACCAGACCGAGGCCATGACCATGGGCGAGCGCATCTGCGTGCTCAAGGAAGGCGTGATCCAGCAGGTCGATACGCCGGTGGCGCTGTACCAGCGTCCGGCCAATGCCTTCGTCGCAGGCTTCATCGGCTCGCCGGAGATGAACCTGGTCAAGGCCGAGCTCGTGGCCGGTGGCGACGGCTCGGCGGTGCGCCTGGGCGGCCAGGTGCTGCCGCTGCGCCGGCGCGTGGCGCGGCCCGACGGCGCGGTGACCTTCGGCCTGCGGCCCGAGCACATCAGCGCCGTCGCGCGGCCCGACGCGGTGCCCATGCAGGCGACGCTGAAGTTCGTCGAGCACATGGGCAGCGAGGTCTACGTGCATGCCGATCTGGGCGGGCTGGCGATGTCGGCGCGCGTGCCGGCCGAGCAAGCGGGGGCGCTGGAGGCGGCAGAGCGTGGGTCGGTAGTGACGCTGCATGGCTTGATGGGGCATGCGCATCTGTTTGATGCGGAGTCTGGGGTGGTGGTGGCTTGATGGCTGCGCTTTCGATTCGGCGCGGCTGCGGCTCGGATGGGGCACGGCGCCGGGCCAGGGGTTGTTCTCGCCCGAACCACGAACGGTCTTTGAGCGGCAGGGGGTGCCCGCTGGGCGCGCTGTCTGGGGCGGCGAGCAGCGCAGGCCCGAGGGCGGCGCGCGTCAGCGCGCATCGTGGACTGACTCACGGCAACTGTTCGAGCGCAGCGGGCGCAGCCCGCGTAGCGAGTTTTGCCGTGCGCCCTCGGGCCGAGCAGCGCAGCGGAGTCGCCGCGCAGCGGCGACCGCCACAGTCTGCGCGCCCAGCGGGCACTCCCTGCCGCGACGCGCAGCAGCAGCAGCAGCAGCAGCAGCAGCAGCAGCAGCAACAACCGGCCACATCATGAAGCGCCGCCACCTGCTCCTGGCCGCCGCCGCCAGCACCCTGGGCACCCCCACCTGGGCGCAACCCAAGCCCACCGTCCTGCGCTTTTCCTGGTGGGGCGGCGGCGCGCGCCACGAAGCCACGTTGAAGGCCGTGCGCTTGTTCGAGTCCCGCAACCCGGGCCTCAAGATCAAGGCCGAGTACATGGGCTTCCAGGGCTACCTGGAGCGCCTCACCACGCAGGTGGCCGGCGGCGCCGAGCCCGACGTGGTGCAGATCAACTGGGCCTGGCTGGCCATGTTCAGCAAGCGCGGTTCGGGCTTCACCGATCTGGCACCGCACCTCTCGCCCGGCACCGCCGGCCACTTCACGCCCGAAGACCTGGCCAGCGGCAACGTGCAGGGCCGGCTGAACGCTTTGCCGGTGTCGTACGCTGCACGAGTGTTCCTCTGGAACCAGGGCAGCTGGAACCGCGCGCAACTGCCGCTGCCGCGGATCTGGGACGATCTCTTCGCTGCCGGTCCGCTGTTCCGCCAACGGCTCGGGGCGGACTCGTACCCGCTGGACGGCGAGCTCTACGACATGCTGCTGCTGTCGCAGTCGTGGGTGCAGCAGACGATGGGCCTGCCCTACATCAGCCCCGGCGCCGCGCCGCGCGTGGCCATGTCGGTGGCGGCGGCGCAGGAATGGGTCAAGACCTACCGGCGGCTGGTGACGAGCCATGTGGCCACCTCGCTGCCACTGCGCGCCAGCCTGGGCGGCGCCGAGAAGCCCACCGAGCAGCAGCCCGACTGGGTGGCCGGCCGCTGGGCCGGCAACTACACCTGGGACTCGGTGATCGCATTGCGCGCCAGCACGCTGAAGGGCGACAACCGCCTGGCCCTCGGCGACTTCCTCATGCGCGACGGCGCCACCACCACCGGCATCTTCGGCCGGCCGGCGCTGATGTTCGCGGTGGGCCGCCACTGCAAGCAGCCGGCCGTGGCCGCGCGGCTGGTGGAGTTCCTGCTCACCGATGCCGAGGCCGCGCGGCTGCTCGGCCGCACGCGCGGGCTGCCGTCGTCGCGGCCGTCGTTTGCCATGCTGCAGGCGGCCGGGGCCTTCCCGCCGCTGGAGCTGCAGGCGCACGAGCAGATCCGCCTGCAGCGCGAGGCCGGCCGCATCCCGCTGCCGGCGCCGCTCTTCGAGCACCCGCGCATGAACAAGTTCATGCGCGAGGTCTTCGAGCTCGTGGCCTACGGCAAGGCCTCCGACGCCGAGGCCGCCGAGCGCCTTGTCACCCACGGCCAGGCGCTGCTGAAGCGCCTCACCTGAACCGCACCCCCGTCGCACGCCCATGAGCAAGCACACCGAACGCGTGATGCCCTTCGCCACGCACGAAGACCCCGACACCGGCGCCCGCGTCACGCGCCTCACACCGCGCGACGTGACCTGCCACCGAAACTACTTCTACCAGAAGTGCTTCACGGCCGACGGCTCCAAGCTGCTGTTCGCCGGCGAGTTCGGCCCCGCACCGAGCCCGAACTGGAACCTGCACCTGCTGGACCTGCCAACCCGCCGCGCGGTGCAGCTCACCGACGGCCTGGGCGAAAACACCTTCGGCGCCTTCATGAGCCCCGACGACCGCTACGTCTACTTCGTGCGCGCCGAGCGGCAGCTCATCCGCCTGGAGCTGGCCACGCTGCAGGAGCACGTCGTCTACGTCGTGCCCGACGACTGGGTGGGCTACGGCACCTGGGTCAGCAACAGCGCCTGCACCAAGATCGTCGGCATCGAG
>JAIXTY010000124.1 GCA_027483705.1 Rubrivivax sp.
CTTCCGGGGTCTGCAGGCCGGGGTCATCCACGAGCTGCTGACCGGCCACAGCGCCATGGCGGTGCTGCCCACCGGCGGCGGCAAGAGCCTGTGCTACCAGGTGCCCGCCATCGTGCGCCACCGCGCCGGCCAGGGCGTGGCGGTGGTGGTGAGCCCGCTGATCGCGCTGATGCACGACCAGGTCGGCGCGCTGCACGAGGCCGGCGTGGCCGCCGACTTCCTGAACAGCACGCTCGACGGCGACGAGGCCCGCCGCGTCGAGCGCGACCTGCTGGCCGGCCGCACCGTGCTGCTGTACGCCGCGCCCGAGCGCGTGCTGACGCCCCGCTTTCTGGCGCAGCTGCAGAGCCTGCACGAGCGCGGGTTGCTGAGCCTCTTCGCCATCGACGAGGCGCACTGCGTCAGCCAGTGGGGCCACGATTTCCGCGAGGAGTACCTGGGCCTCAGCGTCCTGGCCGAGCAGTTCCCGGGCGTGCCGCGCATCGCGCTCACGGCCACGGCCGACGCGCACACGCGCGCCGACATCGTCGAGCGGCTGGCGCTGCAGGAGGCACGGCTCTTCGTCTCGAGCTTCGACCGGCCGAACATCCGCTACACCATCGCCGAGAAGGACGAGCCGAAGAAGCAGCTGCTGCGCTTCATCCGCGACGAGCACGACGGCGACGCGGGCATCGTCTACTGCCAAAGCCGCAAGAAGGTGGAAGAGACGGCCGAGTGGCTGAAGGCCGAGGGCATCCCCGCGCTGCCGTACCACGCCGGCCTGGACTCGGCCGTGCGCGCCCGCCACCAGGACCGCTTCCTGCGCGAGGAGGGCCTGGTGATGGTGGCCACCATCGCGTTTGGCATGGGCATCGACAAGCCCGACGTGCGCTTCGTGGCGCATCTGGATCTGCCGAAGAACATCGAGGCCTACTACCAGGAGACTGGCCGCGCCGGTCGCGACGGCCTGCCGGCCGACGCCTGGATGACCTACGGCCTGGCCGACGTCGTCAACCAGCGCCGCATGATCGACGACGGCGAGGCCGGCGAGGACTTCAAGCGCCTGCAGCGCAGCAAGCTCGACGCGCTCTTGGCCCTGTGCGAGGCGCACGACTGCCGCCGCGTGCGCCTGCTGGCCTACTTCGGCGAAGCCAGCACACCCTGCGGCAACTGCGACAACTGCCTGCAGCCCCCCGCCACCTGGGACGCCACCGAGGCCGCGCGCAAGGCGCTGTCGGGCATCTACCGCTTCCGCAACGCCGCCGGCTCGGGCCGCTACGGCGCGGGGCACCTCATCGACGTGCTGCGCGGCAAGCGCACCGAGAAGGTGGCGCAGCACGGCCACGACTCGCTCTCCACCTGGGCCATCGGCGCTGATGTGTCGGAGGCGCAGTGGCGCCTCGTGCTGCGCCAGCTGATCGCCATGGGCCACGTGGTGGCCGAGGGCGAGTACGGCACGCTGGCGCTCACCGACAGCGCGCGCGCCGTTCTGCGCGGCGACGTGCCGGTGACGCTGCGCCAGCCGGCCGAGGCCGTGCCCAAGGCGCGCCTGAAGCGCGAGCGTGGCGGTGGCATTGGCGGCGGCGCCGGCAAGCCACCGCCCCTGCCGCTGGACGACGAGGCCACCGAGCGCTTCCTGCGCCTGAAGGCCTGGCGCGCCGAGGTGGCGCGCGAGCACAACCTGCCGGCCTACGTGGTGTTCCACGACGCCACGCTGGCCGAGATGGCGCGCGAGCAGCCGGCCAGCCTGGACGCTTTAGGCGCCATCAGCGGCGTCGGCGCGAAGAAGCTCGAGGCCTACGGGCGCGAGATCCTGCGGCTGCTGGCCGAGGGCTGATCAGCCCGGGCCGTCGCGCAGCAGCTGCTTGAGCTCGCCCGAGGCGACGAGCTTGTCCAGATCCTGCGAGCCCCCCACCAGCTGGCCGCGCACAAACACCATCGGGAAGGTCGGCCAGCCGGTCCACAGCTTCAGCGCGTTGCGGCGCCGCCAGTCGGACGCGTAGTTGCCGTACTCGAGGTACTGGTGCGGCACGCCGGCGGCCTGCAGCGTGCGGCGGGCGCGCTTGCAGAACGGGTTCCAGCCCATGCCGATCACGACCACCGAGTTGGTGGCCACCACCGACTGCACGGTGTCGACGATGTCGGACTGCCAGCCGCCCACGAAGGCTCGGATGGCGGGGTGCAGGCGCTCTTCGGGCAGGATCTGTCGGGGCATGGCAGCATTCTCCTCGCCTGCGGCCCTTCCGCACGACACCCCTGAGGAGACTTTCGAATGACCAAGCTCTACTACAGCCCCGGCGCCTGTTCGCTGTCGCCGCACATCGCGCTGCGCGAAGCCGGCCTGCCCTTCCAGCTGGTGATGGCCAGCACCAAGACCAAGAAGCTCGCCGACGGCAGCGACTTCAACGCCATCAACCCCAAGGGCCAGGTGCCGGTGCTGGAGTTCGACGACGGCCAGCGCCTCACCGAAGGCCCGGCCATCGTGCAGTGGATCGCCGACCAGGCGCCGGCCACCGGCCTGGCGCCCGCGGCCGGCACGATGGCGCGCTACCGGTTGATGGAGTGGCTGAACTTCATCACCAGCGAGCTGCACAAGGGCTTCTCGCCGCTGTTCAACCCCGCGATGCCCGACGAAGCCAAGGCGCTGGCCAAGGCCAAGCTGGGTGATCGCCTGGCCTGGGTCGACCAGCAGCTCGCCGGCAAGAGCTACCTGATGGGCGACACCTTCACGGTGGCCGACGGCTACCTGTTCACGGTGGCAGGCTGGGGCAAGTACGTCGGCGTCGACACCACGCACCTGGCCAACCTGTCGGCCTTCATGGGCCGCGTGGCTGCGCGGCCGGCGGTGCAGGAAGCGCTCAAGGCCGAAGGCCTGTTGAAGTGATCCGGCGGAAGGTCTGCTGAAGTCAGCCGCTTCGCCCGCGCTCAGGCCGGCTTGCCCTCGGCCGGCTTGAGCAGCGCGCCGCAGGTGGCGCGCTGGCCATCGGCGGCCGGCAGCTTGCCGCAGACGCCGTCGAGCTGGCGCTGCAGCCGCGCCAGCACCGCCGCCTGGCTGCCGTCGGCGTTCCAGGTGGCCAGCTTGTCGGCCACGCGCTGGTAGCTGCGGGCGCTGCGGCCCTCGAACGCGGCGCTGTCCTTGGCGGCCTCGGCCAGCAGCGCGGCGACGGCCTTCTCGATGCGCGCCGTGTCCTTGGGCGCCAGGTCGATCAGCGCGTTCACGTAGCCCGCGCCCCACTGCACCCGTGTGGCCGGGCCCACGGCCTTGACGTAGCTCTGCTCGTACCACTGCAGTGCCTCGTCGTTGCGGCCCAGGCGCCGGTAGTTGCCGGCCAGCTGGCTCATCAGGTAGTAGGGCGAGTGGCTGCGCGCGAGGTTGCCCTTCAGCAGCGCCTCGCTCTCGGCCCACAGGCCCGCGCGCGACAGCACCGCGGCGCCGAAGGTGATGACGGCCTGGCGCTCGTAGCCGTTGCGGATCTCGCGGTCGGCGGCGGCCACCATCTGGCGCGCGTCGGCCACCAGGTCCGGCGCCAGCTGCACCTGCACGGCGTCCTTCGGCAGCACCAGGCGGGCGAGCATGACGCGGTTGTAGAGCGCGCTCATGCGGTCGTTGCGCGACAGCGTGGTGTCGGCCTGCAGGCGCACGAGCGCGGTGTCGAACTGCGCCACGAGGGCGTCGCGCGCGGGGCCGGCTTCGGGCTCGAGCACGCGCACCATCGCGGGCGCGCTGCCGCCGACGACGTCCATGTGGGCGCGCACCAGCGCCGGCGACTGCAGCACCTGCGCCACGCGCTGGCGCAGCGCGGCGTCGGGCTTCAGGGCCTTGGCAGCCGGGGCGGTGTCGCTGGCGGCCAGGGCCTTGAGCCACAGGCGCGTGGTGGTGTCGGCGTCGGCACCGGGCACCGCCGCATGCGCCGCCGCCAGCCGGGCCAGCGTGGTGGCCGTGTCGGCCTTGGGCACCAGGCTCGATTCGCTGGTCTCCCACGAATAGAAGGCCAGCACGCGCCAGTCGGCGGCGCCGAGGGGCTTGCCGGCCAGCGCATCGGCCAGCACGGCCTGCGCCGGGCGGCCGCCGTTCAGGCCGCCCTGCAGCGCGGCCATCACCTGCGGCGCGTCGGCCTCGCCGGGCAGGCGCGTGATCTCCTGGCGATCGGGCGTGAACAGCACCACCGTCGGGTAGCCGCTGACCTTGAAGCGCGTGCTCACGCGCTGCGCGCCCGGGCGGTCGCCGTCCACGTGCACGGCCACGAAGTGCTGCGACAGCGTCGCGAAGTCCTGGCGGTTGAAGAGCGTGGCCTTGAGCTGGTTGCACGGCGGGCACCAGCTGGCGCCCCAGTACATCAGCACCGGCTTCTTCTGTGCCGCCGCGCGAGCGAAGGCGCTGTCGATCTCGGCGTCCGACGCCGCGCTGATCCAGGGCAGGTTGGTCGACGGCAGGCCCTTGGATCCCACGGCGGCCGGCGCGGCCATCACCGCCGGCGGCGCGGCCACGGCCAGCACCAGCGTAGCGGCCAGGGCAAGGGCGGACAGCGGGCGGGGGTATGTCATGGAACGCGCTCCGGGCAGGGCAGATGTCGCGCATTGTCGCGCCGCGCCGGGGAGGAGTTCCCCTAGGATGCCCGGTTGGTTTGGTGTCTCGAGCCTGTCCCATGCGCCCTGATCCTTCTCGCGGCCCGCGCCGCGCCCCGCTGGCGAGCCTGTCGCTGGCGGTCCTGCTCGCCCTGTCCACGCCGGTGGCCGTGGCGCAGAGCACGGCTGCCCGCGCCTCGCAGTTCTACGAAGACGCGCTGCAGCGCTTCGACAAGAAGGACTACCCCGGCGCAGTGGTGCAGCTGAAGAACGTGCTCAAGCTCGACGCCAAGAACCTGTCGGCCCAGGTGCTGCTGGGGCGGGCGCTGCTGGAGGACGGCCAGGTCAACGCCGCCGAGGTGGCGCTGACCGAGGCGATCAAGCTCGGCGTCAGCCGCGCCGAGGTGGTGGTGCCGCTGGCCACCGCCGCCATGCGCCAGGGCAAGCCCGAGGCCATCCTGAACGACCCGTCCTTCGCCACCGACGGACTGCCGCGCGAGCCGCAGTTCGAGGTGCTGATGATGAAGGCCAGCGCCGCCACCGACCTGGGCGAGTTCAAGATCGCGATGAAGGTGATCGAGGACGCCCGCGCGCTCAAGCCCAACGACGCCACGAGCTTCCGCGCCGAGGTGCCGGCGCGCATCCGCATGCGGCAGCTGAAGGAGGCGCTCGCCGCCGCCGACCGCGCCGTCGCGCTCGACCCCAACGGCGCCGAGTCGCACTTCGTGCGCGGCGAGGTGCTGCACGTGGTGCCCGACCCGGCCAAGGCCCTGGCGGCCTACGACAAGGCGCTGGCGCTGGACCCGACGCACCTGGGGGCGCTGGTCACCCGCGCCGGCCTGCACATGGACGCCAACCGGCTGGACGCCGCCTCGCGCGACGTGGCCGAGGCGCTGAAGAAGGCCGCCAAGGAGCCGCGTGCGCTGTACCTGAAGGCCCTGATCGCCGAGCGCGAGGGCCGCAGCGCCGAGGCCAAGGCGGCGCTCAACGAGCTCACGGCCCAGATCGACGTCATTCCGCCGGCGTACCTGCGCTACCGGCCGCAGACCCTGATGCTCGGTGGCCTCGCGCACCACGGCCTGGGCCAGCGCGAGAAGGCCAAGCCCTACCTCGAGGGCGTGGTGCGCGCCCAGCCCGGCAACGGCGTGGCCAAGGTGCTGGCCAACATCCACCTGGCCGACCGCAACGTCGACGCCGCCATCGGCGTGCTCGACGGCTACCTTCGCGTCGCGCCCGGCGACAACCAGGCGCTGCTGCTGCTGGCCAACGCCCACCTCGGCCAGGGACGCGCCGCGCGCTCGGTGCAGATCCTGCAGGACGCGCTCAAGCGGGGCGACAGCCTGGAGCTGCGCTCGGCGCTCGGCCTCAGCCTGGTCGGCGCCGCCCGCTACCCCGAGGCCGTGCGCGAGCTGGAAGGCGTGTTCCAGAAGAACCCGAAGCTGTTCCAGCCCTCCTTTGCGCTGGCCTCGCTGTACGTGCAGTCCGGCCAGGGCGCCAACGCGCTGCGCGTGGCGCAGTCGCTGGACCGCCAGTTCCCGAAGAACGCCCGTGTGCTCGACCTGCTCGGCCAGGCCCACCGCCTGCGCGGCGACGCGGCCGCCGCCCGCACGGCGTTCGAGGCCGCCGCAGCGGCCGACCCGGCGCTCTCGGCACCGCGCATCAACCTC
>JAIXTY010000056.1 GCA_027483705.1 Rubrivivax sp.
CATGCCGCCACAAATCGCACTGAGGCCTAACCCCTCGCTCAATCTGACCCGCTACGGCAGGCTTTGTAAGCCCGGTCTGTAGCACATCGTGCATCATCACAGACCGGGCTTACAAAGCCTGCCTCCGCGGGCAGCTTAGCTCGAACGTTAGGCGTCATGAACCATGCCCCGATTCGCACCAACCGCCCTACTGCTCCAGCTGTGCCTGGCGGTTGCGCCATTCGCAAGCGCTCAAGACATGAACGCAGAAGCCAAGGCTTGGTGCGCGCGTGCGGTGCCCGCCCTGAAGAACGCACTTGAGGTTCAGCCCGGAAAGGGCGCTCAGAGCGCAGCTGCATCAGGAGACTTAAGGTACTTGGAGTGGTTTGGAGTCGCCAGCGCTGTTCCGGGAATCAAATCGCAAAACTGCGTGCAGAAGCATCGCCTGAGCAAACCGTTCGAAGGTACTTCAGACAGCATGTGCTCCGAAGAACATCGAGCACTGTACGAGAGGAGCTATGCACACGCGGAAGCATTCAACCGGCAAATGTCGCTTGAGCGCAAGAAGCGCGGGCTGCGCAGCTGCGATGACGCCTAACCCCTCGTTCAACCCTGACCCGCTACGGCAGGCGCTGTAAGCCCGGCCTGAGCCAGCGGTACCATCGTCTCAGTCCGGGCTTACAGCACCTGCCTCCGCGGTCAGGGTTAACTCGAACGTTAGGCCTCAAGTCTCAAGAACCGAACGCAATGCCCGCCTCTGCCTTCATGTTCGGGCTGTGCGCTGTGTCTTTCGGCTCGCCAGCATCTCGCGCCGGCAAGGCCCACATCTGCGGTTCACCAGTTCCAACGAGCTTCGCTGGCACTCGCAGCCGGGCAACATCGCAGCACTCCGGGAACAACATGGTTCTGCCTTTAAGGCACGCGTCTCCACGGTTGCGGCCTAACCCCTCGTTCAACCCTGACCCGATACGGCAGGCGCTGTAAGGCCAGGCAACGCCAGTGTGTACCATCGTCGTTGCCTGGCCTTACAGCGCCCGCCTCCGCGGTCAGGGTTAACTCGAACGTTAGGCTTCACGAAAACGCTCCGTTTGCGCGCACACGCCGTGCACAGTCAAGCAGCCGCCCGCTACCTGCCGCCTTACCTCTCAGGTAATCGCAGTCGCAACCCGCGGAGGGTACAAACAGCACTCCTCTACCTTGGTTCTGCAAATGCGCTTCGTCGTCCCGGCCGTACTCCTGCTGGTTGCCACCATTCACGCCTTGCCAGTCGTCGGGGTCCTGGGCCCAGCCAAGCTGTCGCAGCTGTACGGCTTCCCGGTCACAGATGGCAGTCTCGAGCTCGTGCTCCGTCATCGAGCGGTACTCTTTGGGCTGCTCGCCGCATTCCTTGCCTACGCCGCCTTCAAGCCCGAGCTTCATCGCTTGGCGCTGGTGGCCGGTCTGGTCAGCGTAGCGTCGTTCCTTGTACTCGCCGCAATGGTCAGCTCCTACAGCCAACAACTCGCTACGGTCGTACGGGTCGACTGGGTAGCGCTTGTACTTCTCAGTCTCGGCCTGGCCGCGCACCTCTTTACCGCACGCCGGTGAAGCCTAACCCCTCGTTCAAGCCGACCCGCTACGGCAGGCAGCGTAAGCCTGGGCTGAGGCACTTGGTGCATCATCTCAGCCCAGGCTTACGCTGCCTGCCTCCGCGGGCGGCTTAACTCGAACGTTAGGCCTCGCAATCCACTCACCGTGCAGGCCTAGCGCTTCGAATACGCCGTTCAGCACCGCACACGATGCCGCGCTTCGTACACGCAGTGAATCCCAATCCAAACGCAATGCTCGGCATCGCTACGGAATAGCACGTCAACTCTCCAACGCCAATGACTGGCCACGGTCAGTGCAAGCTCAGCCAGTGGTCGCTGCAGGAAGCCGCTCCCTAACCCAGCAAGCTCCGGTCCAACTGGCAAGCCACGCGAAAGGTCGCACGCCAGGCAAGGCGCAAAGCGCCCTGCCAAGTTGCCGGTCGGGTGCAGCGGCAGCCGAGTACGGCTCCCGCTACTGGCTTCACTTCGCGCAGGCACGGGCAACAGCCGGTCCATGGACATCGAGCCGTCTGCAGCGCGGAACGGGAAGCGCACGTCGAATCCTTGGCAATCCGCCATCTGCGGGTTTACCCTCGGCGAGGCCTAACCCCTCGCTCAAGCTGACCCGCTACGGCAGGCTTTGTAAGCCCGGCCTGAGGTACTCTGTACATTCTCTCAGTCCGGGCTTACAAAGCCTGCCTCCGCGGGCAGCTTAGCTCGAACGTTAGGCCTCGCAGAACAGGCGCTCGCATATCTCCGCCGTCCTTGAAACACAGCATGCCCCTGTCCGTCACCGTCCGTGAATTGAAAGCCTCAGACTACGAAGCTTGGCTGCCCCTCTGGGACGGCTACAACGCGTTCTATGGTCGAGAGGGTCCAACTGCACTAGACCCCGAAGTCACCAAGACAACGTGGTCCCGGTTCTCCAATGCCGCCGAGCCGGTGTACGCGCTTGTAGCGGAGTCAGGCGGCAAGGTGGTGGGCCTCACCCACTACCTGTATCACCGCAGCACGACAAGGATCGAGCTCACTTGCTACCTGCAAGACCTCTTCACCGCCCCCAAAGCCAGAGGTCAAGGTGTCGCTCGTGCGCTCATCGCGGCCGTATACGTCGCTGCCGAGCGTGCTGGCATCAAGCGCGTGTACTGGCAAACGCATCACACCAATGCACTTGGCCGCGCGCTCTACGACAAGGTGGCCAAGCACCACGGGTTCATCGTCTACGCCCACGACGTGTGAGCGCCGTGCCGAGCCCGTGCGAAGCGAGGCCTAACCCCTCGGTCAACCTGACCCGCTACGGCAGGCCTTGTAAGCCCGGGCTGAGCCAGTCGTACTATCGTCTCAGTCCGGGCTTACAAGCCCTGCCTCCGCGGGCAGGTTACCTCGAACGTTAGGCGGCACAGGAACTACCTCACCATGCTTGCGCGAATCTTCGTCTACGGAACGCTTGCTCCTGGAAGGCCAAATGCACACATCCTCAGCCACCTACCCGGCTCGTGGCAGAAAGCGACCATCCGTGGTCATCTCTTACAGGCAGGTTGGGGCGCGCAGCAAGGCTATCCTGGAGTAGTCATTGACCCTGCCGGGGAAACTGTAGAAGGGTTCATCCTTTCCTCAGATGCGTTGGAGGGCGAGTGGAAGCGCCTTGATGAGTTCGAAGGAGATCAGTACGAACGCACAGCGACCCAAGCGCAGCTCGAAGATGGCCAAGTTGTAGAAGCCTACGTCTACCAGCTCAGGCAGTAAGTCAAACATGGAGACTGCCGTCCAAGCCACGTTCCCAGGCCAGCGGGTGTGCCACGACTCGTAAACTCAGGTGGGGCAGTACGCGCCAGTCAGGGTTTTCGCACACCCGCAGCGCGAGTGCCGCCTAACCCCTCGCTCAAGCTGACCCGCTACGGCAGGCACTGCAAGCCTGGTCCGCGGCACTTGGTGCATCATCGCGAACCAGGCTTACAGCACCTGCCTCCGCGGGCAGCTTAGCTCGAACGTTAGGCATCAGATTACAACCGAAATGCTCAACCCGACCGTCCCTCGAAACCTCCAGATCCTTTTCTTGGTC
>JAIXTY010000075.1 GCA_027483705.1 Rubrivivax sp.
CCCGCCGCGCTTGAGTTCGCGCAGCACGGCCTCGCGGATCACGCCCGTGCCTTCATTGCGCACAAAGGTCTTGATGGCCAGGCGGCGCTGCGGTGCGGTGGCGATCACGCTCAGGTCGCGCAGGCCTTCCAGCGCCATGCCCAGCGTGCGCGGGATGGGCGTGGCCGTGAGCGTGAGCACGTCCACCTCGGCCCGCATGGCCTTCATGGCCTCCTTGTGGCGCACGCCGAAGCGGTGCTCCTCGTCGATGATCAAGAGGCCCAGGCGCTGGAACTTCACGTCGCTGGACAGCAGCTTGTGGGTGCCGACGACGATGTCCACGCTCCCGTCGGCGATGCCGTCGACGGCGGCCTTCACCTCATTGGGGCTGCGGAAGCGGCTCAGCTCGGCGATCTTGACGGGCCACTTGCCGAAGCGGTCCACCAGCGTCTGGTAGTGCTGCTCGGCCAGCAGCGTGGTGGGTGCGAGAAAGGCCACCTGCTTGCCGCCGTGCACCGCCACGAAGGCGGCGCGCAGCGCGACTTCGGTCTTGCCGAAGCCGACGTCGCCGCAGACCAGGCGGTCCATCGGCTTGGGGCTCACCATGTCCTGGATGACGGCGTGGATGGCCGCGCGCTGGTCGGCCGTCTCCTCGAAGCCGAAGCTGGTGGCGAAGCTCTCGTAGTCCTGCGGGCTGAACCGGTGGCTGAAGCCTTCGCGGGCGGCGCGGCGGGCGTACAGGTTCAGGAGTTCCGCCGCGGTGTCGCGCACCTGCTCGGCCGCCTTGCGGCGCGCCTTCTCCCACTGGCCGCTGCCCAGGCGGTGCAGCGGTGCCTCGTCGGCACTCACGCCCGTGTAGCGGCTGATCAGGTGCAGCTGGCTCACTGGCACGTAGAGCGTCGCCTTGTCGGCGTATTCGAGGTGCAGGAACTCGCTGGAGCCTTCGCCGAGGTCGATGTTCAGCAGCCCCTGGTAGCGCCCGATGCCGTGGTTGAGGTGCACGACCGGATCACCCACCTTCAGCTCGGAGAGGTCCTTGATCAGCGCGTCGACGTTCGACACCTGCTCCTGCTTGCGCCGGCGCCGCGTTTCGCGCGGCGTGGCGAAGAGCTCGGTCTCGGTGACGAACTGCACCGAGATGCCGGCCTCGGGCTCGTGCCAATGGAAGCCCTCGGCCAGCGGCGCGGCGGCGATGGCCAGCTTCTCGTCGCCCTCCAGGAACTCCTGCAGCGAGTCGACCGCCGGCACGCTGAGGTGGTGGTCGCGCAGCACCTCGATCAGGCTTTCGCGGCGGCCCTGGCTTTCGCCGAGCAGCAGCACGCGGTGCGGCGAGGCCTTGGCGTGGCGTTCGAGCTTGCCCAGCGGATCGGTGCCGCCGCGGTCGATGGCCAGGTCGGGCAGCGGGCGTGCCCAGTCCACCGCGTCGCTGCCACGCAGGGACAGCGTGGCATGGTCCTGCGTGCGGCCGAAGAACTCCTCGGCCGGCATGAACACCGCCGCCGGCGGCAGCAGCGGGCGCTCGGGGTCGTGCTGCAGGAAGCGGTGGCGCTCGCGGGTGTCGGCCCAGAAGCGCTCCAGCGCCTCGTCGACCTTGCCGTGCAGCACCAGCGCCGCCTGGCTGCCGAGGTAGTCGAAGATCGTCGCCACCTCGTCGAAGAAGAGCGGCAGGAAGTACTCGATGCCACCGCCGGCCAGGCCTGCGCCCATGTCCTTGTAGAGGCGCGCGCGGGTCGGGTCGCCGTCGATCTTCTCGCGCCAGCGCGAGCGGAACGCGGTGCGCGCCGCGTCGTCCATCGGGAACTCGCGGCCGGGCAGCAGGCGCACCTCGGGCACCGGGTACAGGCTGCGCTGCGTGTCGGGATCGAAGGTGCGGATCGAGTCGACCTCGTCGCCGAAGAGGTCCACGCGGTAGGGCACCAGCGAGCCCATCGGGAACAGGTCGATCAGGCCCCCGCGAACGGCGTACTCGCCCGGGCTCACGACCTGGCTCACGTGCTGGTAGCCCGCCAGCGTGAGCTGGCTCTTCAGCCGTGCTTCGTCGAGCCGGCTCTTCTGCTTGAAGTGGAAGGTGGTGCCAGCGAGGAACGACGGCGGCGCCAGCCGCGTGAGCGCGGTGGTGGCCGGCAGCAGCAGCAAGTCGACCGAGCCCTCATGGATGCGCCACAGCGTGGCCAGCCGCTCGCTGACCAGGTCCTGGTGCGGGCTGAAGCTGTCGTAGGGCAGCGTCTCCCAGTCCGGGAACTGCGACACGCGCAAGGTGCCGTCGAAGAAGGGCACCTCGTCGGCCAGGCGCTGGGCATCGGCCGGTTCGGCCGTGAACACCGCCAGGCAGCGGCCGGCCTGGGCGTGCTCGCGTGCCAGTCGCGCGAGCAGCAGCGCGTCGGCCGAGCCGAGCGGCCGCGGCAGCGTGAAGCGCTTGCCCGGCGCAATGGATGGCAGTTGCATGGGAGGCTGGAAAAGCAAGTCGCCCCGCGGCGGTGGCCGAGGGGCGTGAAGGAGGCGCGATTCTAGAATCCGCCCCATGTCTGATGTGCCACGTTGCCTAGCCCTTGTGCCCTGTGCCGGCGTCGGAACGAGGGCGGGGCAGGGCGGGCCGAAGCAGTACGCAGCACTGGCCGGCCGTTCCGTGGTGGCGCACACGCTGGCCGCGCTGGCCGATTGTGCCGAGCTGCACGCCACGCTGGTGGTGCTGTCGCCGGACGACACCGAGTTCGAACGCCACACGCCGGCCTTCCGCGGCGAGCGTGCGTGGCTCTCGCGCTGCGGCGGCGCCACGCGCGCGGCCAGCGTCGCCGCCGGCCTGGTGGCGCTGCGCGAGCATGGTGCCCATGACGACGACTGGGTGCTGGTGCACGACGCCGCGCGCTGCCTGCTGCGCCCCGCCTGGGTGGCGCGGCTGGTCGCGGCCTGCCGCGACGACGCCGTCGGCGGCCTGCTCGCGCTGCCGCTGGCCGATACCCTGAAGGCCGCCGACGCCGACGGCCGCGTCGACGCCACACTGCCGCGCGATCGCAAATGGCTCGCGCAGACGCCGCAGATGTTCCGCCTCGGCGTGCTTCAGCGTGCGCTGGCCGAGGCCGGCGACGCCGTCACCGACGAAGCCAGCGCCCTCGAGGCGCTGGGTCTGAAGCCACGCCTGGTGCCGGGCGAGCTCGAGAACCTGAAGGTCACGTGGCCCGGCGACTTCGCGCTCGCGGCCCGCTTGCTGGAGACACGATGAACGCGCTCGATCTGCGGGTGGGCGAGGGCTGGGACACGCACCGCCTCGTCGAAGGCCGGCCGCTGGTGCTGGGCGGCGTCACGATCCCGTTCGACAAGGGCCTGCTCGGCCATTCCGACGCCGACGCGCTGCTGCATGCCATCACCGACGCGCTGCTGGGCGCCGCCGGCCTGGGCGACATCGGCCGGCACTTCCCCGACACCGACCCGGCCTTCCGTGGCGCCGACTCCGGCGTGCTGCTGCAGGCCGCGGCCGAGCGGGTGCGCGCCGCGGGCTGGCAGCTGATCAACGTCGACAGCACCATCGTCGCGCAGGCGCCGAAGATGGCCCCGCACATCGGCGCCATGCGCGAGCGCATCGCCACCCTGCTGGACCTGCCGCCGGCGCGCGTGAACGTGAAGGCCAAGACGGCCGAAAAGATGGGCCCGGTCGGCGAGGGCCTGGCGATCGAGACGCGCGCGGTCTGCCTGCTGGCCGCCGGCTGACCGCCGGCCTGGCGCCGCCGCGGCTCAGGCCGGCAGCGGCGGCGGGCCGCGGCGGCGCCGTGGCGACAAGGTGCGGCGCGTGGCACCGTCCCGTCGCGCTCGTGCCGGCGCTACCTCGGTGGTCGCGCTGGGGGCGCCCTGCGGCGGGTCACCCAGGTCGCCGGCGTGCGTGACGCGGTTGCGCCCGGAGCGCTTGCTGGCGTAGAGCGCCGCATCGGCCTGCAGCGTGGCGGCGTGCAGGTCGCCGTCGCGCACCTCGGCCAGGCCGAAGGACAGCGTCACCCTCAGAGGGGCGTCTTCGTTGGGCACATCCAGCGCCTCCACTGCGGCGCGCACGCGCTCGGCGACGCTGCGCGCCAGGGCCTCGTCGGTGGACGGCAGCAGGGCCATGAACTCCTCGCCACCCCAGCGAGCCAGCAGATCGTGCTCCCGCAGCGCGTCGCCCATCGCGCGGGCCACGCTGGCGAGCACGCGGTCGCCGGCATGGTGGCCGTGGCGATCGTTGACGACCTTGAACTCGTCGACGTCGGCCAGCATCAGTGTCACCGTGCGGCCCTCGCGGCGCGCGCGTGCCAGCTCGGCCGAGGCGCGCTCGTGGAAGTGCGTGCGGTTGGAAAGGCCGGTCAGCGCGTCGACGCGGGCCAGCCGCCGCAGCTGCTGCTCGGCCGCCCGCACGCGCTGCCGATAGAAGGCCGCCGTCGCGTAGAACAGGGCAAAGGCAAGCAGGATGTTGACCCAGCGCGCGATCTCCAGCTGCAGCGGTGGCAGCGGGCTCAGCGGGGCCCAGGTCTCGCAGGCGGCGTACAGCCCGGCGTAGCAGGCCAGCAGCAGCACCATCATCGGCACGGCGCGCCGAGCCGGGGCGCCCACCACGATGGCCGGCACGAAGAGCAGCAGGAAGTAGTGGAATTCGCTGTCCCAGCCCAGCAGCAGCGAGCCCAGCGCGGCGTGGCCCAGCACCTCGATCCACACGAGCGCGATGGCCAGGCTGTTGCAGCGCAGCCGCAGCAGCCACCAGACCGCCAGGTACAGCGCGATGCTGCCCAGGTTCATCAGGGCCAGTGTCTTGGCGCCCAACAGGCTGTACAGCACCAGGAAGCCTGTGTCGACGCACGCAGCCAGCACGGCGATGCGTTGCAGCATCGCCCAGTAGGCGGCGCCCACGGACTCGACCGTGGCAGGCAACGATTGCGGAGGCATCCGTCAGATCTCGACGCACGCGCGCAGAACTTGAGGGCGCGGCGCCCGGGCCCGGCGCGCAGGCGCGCCGCCGGCGGCCTCAGGCCCGGCCGTCTCGTGCGCTTTGCACGCGCGGCACCGCCGCGGCCGGCACCTCGGCGCGTTGCAGCCGCAGGTGCGCCACGAGGCCGCCTTCGGGCGCGTTGGCCAGCTCCAGCGTGCCACCCATGCGCTGCATGGCCTTCTCGACGATGGCCAGGCCCAGGCCGGCGCCGGTGGCCGCCGTGCGCGCGGCGTCTCCGCGGAAGAAGGGCGTCGTCAGCTGCGGCAGCTTCTCGGGCGCCACGCCCGGGCCCTGGTCGCGCACGCTGACGATGGCCCAGGGGCCGGCGCGCTGCGCGCTCACGTGCACCTCGGCCAGGCCGGTGTAGGTGCCGCGGCCGTAGCGACGGGCGTTCTCGAAGAGGTTCAGGAACACGCGGCCGAGCTCGGTCTCATCGGCCAGCACGACCAGGTCGGGTGGCACACGTGAGCTGATGCGGATCTGCGAGGTGTCGCGGAAGCCGGCCATCTAGCGCTCCAGCAACTGCGCCACCGACACCATGTGCAGCTCGGTCTCGCCGGGCCGCGCGTAGTCCATGAACTTGTCGATGATGGCGTCGAGCTGGTCGATGTCCATCGCCATGTTGCGGCGGGCCTCCTCGTCGGCCACGCTCATCTCGGTTTCCAGGCGCAGGCGGGCCAGCGGGGTGCGCAGGTCGTGGCTGATGCCGGCCAGCATCACGGCGCGGTCCTCCTCCACGCGGGCCAGCTCGCGGGCCATGCGGTTGAAGCCGCGGTTGACCTCGCGGATCTCGATGGTGGGCGTGTTCTCGTCCAGGCGCGAATCGAGATCGCCCTCGCGGATGCGGCTGGCCGCGAAGCTCAGCTGCTTGAGCGGGCGGTTGATGAGACTCGCGATGGCCACCGAGCCCAGCAGCGTGGCCAGCAGCGCGATGCCGATCCAGATGGCCCAGGTGCCGAAGGCCAGCTGCGGCCCGTGCCCGGCCTCGGCCTGCAGCCAGTAGCGGTCTTTCTCGATGGTGAAACCCACCCACAGGCCGGCCTGGCCGTTGACGCTGCGCGCCACCACCGCCTCGCCGCCCAGCGCACTGCGCAGCTCGGCGCCGACGCGGCGCGAGAAGCGGTCTTCCTCGTAGGGCTCGAAGCGGTCGGCGGGTTCACGGGGCAGCACGCGGATGGCCTGCTGGCCGAGCGTCTTGACCAGCGCAACGCGGTTGATGCCGTCGCTGTGCGACAGCGCCGCCCGCGACAGGTTCACGAGGCCGGCGATCTGCTGCGCCGCCTGCACCGCGCGCGGCTCGAACTCCAACGCGCGCAGCGTCTGGACCCACGCGAACACGCCGCCGGCCAGCAGCAGGGCCAGCAGGATGAAGGTGCGCCAGAAAAGGCTGAAGCCGGGTGCGCCGGGCACGTCGGGCGATCAGTTGCTTCCGTCGGGCACGAACACGTAGCCCACACCCCACACCGTCTGGATGTAGCGCGGCTGTGCCGGATCGGGCTCCAGCATCTTGCGCAGGCGGCTGATCTGCACGTCGAGGCTGCGGTCGAAGGGCTCGAACTCGCGGCCGCGCGCCAGCTGCGCCAGCTTGTCGCGGGAGAGCGGCTGGCGCGGGTGGCGCACCAGCGCCTTGAGCATGCTGAACTCGCCGGTGGTCAGCGCGATCTGCTCGCCGTTCTTGCTGAGCTTGCGCAGCGAGAGGTCGAACTCGAAGGGCCCGAAGTTGACGATCTGCTGCTCCTTGCTCGGCGCGCCGGGTGCTTCGGGCGCGGGGCGGCGCCGCAGCACGGCGTGGATGCGCGCCAGCAGCTCGCGCGGGTTGAAGGGCTTGGGCAGGTAGTCGTCGGCGCCCACCTCCAGGCCGACGATGCGGTCGACGTCCTCGACCTTGGCCGTCAGCATGATGATCGGCGTGAGGTCGTTGCCGGCACGCAGCCGGCGGCAGATGCTCAGGCCGTCCTCGCCGGGCAGCATCAGGTCGAGCACGATGAGGTCGACGGTCTCGCGCGTGAGCACGCGGTTCAGTGCCTTGCTGTCCTCGGCCAGCAGCACGTCGAAGCCTTCCTGGCTGAGGTAGCGGCGCAGCAGGTCGCGGATGCGGGCGTCGTCGTCGACGACCACGATGCGGTCGGGGCGGGCGGTGGCCGTGGGGCTCATGGGTGGGACTCCCGATTTGTAACAGCGGCATTGTTACAGCCGGGTCGCCTCGGCTCACCCGGGTCCGGAGCCCTCCTGACCCGCTGTTACAAATCTTTCCGCCGCGCCGGGCCGGCCGGCGCGTGGGGGGCTTCGCGCACACTCGTGGCCCCGATCACGCTTCGAGACGCCCATGCCCCGCACCCAGGCCCGCCCCTTGAGCATCCTCGTCGCCGGGCTGCTGGCCGCCGCCGCAGCCGCGGCCCAGGTGCAGCCACCGCCGCAGAACGTGGTGTCGCTGTCGGCCAGCGCCTCGGTGCAGGTGCCGCAGGACTGGCTGACCGTCGTGCTGGCCACCACGCGCGACGGTGCCGAGGCCGGCGCGTTGCAGGCCCAGCTCAAGCAGGCGCTCGATGCCGCGCTGACCGAGGCCCGCCGGGCCGTGCGGCCCGGCGCGCCGCAGGACCTGGAGGTGCAGACCGGCGGCTTTTCGCTCAGCCCACGCTACGGGCGCGACGGCCGCATGAGCGGCTGGCAGGGCCGCGCCGAGCTGCTGCTGCAGGGCCGCGACACGGCCGCCGTGGCGGCGCTGGCCGGCCGCATCCAGACGCTGGCCGTGGCGAGCACCGCGTTTTCGCTCTCGCGCGAGGCCCGCGAGAAGGTCGAGGCCCAGGTCGTGGCCGACGCCATCGCCCGCTTCCGCGTGCGGGCCGACGAGGTGAGCCGGCAGTTCGGCTTTGCGGCGTGGTCGCTGCGCGAGGTGGCCGTGCAGACCGATTCGCCGGTGGCGGTGGCCCTGCCGCGCCTGCGCGTGGCCAGCGCGATGGCGGCCGCCGGCGACGAATCGCTGCCCACCGAAGCCGGCAAGGCCACGGTCTCGGCCTCGGTCAGCGGCAGCGTCACCTTGTCGCCTCGCTAGCATCGGGGCCATGAACGTCGCCGAGCCCCGCCTTCACCACGTCACCTGCGCCAGCCCGGCCGGGCTGCACCGCATGGCCTATTGGGAATGGGGCGACCCGGCCAACCCGCGGGTCGTGGTCTGCGTGCACGGCCTGTCGCGGCAGGGGCGCGACTTCGACACGCTGGCGCGCGATCTCAGCAGCGACTGGCGCGTGGTCTGCCCCGACGTCGTGGGCCGCGGGCGCTCGGGCTGGCTGCTCGACCCGCGGCTGTACGGCATCCCCACCTACCTGGCCGACATGGTCACGCTGGTGGCGCGGCTGAACGTGCCCGAGGTGCACTGGGTCGGCACCTCGATGGGCGGCCTCATCGGGCTGGCGCTGGCGGCGCAGCAGGGCACGCCCATCACGCGCCTGGTGCTCAACGATGTCGGGCCGGTCATCGAGCCGGGCTTCATCACGCGCGTGCTGGGCTACCTGGGCGTGCCGGCGTTCTGGCGCACGGTCGACGAGGCCGCCGACGCGCTGTGGAGCATCTCGCGCGGCTTCGGGCCGCACACACGCGAGCAATGGCTGGAACTCACCCGCCACCAGCTGGTGCCCGCCGAGCAGGACGGCCCCGGCGGCCGCGTGGCTGGCTTCAAGCCGCACTACGACCCCGCGATCGCCGTGCCCGTGCGCGCTGCCACGCCCGAGACGGCGGCTGCTGGCGAGGCGATGCTGTGGCACCTGTACGACCGCATCAGCTGCCCGACGCTGCTGCTGCGCGGCGCCGAAAGCGACCTGCTGAGCCCGGCCAGCGCCACCGCGATGGCCGCCCGCGGCCCGCGCTGCCGCGTGCACGAGCTGCCCGGCGTGGGCCACGCGCCCACCCTGGTGGCGGCCGACCAGCGCGAGCTTGTGCGCCGCTTCCTCGCCGAGACGTGAAGCCCGGGGGCGACGCCGCCGGCGCGCCGCAGGACGGCGCGGCGGCGATCGTCCACCTGGCCAGCGCCGAATCGGCGCCCGGCCCGGCTGATGGCGCAACGCCGGGATCTGCCGAGGGCGTCGACCCCGTGCAGCGTGCCCGCGCCTTCGCCGAGCCGCTGCTGGCCGGCCAGGGCCTGGACACCGGCGAGGACGCGCTGGCCCACGCCGACGGCGTGGCCGCGGTGCTGCGGCAGATCGGTGCCGCGCCGGCGCTCGTGGCCGCGGCCTACCTCGTCTACGCCGGCGACTACCTGCAGCGCCCGGAAGAGGTGGTGCGGAAGGCCTTCGGCCCCAGCTACGCCAGCCTGGTGACGCTGACGCGGCAGCTGGTGCAGGTGCAGCGCGCCGCGCGTGCGGCGCACACCGTCCTCGACGCCGGTGCGCGCGCCGAGCAGACCGAGCGCGTGCGCAAGATGCTGCTGGCCTTCTCGCGCGATCTGCGCGTGGTGCTGCTGCGCCTGGCCTCGCGGCTGCAGACGATGCGCTGGTTCGCGGCCTCGCGCACGCCGTGCCCGGCCATGCTGGCCACCGAGACGCAGCAGGTGTTCGCGCCGCTGGCCAACCGGCTGGGCATCTGGCAGGTGAAGTGGGAGCTGGAGGATCTGGCGTTCCGCTTCCTGCAGCCCGATCAGTACCAGGCCGTGGCCCGCCAGGTGGACCAGACCCGCCGCGAGCGCGAGGCCAGCGTGCGCGCGGCGCGCGAGCGCCTGCAGGCCGTGCTGACTGGCGCCGGCTTCGCGGCCGACGTGCAGGGCCGGCCCAAGCACCTCTACAGCATCTGGAAGAAGATGCAGGGCAAGGGCCTGGCCTTCGAGCGCGTGTTCGACACGCGTGCGCTGCGCGTCATCGTCGACGACGTGGCGGCCTGCTACGCGGTGCTGGCCCGCGTGCACGAGGCCTGGCGGCCGGTGGACGGCGAGTTCGACGACTACATCGCCCGCCCCAAGCCCAACGGCTATCAGAGCCTGCACACCGTGGTGCAGGACGAATCCAGCCGCGCGGTGGAAATCCAGATTCGCACGCTGGCCATGCACGAGCACGCGGAATTCGGCGTGGCCGCCCACTGGGCCTACAAGGAGGCAGGCGCCAAGGGCTATGCCGGGGTGAGTGCGGTCGGGAGTTTCGAAGAGCAGGTGGCGCAGGCCCGCAAGGCCGTCCTGCAACAGCTGCTGGCCTGGGAGCGCGAAGCCGTGGACCAGGCCGCGCCGGGCTTCGAGGACCGCATCTATGTGTTCACCCCGCAGGCGGCCATCGTGGACCTGCCTGCAGGCGGCACCGCGGTGGACTTCGCCTACGCCCTGCACACCGACCTCGGCCATCGCTGCCGTGGCGCACGTGTGGACGGCGCCATGGTCCCCCTGAGTACCCCGCTGCAGACCGGGCAGACCGTGGAGATCGTGTCCGCAAAGGAGGGCGGGCCCTCGCTGGACTGGCTGAACCCAGAACTGCACATGCTGGCCAGCGCGCGTTCGC
>JAIXTY010000189.1 GCA_027483705.1 Rubrivivax sp.
CTGGTGGCCACAACGTGAACAAGGTGTCCAACGCAGTGCACATGCGGTTCGACATCGCAACCTCCGCTTTGCCTAACGCAGTGAAGGAGCGCCTTCTTGCAAGCGCGGACACTCGAATCACCGGAGACGGAGTCTTCGTCATCAAGGCCCAGGGTGGTCGAAGCCTCGAAAGCAACAAGGCCGAAGCATTGGCTCGTCTGCAAGACGCTATAGAACAGGCTTCACACGTCCCAAAGCGCCGCAAGCCCACGAAGCCAACCTTTGGTTCAAGGCAACGGCGCCTAGAAGGCAAGGCTCAGCGGTCGTCGGTCAAGTCAGGTCGCGCCAAGGTCAACGAGTAGCCGCCATGAGTACACGCGCTATCACTGCTGCACGAGTGCTGCCTAACCCCTCGTTCAACCCTGACCCGCTACGGCAGGCGCTGTAAGGCCGGGCAGCGCCAGTGTGTACCATCGTCGCTGCCCGGCCTTACAGCGCCTGCCTCCGCGGTCAGTGTTAACTCGAACGTTAGGCCTCGCATCCAGCACCCGTGCGCGCCATGTCCATTGAATACAGGCCTGCCCCAGCCGAGCTTTCAGCTCAATACATTGAGCTGCGCGGCCAGACCCGTTCGAACCCCATAACAGTCGACACTCTGCGCGCTTTCGGAATCACAACCGAGTCCTGGGCGCAAGACATCCGAACCGGAAAAACCGAAGGGTTCATCGCGCTCTCCGGCGCACAGGTCATCGGGTATTCGTTCGGAAGCTCCAGCACCGGGGAGGTACTCGTTCTAGCCGTTCTTCCGCCCTATGAGGGCCAAGGTGTCGGCCAACGACTGCTCTCCTTGCTAGTCGAACTACTCAAGGGTCGCGGCCACACGCGCCTCTTCCTTGGCTGCTCGCCTGATCCAACAGTCCGTTCCCACGGCTTCTACCGCCACCTCGGGTGGCAGAGCACTGGCTCCCTCGACGCGAACGGAGACGAGGTTTTGGAACTTGTGTGTTCATGAGCTTGTTGCGCACAACAGCGAGGCCTAACCCCTCGGTCAACCTGACCCGCTACGGCAGGCGCTGTAAGCCCGGCCTGAGCCAGAAGTACCATCGTCTCAGTCCGGGCTTACAGCACCTGCCTACGCGGGCAGGTTACCTCGAACGTTAGGACTCACGAACCACGCCCGTTACCTCACAGGTCATCGTCAGTTCCTGGTGCGCGAGAGAGCATCTCGCTCCTTTCAAGCCCGCTGAACCTGACCATGCGATTCGTCGTCCCAGTCTGTCTGCTCGTCGTAGCCATCATCCACGCGCTCCCACTCATCGGGGTCTTGAGCGCCGCCAAAGTCGCCGCGCTGTATGGCATCACCGTGCAAGACCCAAACCTCGAGATACTTTTGCGCCACAGAGCTGTTCTCTTCGGCTTGTTGGCGGCGTTTCTTGCCTATGCCGCCTTCCATCGCTCACTTCATGGCCTCGCGTTGGTTGCAGGGTGGGTCAGCGTCGCAGCGTTTCTTGCTCTGGCTGTATCTGTTGGCGGGTACAACCCTGCGTTGTCTGTCGTCGTCAAGGCTGACATCCTGGCCGCCGTCGCACTGGTTGTCGGCACAGTCGTGCACATGCGCACCGCCGGTGAGGCCTAACCCCTCGTTCAAGCCGACCCGCTACGGCAGGCAGCGTAAGCCTGGTCCGCGGCACATGGTGCATCATCGCGTACCAGGCTTACGCTGCCTGCCTACGCGGGCGGCTTAACTCGAACGTTAGGCCTCACAACCAAAGCCACTGCGCGGGTAGAGAACCCCAAAGGCAGTCGTCCAGTACGCGAACGATCTTCCAACAGACCGCATCACGTCCTATCAATGGCTTTCTACCGAGTGCTCGTCGAAGGAACCAACCTCAGAATTCCGGGGGAAGGCACGAGCCCTAGTATTGCCGGCTTCTTCACCACTCGAGTGG
The DNA here is from genome assembly GCA_027483705.1 of Rubrivivax sp. GTDB lineage: Bacteria > Pseudomonadota > Gammaproteobacteria > Burkholderiales > Burkholderiaceae_C > Rubrivivax. Next base: position 1,929 of record JAIXTY010000189.1, read on the forward strand.
TCTACGCAGCAACGGCACACGCCGCCGAGAAGAAAGCTCTGGAGCTGGTTCGCCTTGAGTGGAAGAGACCCGAATACTCCAATCAACCAAGCGCGGCCAGCCTTGCGCTTTCTGTGTCAGAGGTCGGCGCTTCCAATTTCTTCAAGTGGTTCACAACCCCAAACAGAGGCTTCACATTCTTCTCGGGGCAGGTGCCGAGTGAGGCCTAACCCCTCGTTCAACCCTGACCCGCTACGGCAGGCGCTGTAAGGCCGGGCATCGCCAGTGTGTACCATCGTCGTTGCCCGGCCTTACAGCGCCTGCCTCCGCGGTCAGGGTTAACTCGAACGTTAGGCCGCACATCCGGCTAAAGCTCGCTGGTGCACTTGCGCTCCGGATCCGCCTCGCGTCAGCTCGCTCAGCGCAGCCAGGTTTGTATGTGGGGCCGCTGAGGCGGCAAGAACCAGAAGTACGCAGTCTTTGCGCTTCGCGGGTACCAGCTCGGCAATCGGACCAAGCCTGATCACGTGCTCTCGTGAGCATTGTCACCGCGCGCGTTGGGCAACTTCCCTGCGCTCAACCAGCCAGTAATGACCCTTGGCCTCCTTGGCCTGCATCGAGGCTCAACTTGGCACTTGGACATACCCAACGCCGCAGGCACGCGTGGCAGCTTTGTCATTCCGCCCGTCCAACCCGCGCTCGCTCCGGCTACAGTGCGGCCTAACCCCTCGCTCAAGCTGACCCGCTACGGCA
>JAIXTY010000119.1 GCA_027483705.1 Rubrivivax sp.
CCGAGGAACTGCACCCAGAAGAACGGGGCGAAGCGGCCCTGGCCGAGCAGCGCGGACTGGTTGGGGTGGCTCATGCGGGAGTGCCCTGGCGGGCCCGGAAGGATGCAAGAGTGTCCAGCGCGCGGCCCTCGAACACGGCGGCCGGCAGGCCGCGGCCCTGGTGGCGCAGCGTGCGCTTGATGACGAGATCGGCCAGCAGCGGGTTGTGCTCGCGCAGCCGCTGCAGCGGCGCGGCGGCGGCTTCGTCCAGCAAGCCGGCGCGGATGAAGCGCTTGAAGCTCACGAGCGGCATCACGCCGGGCAGCGGGTGGTCGGAGCCGTGCAGCAGGCGGCCGTGCCAGGCCTCGCGCGCAAGCAGCGCCTGCCAGACGGCGTCGGTGCGGTTGCGCTGGAACACGGCCGAGAGATCGCCGAACAGGCGGCCTTCGTGGGCGCGTTCGTCCATCAGCCGGGCGAAGAGATCGAAGGCCGGCACCGTGGGCTTCGAGGGCTTGTCTTCGTCGACGGCATGGCCCAGCGAGCCGCAGTGCGCCACGATCACCGGCGCGCCGTGGGCCAGCAGCGCGCGCACGTGCAGCGGGTTGCCGAACTCCTCGCGGTGCGCACCGGGCACGGCCTTCTCCTCGCCGCTGTGCACCACCAGTGGCACGCCGGCCTTCGCCAGGCGCTCGCAGAAGGGACGGCAGCGCGGGTCGCGCAGGTCGATGTTCATCGAACTGGGCAGCCACTTCACGGCCACGGCGCCGGCGCTGAGCGCGGCCTCCAGCGCCGGCAGCGCATCGCCGCGATACGGGTGGATCGAGGCCACCCAGGCAAAGCGGCCGCCGCTGGCCTGGGCCACCTGCGCCGCGTAGGCATCGGGCACGTGGAAGGTGCTCCAGTCGGGCACGGCCCGGCCGGCGTCGTCGTGCGCCTGGTCGAAGGCGAAGAGCCACCAGCGCGCGCCGGTCGGGAAATCCGCCGCCAGCGCATGCAGCCGCTCGACGTAGGCGTGGTCGATCGAGGCCACGGCGTCTTCGTCGATGCAGGCGGCATTGAGGATGCCCTTGCGGCGCAGCACTTCCTTGGGCTGCCACCACTGGTGCAGGCTCGGGTGCACGCTGCAGCCGCTGCCGCCGTCGCCGGTGCCCAGCAGGTGGGCGTGCGTGTCGACGAGGCGCGTGAGGTCCATGCCTTCGAGTGCCTGGCGAACGAGCGGGTGGTTCGCCAACTCGGGCGGCAGCGTGCCGCGGCAGGGGTTGGCCAGCGGCCCGGCGGCGCGCAGGCCCAGGCCGGTGAAGAGGCCGGCGCCCATCGCGGCGCAGCAGCCCAGGAGCAGGTGGCGGCGTTTCATGTGGGTCTCAGCGCACGGTCAACACGCGGCCGGCGAGCTGCGCGCGTTCGAGCCAGGCGAACACCGAGTCCACCGTCACCGTCTCGATGTGGTCGGCGTAGCGCAGCGCGTTCGGGTGGTCGTCGAAGGCGATGTGCGCGCTGCCCACCCGCGCGCCCAGCCGCGTGAAGGCGGGGATGCGCAGCACCGTGGGCTCGTAGCCCTTGAAGCGCAGCCAGGCCTGGGCGCGTGCGCGGCTGCCGGCGCCAGGCTCCAGCGCCAGCGCCAGCGTCTCGAGCGCCCACTGATTGCTCTGCTGGTAACGCTGCGCCCAGGGGTAGGCCACCATGTTGTAGGCCGGCTCGTGCAACTGCGCAGCGCGGAAATCATCGGCCAGCAGCGGAGCCAGCGCAGCCTGCACGGCGGCGGTGGGCACGGCATAGGCGGCAACGGGGTCGTGCAGGTCGTCCATGAAGAATTCGGCCAGGCCCTGACGATACAAGTCAGCGCGCGCGCTGCCGCAGTGGTTGAGCTTGTGCACGATGCGCCAGCCCTGCGGCGTCTTCACCGCCCAGCCGAGGTGGCTGTAGCGCAGCCGCCAGCGCGAGAGGTCCTGCCCGGCGCGGGCGATCACCACCACCTTCGCGCCGGTGGCGTCCAGTGCCTTGGCGGTGCGGGTGGCCAAGTCGAGTGCCTGCACCACGTCGTGCACGCCAGGACGCCAGGGCTCGCAGGGGCGGCCTGCCTGCGCGGTGGTGGCGGCCACCACCAGTGCCACGATGAGAAGGGCGCGCTTCATCGCGTGATCCGCTCGTTGTGCAGCAGCGCCTTGCCCAGTTCGTTGGGCACGAAGGCGATCACCTGGCCCGCAGCCGACAGCACCCAGCCGGCCGACACCGCCGTCACCGTGACGGCCGCGCCCACCAGCAGCGAGGCGCCGCCGACCACTGCGCCACTGACGGTGACGCTGGCCCGTGCGCCATCGGACGCCCGCTCCAGCACCCACACCGTGCCGGTGGCACTGGCTTCCACCGCCACCACCGTGAGGCCGACGCCGGCCGACAGCACCAGGGCCGGCGCGGCCACCGACACCGCCAGCGGCAGCATCGACAAGGCGCTGGCCTCCGATAGCCCGCCGTGGGCCCGGGCGGGGCCGGCCATGCCGGCGCCCAGCAACGCGGCACAGGCCGCGGACACGATCAGCTGCTTCCACATGTCTGTGCTCCGGTCGTGATTGGTGGGGCTCATTCGCTGCGGGCGTGGTGCTCGCTGCGGGCGGCGTTCACGGCGTCAGCCAGCGCGGCCTCGTGCGCATCGCGCAGCGTCTTGGCAAGAGTGAAGGCGCTGCTCACCAGGAACAGCCAGCTCACGCCCAGGAAGGCCTTGTAGGTGGGGTTGATGCCCATGCGCCACAGGCCCCAGGCCGTGAGACCCATGGCCAGCGCGAAGCCGCTCCAGACCACCAGGTTCCACATCGGCGTGTCGACGCGCCGGGCCTCGTTGTCGCGCACATGCTTGGCCAGCGCAAAGGCGCTGGACAGCGTGAACAGGTAGCCCATGAACATGAACGCGCGGTCCAGGTCCTCGCCAGGCAGCCACGCCAGGCCGATGCCGGCCAGCGACACGGCGATGCCGAAGCTGGCCCACACCTGCAGCTTCCAGGCGCGGGTGTCGTGGCGGACGGTACGGAGGGCGGTTTGCATGACCGGGGCCGGCGGTGCGGCGTCGTTGAACATGGATCGCATCCTGCCCGGCGGCTCGCACGGTATCCATCGCCCTGGTTGGCGTGGCGCGCCTTGAGCCTTGCGGTATCGTCTGGCGATACTTTGCAAGGAGCCCGCACCATGAGCGGCACCCACGATCTTGTCGTCGCGCTGAAGGCCGAGCTGCGCCGCGCCGGCATCACCTACTCACAGCTCGCGGCCGAGCTGGGCCTGGCAGAGAGCAGCGTCAAGCGCATCTTCGCCAAGGGCGACATGACGCTGGCGCGCATCGACGAGGTGCTGGCCGTGCTGCGCATGGACTTCGCCGAGCTGGCGCGCCAGGTGGCGCAGGCCACGCCGCCGCGGCGCGAACTCACCGAGGCGCAGGAGCAGGCCGTCGTGCGCGACCCCAAGCTGCTGCTGACCGCGCTGTGCGTGATGAGCCAGTGGAGCGTGGAGCAGATCGTGGCCACCTACACGCTCAGCCGCCCGCAGGCCACGGCCTGCCTGATGGCGCTGCACCAGCTGGGGCTGATCGAGCTGCGCCAGGGCCCGGGCGCGCAGCTGCGCTACCGGCTCAAGCTCGACAAGGCCTTCCGCTGGCGGCCCGACGGGCCGGTGATGCGCTTCTTCCGCGAGCGCGCGATGGCCGACTACTTTGCCGGCGACTTCGGCGGCCCGGGCGAGACGCTGATGCTGGTGCACGGCCGCCTGGCGCCGGCGCAGGTGCTGCTGTTCGAGGAGCGGCTGCAGCGCCTGGCGCAGGACTTCGCGCAGCAGC
>JAIXTY010000113.1 GCA_027483705.1 Rubrivivax sp.
ATGCCCTGCATCGTGGCCACGACCTCGCCGACCACGGTGCCGCCCTGCGAGGCCACCGCCGCCGCGCCCTTGGCCAGCTGGTCGGCCTGGCGCGCGCTGTCGGCGTTGTGGCGCACGGTCGTGCCCAGCTCCTCCATCGTCGCGGCGGTCTGCTGCAGGCTGCTGGCCTGCTGCTCGGTGCGCGAGCTCAGGTCGCTGTTGCCCTGGGCGATCTGCACGCTGGCGGTGGCCACCTGCTCGGAGCCGTCGCGCACCTTGCGCACCGCGTCGGACAGCGAACGCTGCATCGCGTCGAGGCTGGCCATCAGGCTGCTGCCGTCGCCGGTCTTCAGCACGATGCGGCTGGACAGATCGCCGGCGGCCACGGCGCGTGCCACCTCGGCGGCACGGGCGGGCTCGCCGCCCAGCTGGCGCATCAGCGCCCGCGTGATGAAGAACGCCAGCGCCGAGCCGACGAACAGCGCCGCGGCCAGCAGCCCGCCCAGCACGGCGGCGCCACGCTTGAACGATGCGTCCGAGACCTCGACGGCCTCCTTCGCGCGGTCGAACACGTAGGTGCCGAAGATGCCCAGCGGGTGCAGCGCCTCCTCGATGGCCATCGAGGCCGCGCCGTCGGAGACGTCGGCGGCGTCGGTCTGCTGCCCCTGGCGGCCGAGCTTGACGACCTGGTCGGCCGCCTTGCGGTAGCCGGCCCAGCCCGACTCGATCTTGCCCATCAGGCCGAGCTCCTGCTCGCCCTCGAGCAGCGGCTTCAGCGCCGCGAGGGACTGGTCCACTAGCTTGGCCGAGGCCGTGATCTTCTCTTCGTACTCGCCGTGGTAGCTCTTGTCGGTGGCGCGGGCATGCTTGACCTCCATGTCGCGCATCGCGATCAGCGATTCGCGCAGCGTCGCCACATGGCCGGCGCTGGCCAGCCACTTCTCGCCGAGCGCGCGCGTGCGCTGGCTCTCCTGCTGCATGCTGTACAGCGCAAAGCCGCCGATCAGCAGCGACAGCGCCAGCACCAGCGCAAAGGCCGTGGCCAGCTGGCGGCCCACGGGCCACCGGGTGATCAGGGCCGCCACGGCGGCCAGCGGGTTGCGGGATCGCTTGTTGTTCGTCATCTCGGGCCTCGGGTCACGCGAAAGGGAAGCGTCGGCCGGCGCGAGGCCGGCCCCGGGGAATCACTTCTTGTGGCCGACGTAGCTGACGCCGATCACCTTGCCGCTGGCGTCCTTGATCGGGTTGTAGCAGGCGTCAAACGCGGTGCCGAGCACGTCGATCGGGCCGCAGAACGACTTGCCCGTGCTGAGCGCGGCATAGGCGGCGTTGCGCGCCAGGGCCGTGCCGACACCGCGCTTGCCCTCGGGCGTGAGCACGTTGGTCGAGACGCGGACGAACTCGTCGCCGTCCTTCACGAAGATCGTGGCCGTGGCGTTGTGGGCCTTGCGCACGGCGTCGACGACGTCGTAGTTGTTGTTGATCTTGCGCTCGCCGAAGAAGATGGCCGGCACGGTCTTGCCGGCGACGACCTCGGTGCCGTCGATCTTGGGCGCGCCGATCTTGGCCAGGCGGGCGTCGAGGTCGGCGATGGTGGCCTTGGGGTCGTTGGCGTGGGCGGCGCCGGCCATCACGACGGTGGCGGCGAGGGCGAAACGGGCAAACAGGTGCATGGCGGGTCTCCGGGTTCGGTGGATGGGGCCGGGTTTCCCACCCGGACAGTCGGGTTGTCGGCCGCCCTGACGCGCGACTTGAGCGGGAACAAGCCCCAGGGCCGCGGGGCCCTCAAGTCGGCGCGTCGTCGTCCGATCGCGCGCCCGCGCGCGCGAGGGCCTGCAGCACGGGCAGGCTGTCAGCCTCGTGCAGCGGCTTGTCGGGCCGCAGCCGCAGCATGCGTGGAAAACGCACGGCCACGCCGCTCTTGTGGCGCGGGCTGGCGCCGATGCCCTCGAAGCCGATCTCGAACACCAGCGTCGGCCGCACGCTGCGCACCGGGCCGAACTGGTTGACGGTGGTGGCGCGGATCACGCGGTCGACGGCCTTGAACTCGTCGTCGCCCAGGCCGGAGTAGGCCTTGGCGAAGGGCAGCAGCTGCAGCGCATCAGCCCCAGGCGCTGGCGGCGGCTCGCGCCGCGCGATGGCCTCCACCACCGCGGCGGCCTCGGCGGCGTCGCGGGGCGGGCGGCTCCACACCGCGAAGGTGTAGTCGGTGTAGACGCTGGCGCGGCGGCCGTGGCCGGCCTGCGCGTAGACGAGCACGGCATCGACGCTGAGCGGGTCGATCTTCCACTTCCACCAGGTGCCGTCGGCCTTGGTGCGGCCGCTGCCGTAGCGCGCGCCGAGGTGCTTGAGCATCAGGCCCTCGACACCCCGCTCGCGCGAGCCGGCGCGCGCCGCCGCCAGCCCTGCCCAGCCGGCGGCCTCGACGCGCGGCGACAGACGCGGCCCCGGCTGCAGCGCCTCCAGGCGCGCCCGGCGCGTGGCCTGCGGCTCGGCGCGGCGGTCGACCCCCTCGCTTTCGAGCAGGTCGTAGGCAACGAAGCAAACGGGCGCCTCGGCCAGCAGCTTCTTCGGCAGCGTCTTGCGGTTGAGGCGCTGCTGCAGCGTCTGGAACGGTGCCGGCCGCGCGGCCGCGTCGGGCCAGACCAGCAGTTCGCCATCGAGCACGGTGCCATCGGGCCAGGCCGCGGCGGCGGCCTCGACCTCGGGGAAGCGCTCGGTCACCAGCTCCTCGCCCCGCGACCAGATCCAGCAGCGCCCCGCGCGGCGCACCACCTGGGCACGGATCCCGTCGTACTTCCACTCCACCAGCCAGTCGGCCGGGTCGCCCAGGCTCTCGGGCGCGGCCTGCAGCGCGTGCGCCAGGAAGAACGGGTACGGCTGCCCCGCCGGCACCGTGCCCTGCCCCGGTGGCGCCACCAGGGCCTGCCAGCGCGCGGCATCGGGCAGGGCCCGCGCATCGGTCCAGCCCACCAGGCGCTGCGCCACCAGCTGCGCATCGAGCCCGGCGTGCCGGGCCAGCGCACGCTGCACCAAAAGCCGGCTCACGCCGACGCGGAACCCACCGCCGATGAGCTTGACGAGCAGGAAACGGCCTCGCGTGTCGAGCTCGCGCCAGGCCGCGGCCAGGCGGGCCTGCTGCTCCGCCGGCGGCAGGCCGCGCAGCGGCAGCACGCGCTCGAGCATCCAGTCCGCCAGGCCGCGGGCGGCGGCGGGCCGGCCGGGTGGCAGCACGTGGGCGATGGTCTCGGCCAGGTCGCCGACGGCATGGTAGCACTCCTCGAACAGCCAGGCGTCGATGCCGGCCTCGTGGCAGGCGGCCTCGCGCAGCACCGCGGTGGGCACACGCTGCTGCGGCTTGCCGCCGGCCAGGAAGTACACCGCCCAGGCGGCATCGGCCGGCTCGGCACGCGCGAAGTAGCGCACCAGCGCGTCCACCTTGTCGCCGGTGGCGGTGCTGGCGTCGAGCTCGGCGTAGAGGGCCGCGAAGTCGTGCATGCGGGCGATGATGCCCGCGGGGCGGCAGCCGGGCTCAGGCCGGGTCGCGGTCGGTGTCGGTGTCGGTGTCGGCTTCGGGGCCGCGCACCACGGTCACCGGCACGGTGGCGTGCTCCAGCACGGCCAGCGCCGTGCGGCCCAGCGCGTGGCTGCTGCTGCCGTCGCCACGCGCGCCGATCAGCACGAGGTCGGCCCCGCAGGCCTCGGCCACCTCGGCCAGGGCCGCGGCGGGCTCGCCGCCGACGACATCGTGGTCGTGCGCGATGCCGGCCTGGGCCAGCAGCGCGAACGCCGGGGCCAGCAGGTCGCTGCCGGCGGCGGCGCGCACGTCGTCCAGGCGCTCGCGGTCGTGCGCCAGCACCACCTCGTACAGCGTGGGCGGCACCTGCACGTTCACGACCACGCAGCGCAGCGCCAGGCCGCGCTGCGACAGATCGATGGCCTGGCGCACGGCCGCCAGCGAGGCCGGCGAGCCGTCGACGGCGATCAGGATGACGAGCGTCTGGCGCTGGGCCATGGCGGGCTCCGTTCGGTGGGGCACTGCAGGATCTGCAGCCTGGGCCCCGAGGTCCGCAT
>JAIXTY010000216.1 GCA_027483705.1 Rubrivivax sp.
CGGCCACCACGGCGCCGATGGTCTCCAGGCCGCGCGAATCGGGCAGCGAGAGATCGCAGATCACGAGGTCCGGCTCGAGCGTCTCGATCGAGCGCAGGGCCGTGCCGACGAGATCGGCGTCGGCCACCACGGCGGCCGTGCCCGACTCCTCGAGCAGCCGGCGCAGCCCGAAGCGCACGATGTCGTGGTCCTCGATGAGGATGACCCGCGGCCGGGGTGCCGGGTCCAGATGGGCGTCTCGCGGCCAGGCAACGGGGTTTGTCATCGGTTCAGGCGGGATCGGTGGCGTCGAGCAGCTGCTCGAACACCCGGAAGACCTGCAGGGCCTGCCGCACGGCGAGATCGATCGCAGGCGGATCGACCAACGAGCGCGCGATGCTGTCGCAGCTGCGCGCCCACTGCAAGCGGGTCTGCGCGCCATGGCCGGTGTAGTAGCGCAGCGCACCCGCCACCGACGGGCCCAGCGTGGCGGCCAGGTGCCGGGCCAGCACCTGCCCGCCCAGCGACGCCCCTTCGAGCACGTAGAACGTGCCGACATGCTGGGCGAGGGCGATGGTGCCGGGCGGCGCGGTGTCGCCGACCTCGGGCCAGGGCCGCTCGGGCACGGCGCGCCCCAGGGCCCGCAGGTCGGATTCCAGGCTTGGCAGCTTGTGCGACCCCGCGTGGGGCTCCGGCGCGGCCTCGAGGGCACGCCGCATCGCGGGCTCGAAGCGAACGTGCAGCTGGTGCAGGCACTGCAGCACATCGCCGTAGTCGTCGAGGCTCGGCGAGGCACCCAGCAGCCGGCGCATGCGGGGGTGCTGGTCGACTGCGCGGTGCCGGTCGGCGGTGCCCGCCCGCAGCGCTATCAGGGCCGGAGGCGGCAGGTGCTGCAGCGGCGTCGCCATCGATGGACCCATGTCAGAGCAGTTTCAACCCTTCCAACGTTAGGCCCAGGCGGGCCCTGCAGCGACCGCACATTTCGCGTCGGGTCATGGGTAGATCTACCGTCTTCGGCTGCGTTGCGGCGCCGAAGATCCCTCCACGCGCACCGTGCTCACGACCATGTCCCGCCCACCCCCGAACCTCGAAGTCCCCTCGCTGCTGAGCGTGGCGCTGCAAGACACCGAGCGCCTGCTGGAGACGCCGGCGGCCGGCGCCACGCCGCAGCCCGTGGTGGCCCTGGCGGCCGAGCTGCTGCGGTGCGAGGTGTTCGCGGCGCAGCAGCCGGCCGACATGACCGCCGGCGCCGAGACGCGGCTCGCCTGGGCGCGGCTGATTCACGCCTGGTCGCAGCAGCCGCACACCACGCGGGCCGCAGACTGGCTGGGCATCACGAAGCGGCTGCAGGGCTCGGGCGTGGCGTTCTTCAGGACCTGGCCGCTGGAGGCGGCGCTGGTGCACCTGGCGCCGCTGCTGGGCGACCGCGGCTACCTCTGTGCCGTCGAGTCGCTGGACCGCACGCAGCGCCACGCGCGCACCTGCCAGCTTCGGCTGCGCCTGGGCGGCCGGGCCGCGGAGATCGCGACGAGCCTGGGCGCCACCGTCGCGCGCCTGGAGAACCAGCCCGTCGATGCCGAGCCCGTGCGTCGGCTGACCGCGCGCCTGCAGGCGCTGTTCGAGAACTCGGCGCGCGAGCCGGTGGCCGACGAGCTGACCGGCCAGTGCGAGTTCGTCGTCCGCTTCCTGAAGCAGATCGTGGCCGAGGTCGACCTCGGCGTCGGCGCCTGGGAGCAGCTGCTCGTGCGGCTCGACGACGCGCTGCAGAACCTGGCCGCCGGCGGGCCGGCCGGCGTCGACGCGATGGTCGAGCCGCTGATCGCGGCCATCCCCACGTTCCCGTTCCTGGCTGCGCTGATGCGCGCCGGCGCGGCCCTGCCGGCCGGGCGGGCGCAGATCGTGGATCTCGTCGCGTTGCACGGCGTGCTGGCTCAGCACCCCGGAGCTCGCCTGGCCCGCGACTGGCGCGAGCGCTTCGCCGCGCCGATGGTGCGCGCGGTGGGCCTGCGCGCGCAGCACCTGTCGGCCGTGGCCACGGGCCTGGCGCAGGGACTGCGAGACACCTGGGAGCGCCACCACCTCGATCTGCTGGACCAGGCCGCGTCCGAGCTCGGCGCCTGGCTGCAGGCCGACGAGGCCCTGCAGCAGGCGGTCGATGCCCAGCAGGAGCGGATCGCGCGGCTGGTGAGCCTGCTGGTGGAAGGCACGAGCGACACCGCCGGCGAGGCGCGCCTGCGCCAGCAGCTCGCGACCCTGTGGCGGCTCGGCCTGCAGGCCCGGCTGCGTGCCCGCGACGGGCCGCACGCACGCGAGATGCTGCGCCGCGCCGTGGCCCTGGGCCTGGACCTGTCGACGGACCCGCTGGTGTGGAAGCGGTACCGCGAGATCAGCGCCGCCCTGGCCGCGTTCGAGGTCGATGACCCGTGGTTGCGGCCGCGACTGGCTGGCGTACGGCTGGCGGCGCCGGACCTCGAGGCCATCCTCGGCGACCAGCTGCGGCACCCGGTGCGCTGGGCACCGTCACTGCCCGCGAGGCCGGCCCCGGCCGAGCCGCGGCGCGCGCTGGAACCGGGCCTGCTCGATGCGATCCTGTGCCGCGCGGCCGCGGCGCGCCGCCTGCACGGCCGGGCGGCGGATCACGACGCGCTCGGCCGCTGGTGGCTCGACGCCGTCGGCGCTTCCGCGGTTGTGCCGGCTGACGAGCTGGTGGCCGCGCTCGACGCCGCCCTGCCGGCCGATGCCCTGCCCGGCTCGGTGCCGGCCGGCCTCGCGTCCTGGTTGCCCGAGATCGCGCACTGGAACGCGATGCGGACGGCGTGGCACGACGCCGAGGCCATCGCCGACATGACCGTGAAGCTGGGGGGGCGCATGGGCGCGTCATCCCGGCCCATGGCGCTGGCGCCGGCCGACGAGGCCGAACTCGGCTTCGGTGCGCGCGGGGTGGTCTGGTTGCTGCGCCGCCTGGTGCTGATGCGCCTGCAGCCGCTGGCAGCCGAGGCCTGGCTGGCGTGGTGGTGGGCCGCGGCGCATGCACGGCGCACGGCCCAGGTGCCGCACGCGCCGATCCGCGACCTGCTGCAAGGGCTCGAGCAGGCCCTGCAGTTCCACGTGTCGGGGCCGTCGGCTGCCCGGCTGATGGCCACGGTGCGCCAGCTGTTCCGACGCGTCTATGGCATCCCCGGGCGTACGGATGGCGACGACAACGCGCGCTTCCGGCCCGTGGCCGCCGGTCCGTGGCCGCCCGAGCCGGCGGGCCTGCAGGCGGATCTGCATCCGCTCGGCCCGCACGCGGCGCTGCTCCGGGATGCGGCGCCGACGAGCCTGCAGCCCGTGCTCGAGGGGCTGGTCGCGCGCTGTGCCGCCTGGGGCGACGAGGAACAGGCCTGGGCCTCGCGCATGCCCGCGCTGCACGAGCTGCTGGCCCGGCTCGGGCCGTCGGGCGCCGAGGCCTGCTGGATGGCCTGGAAGGCCGAGGTCGGACCGCGGCTTCCCACGGGCGCGGCGCTCGTGTTCCATGCCTTCGCGCTGCGCGGGTGGGAGGTGCTGCGCCAGGTGGCCGCCGCGCGCTTCATCGCGCGCCACCTCGACATCCTGGCCCGGCACGGCGGCCCGGCCCACCGGCCCACCGAAACCGGCCGCGAGCTGTGGGACGCGGCGGCCGCGCGCGAGCTGCTGCGCTCGCTGTCCGAGCTGCTGGGGCGCGAGGCGCCCAGCGCGGCGGCGCTCGACACCGGCCGGGCCGTGCTGCACGCCTTTGCGGGCCGGCCCGCGGCGCGCGGCTCGACCTGGCGGCGGCTCGTGCTCGTCATCGAGGCACTCGGCCGCCGCCACGGCGACCCGACCGAGCAGCAGGCCCTGTACCGCTGGGGCGCGCAGTGGATGGCCCTGTCGGCGCAGCTCGAGGCGGCAGCGGGCGTGATGGCCCGCTGCCTGCCGCCGGATGTCGCGGTGTTCAGCGAGGACCCCGACGACGAGACGGCCTGGCGCGACGGCGTCGAGTCGCTCCTGGCGGCAGCGATGACGCCCGACCACGCGCCGGTGCCCGGCACGGCCGTGCTGTCGCGCGCCTTCAGCGCATGCGCCGTGTTCCAGCGCGAGAGCACGGCCAGCTGGCCCGAGCGTCAGCAGGCGCTGGCCTCGCTGTTCGGCGACGCGGTGCCGCCGGCCTTCGCGGAGCTGCTGACGCGCCGCCAGGTGCAGCTGGCACGGCAGATGCACGAGGCGGCGCGCGTGCGCGAGTTCGGCGCCCTGCTGCCGCTGCAGAAGGCCAGCGTGGCGATGTCCGGCAGCGACGACGGCGGGAGCCTGTGGTGGCAGGCCGACGCCGCGCGGCGCATCGACGCCATCACCGAGCCCGTGCCGGCCGACGTGCGCTTCATGGCCGAGCTGACGCGCACCGACCCCGTCGCCGACGACGCGCTGCAGGATCTGCGGCAGCGCGGGCAGCTGGCCACACGCCACCAGGCACCGGCGCAGCTCGGGCAGCGTCGGCTGTTCCGGCGCCGGGTCTTCGAGCTCGACGCCACGCAGCGCCAGGCCCTGCATGACCTGACGCTGCACCTGCTGGTCACGGAGTTCTCGAGTCCGCGCCTGCGCGCGGCCCAGCGAGCCTGGGCGGTCGGACGCTTCGCGACGCTGCCGGGCGATGGTGCGGACCCGCTGGCCTGCTGGCTCGACGGCCTGCGGCGCGAGCCCGCCATCTGCGCTGCGGCCGGTGGCATCGAGCGGCTGGCGCTGCTGCGCGAGGCGCTGGAAGCCGTGCGTGCCGGCGAGCGCCTGCGGGCCGAGCGGCAGGCCGTCGGCGAGGGCCGTGCCCACGCCGACGAGGACGACGAGCTGGTACTGCTCGGCAGCGAGCCCAGCCTGCTGGCCCACTTCCTGACGCGCGAGTGCGAGCCGGCCGCCGGCGAGCCCTTGCCGGACCAGGTGGTGGCCCTGCTGGGTGGCGACCCGGCCCGGCGCCACGCCGCGCTGCGGCGCGCCATGGCCGCGGAGTGACACGATGAAGACCGTCCGCTTCCGGCACGATCCCGAGCCCGCCGAGGTGCAGACCCGGCAGCGGCTGCTCGACGCGCTGCTCAGCAAGCGCGTGCCGGTGAAGATGCTTTGCGGCGGACGCGGCCTGTGCGCCACCTGCCACGTGCGCGTCGTCAACGGCGCCGAGCAGCTGACGCCGAAGACGCCGCGCGAGACGCTCACGCTGTCGGTGCTGTCCGGCGCGGGGGCCGAGAGCCGGCTCGCCTGCCAGTCGCACGTGCTGGGCGAGGGCGTGCAGATCGAGCTGCCCGGCGGCCTCTACGTCGAATCGTTCGGCCAGCTGGAGGCCCTGATCGGACGCCGCACCACCGAGCCCGTGCTGCACCCGGTGAGCGGCCGTGTGCTGATCCTCGAGGGCAAGATCGTCACGCGCTCGGTCGTCAACCAGCTGCAGTCGCTTGACGTCGACCTGGGGCAGCTGTCCGTGGTCGACGCCACCCGCCGTTGAAGGAGTTGCCTGCAACCATGGCCGCCCCGACCCCTGCCAAGCCGGTGCCCAGCGACGCCATCGACCCGGTCGACGGCGGCTTCCGCGGCTACCACAACTACTTCGTGCCGGAGGAGTTCTTCCGCCACGACAACGAGCGCGGGGCCCTGCACCTGCGCGACGGCCAGCGCGCGGCGCGCGTCGGCGACAGCTTCATCAGCAGCCTGCACCTGGGCATCGAGGAGGAGGTCGGGGCGACGAGCGCGCTGATGATGTACCAGTGCGGCCGCTCCTGGGCCGAGCGCGACATGAAGCGCTTCGCCGATCGCATGCGGCAGGAGTTCGGCGGCGGTCGGCGCGAGATCTGGCAGATGAACCCGCGCTTCGTCTGGGAGTGCTGGTGGTGGCCGCTGACGATCACCGGCTATGGGGCCTGGAGCCTGGACCTGTCGTTCCAGGACCGTGAACTCACCGTGGTCGAGATCCGCAACTCCGCCGTCGCGCGCTCGATGAAGCTGCTCGGCAAGCCCGTGTGCCACCTCTACGCAGGCCTGTTCGCCGGGGCCTTCAGCGTGTACGAGAAGCGGGCCCGCCAGAGCATCGAGATCCAGTGCTACTCGATGGGCCACGACGTGTGCAAGTTCCTCGTCGGCGACGAGAAGAAGGTCAACGCCGCGGAGTTCTGGCGCCAGGAAGGCGCATCGGCCCAGGAGATCCTGGGCCACACCCAGGACTGAACCGCGGTGACGCCCATGCTGAGCAACCTGTCCCGGCAACATCTGGAGCGCTTCGCGCGGGCCATCGCCCGGGCCACCTCGGCGCGGGTGGACTCGGGTCCCGCCGGCCTCACGCCGGTGCCGCTGACCGGGCTGCCGACGCTGACCGACATCGAGGTGGTCAGCGATCGCGAGCGAGCCGATCCGGCGTTCGACGAGCCCGCCCGGCCGCACGGCGGGGCCGCCACGCCGTGGGCCGGGTTCCTGGCGCGTGTGCCGTGGTCGCGCCGGGGCGCGGTGGCGGCCGATGGCGAACCGGTGCCCGCGCCGGCCGAGCCGGCACCGCGGCTCGCCACGGACCTGCTGCGCAGCGCGCCGTGGTCTCGGCGGGCCGTGCACATCTCGATCGCCGCGGCCGGCCGCTCGGCCCAGGTGCTGCCCTTCCAGCCCGCCGGTGATCGCCGGCCGGACCGGCGCGCCGCGGGCATGGACGAGCCCGCCGCAGGCGTGGCGGTGGCGGGCTTCTTCAGCCGCCTGCCCTGGCGCGGCCGCGCCGCGCCAACCGGAGCGTCCCCATGAGCCTGCCCACCGTCACGTCCACCGCCAGCGTGCGGCAGCACCCGCTGCTGGCGGCGCTTTTCAAGGCCTGCGAAAACCGCCAGCCGACGCCGGAGGAACTCGACGAGTACGCCCGCGTGCTGCCCGCGCAGGCCGCGCGCGCAGCGGCGGCGCGCGAGATCGCACAGGCCGAGGCAGCCACGGTGGAGCAGGTGGTCAACGACATCCTCGCCGTGTACCCGTTCGAGCGCAATCTGGCCTACGCCCGCGTGAAGTGCATCCGCGATGTCACCAGCGTCAGCAGTTATGCGACGCTGGCGATGCTGATGAACGACCCGGCCTGGTTCCGCGACAAGCTGCTGCTGTGGCTGAGGACGCTGCTGCAGGCCCTCAACTTCCCGGACCGCGAGCAGCCCCGCCGCAAGACGCTGTTCGGCAAGGCCGACACGCTCGACACCCAGCCGTTCAAGCCCCACCTGCGGGCGATCTTCGAGACCTACAGCCGCCTGCGCATCGGCTACCAGGAACGCCTGTCGCCCGAGGCCTTTGCCTTCGTCGAACCGTTCCTGCAGCAGGCCGTCGACACCCTGGCCGGAGACTGAGCGATGGGTCCTTCCCCCGTGTCCCGCGACGCGACCTCGACGCAGACGCAGGCGCTGAGCCTGCCGCTGCACGAGCGCCTGTTCGGGCACGACAGCCTGTCGTTCGACCTCTTCGAGGGCACGGTGCTGTCGGCCGCCGGCGCCAAGGTGCTGTACCTGTCGTCGGACGTGATCCGCGGCATCCACCAGGCGCTGCACCACGAGGCGGGCGAAGCCTGGACGGTGATCATGAAGTCCTGCGGCCGGGCCTGGGGACGCCGGGTGGCCACGGCGCTGGAGCGCGAGCTGCGCACGGTGGCCGGGCGCCGCTTCGAGTCGGTGACGGTGGCCGAGTACCTCGACCTCGTGCAGAGCTACTTCGCCTACCACGGCTGGGGCCGGATGTTCGTCCACATCGACGGCATCGAGACGCACGGCGTCTTCCGCGCCGAGCTGCGCGGCAGCTTGTTCCGCGAGACCCTGGCCGAGGTCGACGGGCCCGTGGACCACCTGGTGGCGGGCATGCTGCTGGGCCTGCTCGAGCAGGCCAGCCAGGCCGAGCTCGACGTGCTCGAGATCGAGGCGCCGCGCCAGGACGCGACCTCGGTCACGCACTTCGTGATCACCGCGCCCGAGCGCCTGGCCGCCGCGCAGCAGCGGGCCGGTGCCGACCTCGAGCGGCTGATGCAGGAGCTGCAGGGCGATGCCACCCCTTGAGCCTGCCGACGCGCGCACGGCCCCGGCGCCGGCGTCGACAGCCCGGGTCGGCCTGGCCCTGCAGGCCCGCTACGGCCGCGTCAGACTGCTGGCCGACCGCCGCGCCGCGTCGACCTGGCGCGTGGCCGGGCCGGACGGGGCGGACCTCGTCGTGAAGGCCTTCCGGCCGGATCACCACGGTGCCTACCGGCGCGAGGTGGCGGCGGCCTGGGGCGCACGGCATCCGCGGCTGGTGCCCTGCGTGGACACGCTGCGCCTGCCCGCGGGCGAGGCCTGCATCGTCTACGCCTGCATCGATGGCGGCGACCTCCGCCGGGTGCTGGCCAGCGCGCCCTGCGCGCTGGCACGCGTCGAGGCGGTGCTGCGCGACCTGCTCTCGGCCCTTGCCGCGCTGCACCGCGCCGGCTGCCTGCACAACGACATCAAGCCCGAGAACGTGCTCGTCCGCGGGGCCGGTGACGAGGCGCAGTACCTGCTCACCGACCTCGGTTGCGCGATGACGCTGGCCGAAGCCCGCGCCGGCACGCCCAGCGCCGGCACGCCGGCCTACAGCGCGCCGGAACGCCTGATCCAGGGCGGCTTCGGGCCGGCGAGCGACCTCTACAGCGTCGGCATCCTCGCCTTCGAACTGCTCACGGGCCGCCTGCCGTTCGACGGCGGCGTGGCCGAGGTGCTGCGGGCACAGCTGTCGCGGCCGGCACCGCTGGAAAAGCTGGTCTACGCCCGCTGGCGCGACTTCCTGGCGCGGCTGCTCGACAAGGACCCGCAGGCCCGCTACCCCGATGCCGACGTCGCGCTGCAGGCCCTGAACTCGCTGCACCTGGACCGGCGCGTGCCCGCTGCGGCCAGCGCGGCAACACCCGCTACGGCACCCGCTGCTGAACCCGCCTCGGCACCCGCCATCGGCGCCGACCCGCCGCTGCCCCAGGCCCTGAGTTGGGTGCCGATGCCCGACCCGGTGGCCTGCGACGGGCCGATGCAGCTGCTGGCGGGGCCGTCCGGGGCCTGGGTGGGAGCCGTATCGGGCGGCGAGTTCACGCTGCTTGCACCTCGCGTGGTGCGCGGCCCGTGGCCCGGTGCGCCGTGGTCGGTGGCGGGCCGAGAGCTCGCCGGCGTGCACGACGGGCGCCTGGTGCTGTGCCGCCCCGACGCAGGCACACAGGATTCGGTCTGCGATCTGCCGGTCGGCGAGGGACCGCCGCTGGCCCTGGCCGTGGACGCGCGCTGGATCGCGGTGCTCGGCCGCCAGGGCCTGGTGATCCTCGAGCGGCCGCACGGCCGCCCGTGTGCCTCGGCGCCGACACGCACCTACGGCAGCCAGCCGCTCGTCGTGCTGGGCGAGCACTGCGTGGCCGTGAGCACCGGCCTGTGCAACGAGCGCCTGGAGATCCTCCGCATGGACGGCTCGATGCTGAACGTCGTGCCTGCGACGGGCCCCTGGGTCGCGCTGGCGCGGCTGGCCGACGGCTTCATCGGAGCCTCGCTGGACCTCGGGGACGACAAGTGCCTGATGGTGCAGGTGATCGGCGCCGACGGCAGCTGCCAGGCTCGCCGCCTGATGCCGGACGTGGCCCATGTCGTCGCCAGCTGGGCCGGGCTCTGGCTCGTCGATGCGCGCAGCGGCCGCCTCGGCCTGGTCGATCGCTCGCTGAACTGGCGGCCGCTGCCGCCGTTCGAGCAGGAAGTGCTGGCCCTGGCCGCGCATCCGAACGGCACGGGCGTCACGGTGCTCGGCCGCGAGCGCGGTGGGCGCGGTGGGCGCGGTGGGCGCGGTGGGCGCGGCGGGCGCGGCGGGCGCGAAGGTCGCCTCTGGACGCTGCAGGGGTCTGCGCCATGACGCGGCGACCGGTGCACGCCGTCATCTACTCGCACGTCTGGGCGGTACAGGCCCTGGCCCAGGCCGGCATCGGCGAGTTGCAGGACGCCGCCGTCGTGGAACTGGCGGTGAACTCCAACCTCCAGCCGGTCTTCGAGGCGGTGCCGCGCCCGCGGCCGGGCCTGGCCGGCCTGCTGATGCCGGGCACGGCGCTGGACCAGGTGCTGCAGTCGGTGCACGGGCTGCCCTGGCCCATCGCACTGGCACCGCGCCCGGCGGTGCCGGTGGCGGCGCTGGGGTCGGCGGTGGCGCTGCTCGAATCCACCGCCTCGCGCCACGACCGCATCGTGCTGATGGTGCACGTGGCCGAGCTGCCGCAGCTGCTGCCGGCCCTGGCCGGCGTGTCCGACTTCCGGGTGCTCTGGGACCTGGCGGATGCACCGTCGTTCGCACTGGCCAGCGCCGGAGAGGCGCTGGCGGCCAGCGGGGCGCTGGCCCCCGACCGGTGGCGGGGCTTCCACCTCTACCAGCACGCCGATCGGCCGGTGGCGCACGCCGCCGCGCGGCGCGCCGAGCTGCTGGCCGTGCTGCAGGCGCCGGCGGCGGCCGGCTGAGCCGCCGGCATCGGCACGGCCAGCACCACCTGTACCGGATGACCCGCGTGTCGTGATGGACGGCAGGAACTCGACGATGGATCTCGACCCTCCGCAGGCGCCCGGCGATGGCGGTGACGCCCTCGCGCTGCGGGACCTGCTGCCCGAGGCTGGCGACTGGCCCCGCGAGCCCGGCGAGACCACGTGGGAGAGCCACCGCGCCGAGCGCGAGACCGGCACGCTGCTGCTGCGCTCTGAGCGTCGGCGATCAGACGACGGCGACGAGTGGCGCTGGATGCGGCTGACGGGGCCGAAGGTGGACGTTCAGACGCTGTTCGTCTACCCGCCGGCGCAGCGTGCGGGGCCGCTGCTGGCGGCCGAGGTCGTGACGCTGGGGGCCCGCACGATCGTCGCCGTGATCGACGCGCCGGTGCTCGGCGGCCAGGCGGCCGATGCCGAGCCGGTGCGCAGCGACATGCTGGCGGCGCGCAGCCGCCGGGCTCTGGTCGACCCGGCCTCGCTGCCGCCCTGGTACGAGGCCTGCCGCAGCGGCTACGACATCTTCCTGCGCCCGCAGCAGGCCGGGCAGCTGGCCGCGTTCTGGGCCGCGGCTGCCGAGGTGGGCGCGCGCTGGGGCACCTGGCGTGCCGAGGCCCGCGAACTCGGGCCCGATGCGGCACTGCGGCACGCCGTGCGGCTGGCCACCTACCGCGTGCACCACCGCGAGAACTCGCCCGGCGTGCCGATCCTGACGCGCCTGTTCGGAGACGCCTGGACCCAGGGATTCATGGAGCACTTCTTCTGACCGATGCCGGTCCGTCCGGGGTGCGGCCCCTGCAGAGACCGCGATGCCGCGCGCAGTAGTTCTACGCGGCCCCAAAGCGCTGCGTTGCCTACGATGAACACCACCACCACCCCTGCCCCCGTGACCCGCCCCTGGACGGAGATTCCCCGCAAGACCCTCGACGCGATCCGCTCGCTCGAGCTGCCGGCCCCCGCGCAGGCCGTGCTGGCCTTTCTGCAGACGGTGCGGCGCGAAAACGCGTCGATGGACGAGATGACCGAGCTGGTGCGGCGCGACCCTGCGCTCGCGGCGCGCATCCTCACGGTGGCCAACTCCGCGGCTTTCCACGTCGGCGGCGAGCTGCGCGGCCTCAAGCAGTGCCTGCAGATGCTCGGCATCCGCACGCTGCACAGCCTGGCGGCCAGCATCGCGGTGCACCAGGTGTTCGCCGTCCTGCCCGGGATGCGGCCCTGCGAGCTGGGCGGCTTCTGGCGCCACTCCATCGTGGTGGCCGAACTGGCGCAGTCCATCGCGCAGCAGACCGGCCTCGTCCAACCCGAGGAGGCCTATCTCTGCGGGCTGCTGCACGACGTCGGCGAGCTGCTGATGCTCGGCGGTCTGGGCGCCGACTACGGCCAGCTGCTGCTGGCGGCCGACGGCGACGAGGTGCCGCTGGTCCGGGGTGAGCGCGCCGCGATGCAGACCGACCACGCGGTCGTCGGCGCGTGGCTGATCGAGCGCTGGCGGCTGCCCTCGTTCATGGCCGACGCGGTGCTGCTGCACCACCGCGCCGCCGACGTCGCGGCCACGGCGGATCCGCTGACCCGGGTGCTGTGGACCGCCCATGCGACCGAAGAGGCCCTGCGGGGCCGCCAGGTCGCCGAAGATGCACTCGACGTCGCGGCGCACCTGGTGGGGCTGGCGCCGCAACGGCTGGTGGAGATGCACGCGCGGGCACAGGCGCAGATGGCGCTGCTGGCCGGCGTGCTGGGCGTGCAGGGCACGTCGGCACCGGGTGTGCTGCCCGTCTGGCGGCCGCCGGTCGCGCCGGCCCAGGCCCAGATGCCGCGCGAGCAGCTGCTCGACGTGGTCAGCGCGATGGCGGCGCTGCAACCGCTGCAGGTGGACCTGTCGGCCGCCGAAAGCGAGCCGCAGCTGCTGGACTCGGCTCGGCTGCCGGCACGCATCCTGTTCGGGGTGGACGATGTCGTCTTCCTGCTCGGCTCGAGCTCGCACGACATGCTGGTGGCCCTGCCCCTGCCCGGGCAGCCGCCGCAGATCCGCAACCTCCAGGTGGAGCTGCGGCCCACGGCGACGGGCGTGTGCAGCCGCGCCGCGCAGACGCGCCGCGTCAGCTCCGCGATCCGGGTCGACGCCGAGACGCCGGAGTCCGTGGTCGACCTGCAGCTGACGCGTGCGCTGGGCTGCTCCGGGCTGGTGGGCGTGCCGATGGGCTCGGGTGGTTCGCTGCTGGGCGTGATGGTGCTGCCGGTCGGCCGCCGGCAACTGGAGCGGCTGGAGCAGCGCAGCCTGCTGCTCAGCAGCTTTGCCGAGCTGCTGTCCGACCACCTGCAGGCCTGGCGGCAGCGCCGCGAACAGGACCTGGAGCGCCAGGCCGCAACCACCGAGCGCCTGCGCCTGCGCGAGCGGCAGACCGTCCACGAGGTGAGCAACCCGTTGGGCACGATCAAGAACTACATCGCCCTGGCCCGCCGCAAGCTGCCCGACGGGGTGTCGATCGGCGAGGAGCTCGACCTCGTGCAGGACGAGATCGAGCGCGTGAGCCGCATGATCCGCCAGCTCGGCGAACCGGTGCCGGAGCCGGCGCCGGGCTCTCTGGGCTCGCTCGACGTGAACACGGCGATCGAGAGCTTCAGCGCGCTGTACGGCCAGACGCTGTTCGGCCGGGCCGGCGTCGAGCTGGTGCTCGATCTGCAGAGCCCGCTGGCGCTGGCGCGCGTCGATCGCGACAGCCTGCGCCAGATCCTTTTGAACCTGTGGAAGAACGCGGCCGAGGCGCTGCGGCCGGGCTCGCGCGTCGTCACCAGCACGAGCGACCACCTCTTCAAGGACGGGCAGTTCTACGTGCAGCTGTGCGTCGGCGACGACGGCCCGGGCCTGCCGGAGGACGTGCGCTCGACGCTGTTCCAGCCGCTGGGCGCGGCCCGCCGCAGCGGGCACGCCGGACTGGGGCTGTCGATCGTGCGCGGCCTGGTGGACCGCCTCGGCGGCCACATCGTGTGCCAGAGCCAGGCCCTGCGGGGCACCCGCTTCTTCGTGCTGCTGCCCCAGGCCGCGGAGATGGGGATGGCCACGGTGGAGAGACCGGCAACGTGATGGAGCCTCGCGTCCACACACAGTCGACGGACACACCAGCCCGAGCAGCCCGGGTGCGGCTGCTGCTGGTGGAGGACGACGAGCGGCTGCGCGCCAGCCTGCGCATGCTGCTGTCGAGCCCGCAGCGCGAGATCGTCGAGGCGCCGTCGGGCGAGGAGGCGCTGGCCTTGCTGCGCGAAGAGGCCTACGAGCTGGTGCTGCTGGACATCGGGCTGCCCGGCGTCTCGGGCCTCGATGTGCTGCACTGGGTGGCCGAGCACCGCCCGGCGACCGGCGTCATCATGGTCACCGGGCAGCGCGAGCAGGAGGCCGCGGTGCGCGCACTGCGCCATGGGGCTTTGGACTTCGTGCGAAAGCCCGATGACCTGGACTTCCTGCCCGAGCGCGTGGAGCAGAACCTGCGCCGCCTTCGGATGCAGCAGGAGCACGCCGCGATGACGGCCCGGCTGGCGCAGTCGGAGCGCCTGCACCGCTTCCTGGTGGAGAGCTCGCCTGACATCGTCTACACGCTCGACGAGCTCGGCTGTTTCGTGTTCGTGAACCCGCGCGTCGAGACGCTGCTGGGCTATGCGCGCAGCGAGCTGCTCGGACGCCACTACACCAGCATCGTGCACGAGGACGACCTGCCGCTGGCGCGCTTCGCGATCGCCGAACGCCGCGGCGGCGAGCGCTCGTCGCGCAACGTCGAGCTGCGTCTGCTGTACAGCCCCGGTCTGCAGGCCGCGCGTGCGCACCGCTATGTCGTCACGACCGTCAGCTCGATGGGCATCTACGAGGACGCGCTGCCGCCCGGCCAGCGCCGCTTCGTCGGCAGCCACGGGGTCATCCGCGACATCACGGAGCGCAAGCGCGCCGAGGAGACCATCAAGTACCAGGCCCTGCACGACCAGCTGACGGAGCTGCCCAACCGCCGGCTGTTCCGCGACCACCTCGAGCTGGCCCTGGTGCAGGCCGAGCGCCGGGGCCAGATGGTCGGCGTGATGTTCATCGACCTGGACCGCTTCAAGCTGGTGAACGACACCTACGGCCACATCCAGGGCGACGAGCTGCTGCGCAGCGTGGCCCACCGCGTGCGCAGCAGCGTGCGCGCCGGCGACACCGTGGCGCGCCAGGGGGGCGACGAGTTCACGGTGCTGCTGCCCGACCTGACCAAGGCCGACGATGCGCTGCTGATCGCGCAGAAGATCCTGGCCGAGATGCAGCGCCCGTTCGCGCTGGGCGGGCGCGAGTTCCACGCCACGGCCAGCATCGGCATCGCGACCTTCCCGCGCGACGGGCGCAGCGCCGAGCAGCTGCTGCAGCGCGCCGACATCGCGATGTACGAGGTGAAGAACAACGGGCGCAACGGCGGGCTCATGTTCAACGCGGACATGAGCGCCGTGCACAGCCAGCGTCTGGCCCTGGAGTCCGACCTGCGCCACGCCATCGCGCAGGGCCAGTTCGAGGCCTGCTTCCAGCCGCAGGTCAGCCTGAGTCAGGGGCGGGTGGTCGGCGTCGAGTTCCTGATCCGCTGGCGCCACCCGGTGATGGGCCTGCTGATGCCCGGCCAGTTCGTGGCGCTGGCCGAGGAATCGGGGCTGATCTGCGCGCTCAGCGACTGGGTGCTGGAGCGTGCCTGCGCACAGCTGGCGCTGTGGCACGCGCTGGGGCATCGGCACCTGCGGATGGCGGTGAACCTGTCGCCGCTGGAGCTGGCGCGCAACGACATCGTCGAGCGCGTGGCAGCCCCCATGGCCCGGCACCTGCTGCCCGACGGTGCGCTGGAGATCGAGATCACCGAGAGCATGCTGATCGAGGACGCTCCCAGCGTGGCCGAGAAGCTGCAACGCCTGCGCGCACGCGGCGTGCGCCTGGCCATCGACGACTTCGGGACGCGCTACTCGTCGCTGGGCTATCTGCAGCGCTACCCCGTGCAGGCGCTCAAGATCGACCGCAGCTTCGTGCACGACCTCAAGGGCGACGGCAACACGACGATCGTGCAGGCCATCGTCGGCATCGCGCGGGGCCTGGGCCTGCACCTGGTGGCCGAGGGGGTGGAGACGGCCGAGCAGCTGCACGCGCTGCGCGCGCTGGGCTGCGACGAGGTCCAGGGCTACCTGGTCGGGCGGCCGATGCCGGCCTCGAGCGTGACGCCGCTGCTGAACGCACTGCCCCCCCTGCCCGGACTGGGGCCGGCCTGAGCCGGCGACAAGGCGGCTGCGCCACCCGTACAGCCGTACGATGCCGCATGCGGGCTGGCCGGGTGCAATGCGCGATCCGGCCTGATGCGGGCGCCGCGGTCGCGTGCGGCCAGCCATCGGGGATCATCAACACGCAAGGTAGGTCCGTGTCCTCCGAAGGCCCAACGCCTGAACTTCAAGCCGCCGGGCACGCCGCGGCGGCCGCCATGGGGTTCGACACGCCGGGGCTGCAACTCGTCATCCTGGTCCAGCCGCCGGAAGGGGGCCGGCCGGGCCAGCTGCGCACCCTGCTGAGCCTGCCCGCCGGGCCCGCGGGTGTCGTCGAGGTGCAGCGGGCCTTCGAAGCCGAGCTGGTACGTCGCCTGCCGGCGGCCTGGGCGACCTTCCAGGTGCAGTCCTTCCTCGGTTTCGCCGGCCCGACGCTCTCGGACCCGGGTGACGCCACCCAGGACCGCGCGGACGGCAGCACGACCCGGCCCGACTCGCTGCCCGTGCTGTCGCGACTGACGGGCAGCGAGCGCGAGGTGCTGACCCTGCTCGCCCGGGGTCACTCCAACCGCGAGATCGCCAACGCCACGTTCCGCAGCGAGTCGACGGTGCGCTTCCACGTCGCCTCGATCCTGGCCAAGCTGGGTGCCCGATCGCGCACGCACGCCGCGGCCATCGCGGTGTGGCGCGGTCTGCTGCGGTCCGACTGAAACCATCGGTTCCGCCACCGCCGGGGCCGCGCCCACGGCACGCCCAAGCGCATCGGCGTGAACCAGGGCACGAATCACCGCGCGCGGCCGAACCACTCGACACAAACCCTGGCCGAGGCGCCAGATGGCGCCGGCGAGAGAGGTCCCTAACCTGCAGCCGTTCGTTGTCGCGCGGCCCCGGGGCATTGCCCGTCGGCCGCTGACCAGCCATCGAAGGCGTTGGGGTTGGACCATGGAAGTGATCGGATCGTTCAAGGCCCGCGGCCGCACCGGATGGTGGAGTCTGGGCTTGGTGGCGTTGGCCCTGGCGGGCTGCGGCGGCAGCGGCTCGGGCGACAGCCCGCCGGCGGCGGCGCCGCCCGTGGCACCAGTCAGCCCGCCGGGTGGCGGGGGCGGATCGACCCCGGGCGCGGGTGCTCCACCTGGTGCGACCGGGCTGGTCACCTCGGTGCCACCCAGTCGCGCTGAAGCGTCGCGTTTCCTGGCCCAGTCGACTTTCGGGCCGCGCGGAACCGACATCGACGGCCTCATGGCTTCGAGCTACGGCCGCTGGCTGGACGCAGAGCTGGCCAAGCCACGTGGTGCACGTTACTGCACGCTGCAGAACGACATCTTCGGCCGGCTGAACAGAAAACGCAGCGACGGCGTCGTGGTCTCCGGCGAGACCGACCACCTGAACTCGGCCTTCTACACCGCGGCGGTCCGCGGTGACGACCAGTTGCGCCAGCGCATGGTGTGGGCGTGGTCTCAGATCTTCGTCACCAGCATCGCCACGGGTCCGCTGGCCTTGTCCCCGGCAGGCACCTACTGCGAGTACGTGGATCTGCTGGGCGACCACGCCCTGGGCAACTTCCGCACGCTGCTGGACCACGTGGCGCGCTCTTGGCACATGGGCATCTACCTCACCCATGCCGGCAACTCGCGGGAGAACTTCGAGTTCGATGGTCAGCTGCCCGACCAGAACTTCGCCCGCGAGATCATGCAGCTCTTCACCATCGGTCTGAGACAGCTCAACGACGACGGCAGCCTCAAGCTCGACGGCGACGGCAAGCCGATCCCGACGTACACCAAGGACGACATCGTCGGCCTGTCAAAGGTGTTCACCGGCTGGACCTGTGTGCGTGGCAGCAGTGGCGAGTGCAAGCCGCTGATGGAAGCGCCGGTGGGCTGGGTGGAGGAGAGGCACTCCTGTTCGGAGAAGAAGTTCCTGGGCACGACGATCGATGCCGGCAAGCCGCCGCCGCCACCGGAGAACGGATGGCCGAGAGGACGCTGCAACAACCCGATCGGCAAGGCCGAGGCCGATCTCAAGATCGCCCTCGACACCTTGTTCAACCATCCCAACGTCGGCCCGTTCATTGGCCGACAACTGATCCAGCGCCTGGTGACCAGCAATCCCAGCCCGGCCTACGTGGCCCGAGTCACCGCGGCCTTCAACAACAACGGCAGCGGCGTCCGCGGCGACCTGAAGGCGGTTCTCAGAGCCATCCTGCTCGATCCCGAGGCGCGCTCCGGCGAGCAGGCGAACAGTGCCAGCTGGGGCAAGGTGCGGGAGCCCTTGCTGCGTACCGTGCACCTGCATCGCGTGTTCGCCCAGGGCGTCGACAACGTGGTGTGGACCATGTCCGACGTGACCAACTGCGACGGCACGCACGGCTACGCCTACCGCATGGGCCAGCATGCCTTTCGCGCGGCCACGGTCTTCAACTTCTACCGCCCGGGCTTTGCGCCATCCGGGGGCAAGGCCGAACAGGCCGGGCTGGTGGCACCGGAGATGCAGATCCTCAACACGGCAGAGCTGGCGTTCTGGTCGAACCACGTTTCGAACTTCTTCACGGCGATCGACGGCGGCTACAAGGACGACGACAACGGCCGCCCTCGCCAGGTGCCCTACGTCGGCAGCGAGTTCTGCCAGCGCATGAACCCGGTGAACTACACGGCCGACTGGCTCGAGCTGGCGCGCGGCGCGGGCAGCACCGCCGGCGCACAACTGCTGGTGGACCGCCTGGCCCTGGAGTTCCTGGCCGGGCGCATCAGGCCGGACTTGCGCGCACGCATCGTCGATGCGGTGGTCAAGACCACGGCCAGCACGCGGCTGGCCAAGGAATCGGTGGAGAAGAAGCGCATCCAGGTGGCCTCGAGCCTGCTGCTGATGTCGCCCGGGTTCCTGGTTCAGAAGTGATCGCCCAGCCAAGAAGGACTGGTTCATGAAGTTACGGAACGACATCTCGCGCCGAGCGTTTCTCGCCACCGCCGGGCGCCTGGCAGCCGGCGGCGCGGCAGCGCCCATTGCACTGCAACTGGCCGGCATGACGACCCTGGCGCAGGCCCAGGCTGCTCCCGACTTCAAGGCCCTGGTGTGCATCTACCTGCAAGGTGGAAACGACCACTTCAACTTCGTCGTGCCCTACGGCACGTCGGCGGCCGACGACCACTACACCCGCCTGTACGACGGCGTCGCCGGCGCTCCGGCACTGCGCCCGAACGTCAAGATCGAGCGCAGCGCCCTGCTGCCGATCACCCCCCGAAGCGCGCAGGCCCACCAGAAGCAGACCGCGCTGCATCCCATGCTCGGGGGCGTTCGGTC
This sequence comes from Rubrivivax sp., assembly GCA_027483705.1. Classification (GTDB taxonomy): domain Bacteria; phylum Pseudomonadota; class Gammaproteobacteria; order Burkholderiales; family Burkholderiaceae_C; genus Rubrivivax. The sequence continues at coordinate 19,011 of JAIXTY010000216.1, forward strand.
GATGTTCCAGGGCACCTCGTCCACCCCGCTGTCGATCGTGGCGAACCTGGGCGTGCTGGAGCTGCCGCTGACCCGGCAGGGCCTGGAGAGCCGCCGGCAGACCTTGCCGGACAGCTTCGGCTCGCACAACGACTCCAGCGCGGCGTTCCTGTCCCTGGGTGCCGAAGGGACCCGCAGCTACGGCTGGGGCGGGCTGCTGGTCGATGCGATGGTGTCGGGCTCGGCCAACCCGTACAGCAGCATCACGGCCACCGAGTTCAACACCTTCGGCACCGGCCGCCTGACCAAGCAGTTCCAGGTGGACTCCGACGGCGGCAGCATCACGCTGGCCGGCCTGGCCAGTCCCGACTACCTGGGTTCCAGCGCCGGCGCGGCTGTTCTCAAGGACATGCTGCGCGGCGACTCGGCCGTGGCGCTGGAGGCGGACTACCTGAACCTGGGGCGTCGCTTCCTGGACAGTGCCGATGCGCTGAACACGGTCTTCAAGAACACCGAGAACAGCCTGCCGTTCGGTTTCCTGGGCGATCCCGGAGCGCTGGAGTACTTCCTCATCCGCGACAACCCGCTGCTGCGCCAGCTGCGGCAACTCGCCCAGGACAACACCGCCTACCG
>JAIXTY010000017.1 GCA_027483705.1 Rubrivivax sp.
GCCGTGGGCTGCTCGGGGCCGTCGTCCACCGTGGCCACTTCGCGCAGGTAGACCGGGCGGCCCTGGTGCACGCCCACGATCAGTTGCGCCACGTCGTCGGCGTTGCGCAGCACCTCGCCGGTCTCGATGGCCAGCAGGCCGGCGCCCGTGGCCACGCTGCCAGCCGGCAGCGCACGGTTGGCGCCGGCCAGGGCGTGGGCGAGGCCCTGCACGTCGAGGCCGCGCTCGCGCAGCCGGGTGGGGTTCAGTGTCACCCGCACCGCGCGGCCCGGGCCGCCGAGGGTGGCCACCTCGCGCGTGCCAGGCACGCGCTGGAGCTCGGTCTCGAGCGAACGCGCCACACGCTCCAGCTCGAAGGCCGAGCTCTCGTCGCGGCTCCACAGGCTGACGGCCAGCACCGGCACGTCGTCGATGCCCTTGGGCTTGACGATGGGCGGCAGCACGCCCAGGTTGCGTGGCAGCCAGTCCTGGTTGGCGTTGATCACCTCGTAGAGCCGCACCAGCGCCGCCTGGCGCGGCACGCCGACCTTGAACTGCACCGTCACCACCGCCAGGCCGGGGCGCGAGACGGAGTAGGTGTGCTCGATGCCGGCCATCTGCGACAGCACCTGCTCGGCCGGGCGGGCCACCAGCGCCTGCACGTCGGCCGCAGCCGCGCCAGGGAAGGCGATCAGCACGTTGGCCATCGTGACGTCGATCTGCGGCTCTTCCTCGCGCGGCGTCACGAACACCGCGAACACGCCCAGCAGCAGCGCCACCAGCGCCAGCAGCGGTGTGAGCGCGTGTTGCTGGAACGCGGCGGCCAGGCGGCCGGAGATGCCCAGGGCGGTGATGTCGGCGGGCTTCATGTCGTGGCCCGGGTTCACGGCGTGGGCCGTGCGCCGGCGAGGCCAGCCTTCACCGCATCGGCCGCCAGGCGTTCGCCGGCTTTCAGGCCCGCGAGCACCGGCACCTGGCCGCCGGCGGCCACGCCCACGCGCACGGCCTTGAGCACGAAGCGGCCGTCGACGGCGGCGTACACCGCCGTCAGCTCGCCTCGGCGCAGCAGCGCGGCGGACGGGATGGCCAGCGGTGCGGGCAGCGCACCCGGCATGGCAGCGGCTGCGCCGACGAAACGCACACGCACCGGCTGGCCGGGCACCAGGCCGTCGGCACCGGCGGTGGTGGCGAGGTCGAGCCGCCACTCGACGGTCTGCGACAGGGCGTCGGCGCCCGGCAATTCGGTGCGGCGCTGCGGCGCCAGCACGCGGCCGTCGGCCAGCTGCACCTGCACCTCGCGCGCCGCGCGGGCATCGGCGGCCCGCGACAGCGGCAGCATCACGCTGGCGCGCAGGCGGCCCGGCGCATAGAGCGTGAGCAGCGGCTTGCCCGGCGCGGCCAGCTCGCCGGCCTCGGCGTGCGTGGCGCGCACGATGCCGTCGAACGGCGCGGTAATGCGCGTGTGGCCGCTGGCCAGCGCGGCCTGCTGGCGGCCGGCCAACGCGGCGGCCAGCGCGGCCAGCGCGGCGTCGAGCTGGGCCCGGGCGGTGTCCTGCGCGGCGGCGGAGACGAAGCCTTGCGCGCGCAGCTCGCGTGTGCGCTGGGCGTTCTGGCGCGCCTGCGCGAGGGCCGCCTGGGACTGCGCGACGCCCGCGTCACCGGCGGCCAGGCCGGCGGCGGCCTCGCGCTCGTCGATCTGCGCCAGCAGCTGCCCGGCCTTCACGCGGTCGCCGGCCTTCACGGCCAGCACGCGCAGCGTGCCGCTCACCTGCGCGGCAATCACGCTCTGCTGCTGCGGCTCGAGCGTGCCTTCGAACTCGAAACCGGCCGCCGCCGCCGCGGTGCCCACGGTGAACGTGGGCACGCTGGGCTGGGCCTGGGCCAGCGGCACCGCCAGCCACAGGCCGGCGGTAAGCCAAAGGGCGATGGAGCGGGGGTGGTTGGATACCATGACCGGTATCCTACTACATACCCCTTACCGTATGAAAACCAGGCCCCGGCCAAGCCCTCGCCGCGGATCCGGCTCCGCCGGGCCGTCGGCGAGCGGCCCCCTCGGGGGGTAGCGAGCGAGAGCGAGCTTGGGGGCTCGTCAGAACGGGATGTCGTCGTCCATGTCGTCGAAGCCAGTTGCGGGCTTCGATGCTGCCGGCTGCCGCGGCGCCGGGGCGGCGCTGCGGGCCGGCGGGGCGCTGCGCGGGGCCGGGGCGCTGCCCATCTCGGCGTCGCCGCCCATGCTGCCGCCGCCCTCACGGCCACCCAGCAGCTGCATCTCGTTGGCCACGATGTCCACCGTGTTGCGCTCGATGCCGTCCTTGTCGGTGTACTTGCCGTACTTCAGGCGGCCTTCGATGTAGACCGAGCGGCCCTTCTTCAGGTACTCGCCGGCGATCTCCGCCAGGCGGTCGTAGAAGGTGACGCGGTGCCACTGCGTCTCTTCGATGCTCTCGCCGGTGTTCTTGTCCTTGCGGCGGCTGGAGGTGGCGATGCTGACGTTGGCGATGGCCGAGCCGCTGGGCGCGTAGCGCACTTCGGGGTCGCGGCCGCAGTTGCCGACGAGGATGACTTTGTTGACGCTGGCCATGGCGAGGCTCCAGGTGGGGTGTGGCTGGGAATGCGATCGATTATCCGCCCCGGTCCCGGCGCGGCGGTCCCCTCGGATGGGCCGCGATGCATTCGTCCGACCGGGCGCCCCCGCCAGCGGGAAGCCCCGCATGGCGCACCCGGAACGGCTCTTGCTAAATCCAGCCTCACCCAACACAACGTGCCAGGAGCCCCCGTGATCCACCCGCTGTCCCGCCGCCTCGTTCTTGCCGCCGCCGCCGCAGCCACGCTCGCTGCCGGTGCACCCGCACTCGCGCAGGGCGCCAAGCTCAAGGTCGCCGCCATCTACACCGTGCCGGTGGAGCAGCAGTGGGTCAGCCGCATCGACAAGGCGCTGAAGGCCGCCGTGGCTCGCGGCGAGATCGAGTACGTGTTCAGCGAGAAGGTGGCCAACGCCGACTACGAGCGCGTGATGCGCGAGTACGCCGAGAAGGGCCACACGCTGATCGTCGGCGAGAGCTTCGCGGTCGAGGCCGCCGCACGCAAGGTGGCCAAGGACTACCCGAAGGTCAGCTTCCTGATGGGCAGCAGCGGCAAGCCGCAGGCGCCGAACTTCGCCGTCTTCGACAACTACATCCAGGAGCCGGCCTACCTGACCGGCCTGATCGCCGGCGGCATGAGCAAGAGCGGCAAGATCGGCATGGTCGGCGGCTACCCTATCCCCGAAGTCAACCGCCTGATGAACGCCTTCATGGCCGGCGTGCGCGAGGTCAACCCGAAGGCCGAGTTCATGGTGACCTTCATCAACAGCTGGTTCGACCCGCCCAAGGCCAAGGAGGCCGCCTTCGCGATGATCGACAAGGGCGCCGACGTGATGTATGCGGAGCGCTTCGGCGTCAGCGACGCGGCCAAGGAGCGCAAGGTGCTGGCCATCGGCAACGTCATCGACACCCAGGCCCAGTACCCCGACACCGTGGTGGCCAGCGCACTGTGGAACATGGAGCCCACGATCGACGCCGCCATCAAGGCGGTGAAGGGCGGCAAGTTCAAGGCCGAGGACTACGGCCACTTCTCGATGATGAAGCACAAGGGCTCGGAGCTCTCGCCGCTGGGCACCTTCGCGGCCAAGGTGCCCAAGCCCATCCTCGACAAGGTGGCGGCGCGGCAGAAGGAGATCCTCGCCGGCACGTTCACCGTCAAGGTCGACGACAACCAGCCGAAGGCGAGCGCGAAGTAAGCCTGGTCGAGGCGCGCGCGGCCAGCGCCAGCGCGCCCGCCAGCCACAGCGCCAGGGTGCCGGGCTCGGGCACCGGGGCCGTGCCCTGCGCCCAGGCCCACTGCACGGCGGGGCCGAGGTCGGCGCCGTCGGTGCCGAAGAAGCGCACGTCCACGAGGCCCGATCCGTCGCGGAAGTCCGCCACGGCGTTCACCGCGCCACCGCCCTGCCGGAACCACGCGTTAGTGGCCGTGGCGGTGGTGACGAGCCGCTGCTCGTAGCCCAGCGTGGCGCCAGGGGCCGTGGGTGCCCAGGCCACCGTCAGCGTCACCGGCTGCAGCACGGCCTCGGTCCATGAGCCGCCAGCGCCTGCGGCGGTGTCGCGCGCCAGCGAGGCCGCGGCCGCGGCGCTCGTGCCGCCGGCGCGCAGCTCCAGCCGCGCCGACACGCGCCCCTGCTCCACGCCGGGCGGCGAGATCGTGCCGCGCGTGAGCTCGATGCCCAAGGCGCCGTCCAGCACCCCGGTGAACACCACCTGCGCCGGCACCGCGCCGCCCAGCCACACCAGCGTGTCGAGCCAGCGCAGCTCGGTGGTCGCCGTGCGCTCGATGGCCTCGAACAGCACCTCGGCGCCGGCCAGGCCGCGCAGCACGCCGTCGGCCTGCGTGGCCTCGCCCCACGAGTGGATGCGGGCGTTGCCATTGACCTGGCAGTCCAGCGCCGCGGGCAGGGCCGCCGGCGTGGTGAGCACCGCGCAGGGCGGCGCGTCGATGCGGTTGATCGAGCCCGGGTCGGCGGCACGCGCGGGCAGCGTCACCAGCGCAAGCGCGGCCAGCGCCGCAGCGCCCGAGCCGGCCGCCCGCCGCCGCGCCGCCATCAGCAGCGCCACGCCCATCAGAGCCATCAGGGCGCTGCCAGGTTCGGGCACGGCGCTGATGGGCAGCCGCCAGTCGTAGCCCGAGGCGCTGAACACCTCGCCGGCCATCGGCGTGCCGTCGGGGTTGAAGAGCTGCAGGTTGCCAGCGTGCAGCGAGCTCGACAGGTTGCTGTCGGCCTGGCAGGTGAGCATGCCCAGGCCCCCGGTGATGGCGTGGCAATAGGCGTTCGAGAACAGGCCCAGCTCGAAGCGATTGCTGCCCGCGGTGACGTTGAAGCGCAGGCGCACGCCGAGCGAGCCGGGGTTGAGCACGCCGTAGTCCACGCTCAGCAGTTCCCAGCCCGGCACCAGGCCGAGCGTGTCGGTGACGCCGATGTCCTCGGTGACGTTCATGTAGGGCACGCCCTCGCTCGCACCGAAGCCCACGCCGCGCCGCACGTAGGCCGCCACGTCGGCGGGCATCGTGCCCAGGCGCCACGACATCTCGCCGTCGCTCGTCCAGCTGGCCGAAAAGTCGGGCCAGCCCGCGGCCGGCCCGGCGCCGCCACCGTCGATGTGCCCGCTGAGCACCAGCTGCACCGTCGCGAAGCCGCTGGCCGGCACCCACAGGCGGTCCTGCAGCCGGGCACGGGCATCGGCATAGCCGCCGCCCTGGCCGATGTCGGGCTCGGCCCACGCGTAGCGCACCTGGCCGCCGTCGGCGTAGGCCCGGCTGCGCAGCACGCCCCACTCGGCCCGCGCCCAGGCCGTGCCGTAGTGCCAGGTGGTGGAGCTGCCCAGCTCCTCGGTCGTGTACTCGGCCAGCGCGGGCAGCTCGACGCGGTCGACCTCGCGCGCGATCGTGCCGGTGACCTCCTCCCGCGGTCCGCCCTGCACGCTGCCGCTCAGCACCACCGACGCCGGGCCCCAGCCGGGTGGCGGCGCCGCCTGCGCCGAGGCGGCCATCAGCGCCACGCAGCCGAGCCCCAGCGCGCCGGCCCGGCGCCGCCGCGCCCACAGCAGCGCGCCGCCCAGCGCGAACAGCAGCCCCGCGGCCGGCTCGGGCACCGGCGCCAGCGGCTGCAGGTTCACCCGCAGCATCCCGGCCAGCGGCACCGGCTCGCCGTCGGCACCGGTGAGCACCAGGCCTTCGATGCCCAGCAGCCGCGTGATCGCCGTGTCGTCGAAGTTGGCCGCCACCGTGCCGAAGCCGTAGCCGAAGGCCCAGCCGGCCCGCGCCACCTGGTCGAGCTCGAAGGTGAATCGCGCAAACGGCAGCGGCTGGCCGCCCTCGTAGTACGGAAAGCCCACCTGGAAGCCGCTGCTCACGAGCAGCGGGCGCAGCGCCTCCAGCCGCACACCGGCGAGCAGGCCGAAGGGGTCGGCGAGATCGTTGCGCGGGTCGCCGGCGGGGAAGAGGCGCGCCGTGGTGCCGTCGTTCAGCGGCATCACGGCCGCGTCGGCTGCGGTCCAGCCGCCACTCCAGGTGACGGCCTGCACACCCGGCCCGCTGTCGGGCGAAAAGCTCGCTCCGCCTTGCAGCGTGACGGCGTTGCTGCGGCTGCGCAGCGTGGCCGTCTCCTCGAAGCTCGCCCGCGCCGTGGGCTGGCTGCGCGTCACCTGGAACGCGCCCTGCGTGAGGTGCAGGAACGAGAAGCCGCGCTCGGGGCCGCTGCAGTCGACGCGGCTCAGAATGGTGCCGCCCGGGCAGCCCAGCGTGTCCATCAGCTGCGCGTACAGCGCCGGGCCGAGCAGCGGCACCTGCAGCGGGTTGATGACGACGTCGATCTGCCACTGCGCCGACAGCGTGGCCTCGGCGCGCCCGGTGGCGCTGGCCACGGCACGCGCCAGTGCGGCGGTGCCCTGCTGCACCGAGGCGTTGGCCGTGCCCGCGTTCAGCACCTCGGCGCGGGCGAAGCCGGCCGCGCCCACCTGCCACGGCGGCGAGCCCGTGCCTGGCGGTGCCACGTACCAGGCCTCCGCGGCCAGCGTGCCCGGCGCGGCGGCTCTGCCGCTGGCCGGCGGTGGCACGAGCGCGGGGTTGATCCAGCCGCGGTTCTCGAGGAACGCATACGCGGTCATGCCGCCGCCGACGGCCATCACGTCGGCCGGCAGCAGGGCCGGCACGGCGGCGGCCAGCAAAGCGGTCAGCAAGCGGCGGGAAGAGCGTGGTGAAGGCATGGCGCGGGCTCCGGTGTCGTCGATGCGGCCAGTCTGGAAGCCGCTCGCGGCGTGTGATCTCCCCCGTCCGCAGGGCGGCGTTCCCTGGGCGTTCCCTGGCCGTTGCCTACACTGGCCCGCACCCTGGCCAGACCCTGTTTTGCGTGCCGTCGCCGAGCCCGTTCACATCTGCTGACACCCTGGCCCTGCTGGGGCCGCCGCGCCTGGCCGGGCAGGCGTTGCCCGACGAGCGCCCGACGCAGCTGCTGGTGCTGCTGGCCACCGTCGGCGGCGTGCTGCCACGGGCCGAGGCCGCACTGCGCCTGTGGCCGGCACTCGACGAGCCCGCGCGGCTGCGCAACCTGCGCAAGACGCTGCACCGGCTGCGTGGCCAGCACGGCGACACCCTCATCAATGCCGACGGCGCGCTGCTGGCACTGCGCGTGCCCACCGACCTGGCCGAGCTCGACGCCCTGCTGCGGCAGGCGCGTGCCGCCGAGGCGCTGGCACTGCTGCGCGGCCCGCTGGCCGAGGGCCTGGCCGCCCACGAGCCCGCGCCACCCTGGCTGCAGGCCGCGCGCGAGCAGGCCCTGGCGCGCTGGCGCCACGTGCTGCTGGCGGCACTGCCCACGCTGCCGCCGGCGCAGGCCGAGGCCGAGCTGGTGCGCCTGCGCGCGCTGGACCCGCTGGACGAACCGCTGCTGCGCGCCCACCTCGAGCGCCTGGCCGCCGACGGCCGCCGCGAGGCCTGGCTGCGCGAGCGCCGCGCCTACGAGCAGCGCCTGCAGGCCGAGCTGGGCCTGCCGCTGCCGGCGTCGCTGCAGGGCGAGCCCGGCCCGGCGCCGGCCGACCGTGCCGCGCCGGCCGTGGCACCCTGGTCCGGCTTCGTGGGCCGCGACGACGAGCTCGAACAGCTCGCGCCGCGCCTGGCCACGCCGGGCCTGCGCCTCGTGCTGCGCGGCCCGGGCGGCATCGGCAAGACGCAGCTGGCCGCCGCGCTGGCGCGGCGTGCGCCGCCGGCCGGGCTGGCCGTCGTGTGGTGGTCGCTGGCCGACGCCACCGAGGCCGCCACCGCCTTCGGCCGCCTGGCCGCCGAGCTGGGCGCCGAGCGCGCCGACGACGTGGCGCTGGCGGCGGCCCTGCGCCGGCGGCCAACGCTGGTGGTGGCCGACAACGCCGAGACGCTGTTCGACGCCGAACCCGCCATCGGCGCGGCGCTGCACACGTTGGCCGAGGCCGCGCCCGACACACGCTGGCTGCTGACCGCGCGCCACGCGCCCGATCTGCCGGGCGCGCTCGACGTGCCCGTCGGCGGCCTCGATCTGCCCGACCCGGCCGATCCGCCCGGCGCCGTGCTGCGCAGCGCCGCGGTGCGGCTGCTGGTGGAACGGGCCACCGCGCTCGACCCCGACTTCGAGCCGCGCGCGCAGGCCGCCGCGCTGGGCCGGCTGGCGCGCGCGCTGGCCGGCCATCCGCTGGCGCTGGAGCTGGCGGCGGCCCAGTTGCGCACCGCCTCCGCCGAGACGCTGGCGCGCGAGGCCGAGGTGGGCGACGGCGCCGCCGAACTCGACGCGCGCTTCGACGCCGGCTGGCGCGCGCTACCCGCGCCGCTGCAGCCGGCGCTGGTGCGGCTGGCGGCGCTGCCGCCGGGGTTGTCGCGCGCGGCGGTGCTGGCCGGCGGTGCCCTGCGGCCGGCCGGCCTGCAGGCGCTGGTGCTGCGCTCGTGGCTGGAGCCCGAGCCCGGCCCGGCCGGTGCCGACGGCACGGCCGCGCGCGAGCGCTGGCGGCTGCACCCGCTGCTGCGCGCCTGGCTGCGCCGCCAACACCCGGCCGATGCCGCCACGGCGCACGAGGCCCGCCGCGCGGCCATCGAGGCCGTGCTGGCCGAAGGCCGCGCCGTGCTCGCGCCCGGCGGCTTCGACCAACCCGGCAGCCTGGACTGGCTGGAGCGCGAGCTGCCCCTGCTGCGCGAGGCCTTCACGCAGGCCGTGGACCAGGCCGACGCCGCGCGCCTGGCGCAGCTGGCGCCCGCGCTGGCGGCGCTGTTCGAGCAGCGCGGCCGCCGAGGCGAGGGCCTGGCGCTGCTGGCCGCGGCGGCGTCGCGGCTGGCCGCTCGCTCGCGGGCGGCGCGCGGCCCGGTGCAGTCGGCGCGCGCGCTGCTGAGCTACCGCGCCGGGCAGCTCGACGACGCCGCGCTGCTGGCGCGCGGCCTGGCCCGTGCCGGCCCGCGCGAGCGCGCCGCGGCGGCGCGCACGCTCGGCCTCGTGCACTGGCAGCGTGGCGAGCTGCCCGCCGCGCGCGCCGCGTTCGGGCGAGCACACGCGCTGGCCGTCGAACACGGCTTCGACGATCTGGTGCCCGACGCCGTGAACAACCTGGCCATCGTCGACCACATGGCCGGCCGCGAGGCCGATGCCGAACGCGGCTACCGCCAGGTGGCCGAGCGGGCCGCGGCGCGGGGTTCGGTGCGGCTGCAGGCCACGGCGCTGCTGAACCTGGGCTCGCTGCTGTACCCGGCCGGCCAGGGCCGCGCCGCGCGCGAGGCGCTCGAGTCCGCGCTGGCGCTGATCGACGCGCACGGCCTGCACTCGATCCGCTCGCATGCGCTGGGCAACCTGGGCGGCGCGCTGCTAGAGATCGGCGATGCCGAGGCAGTGGCGGCGCTGCACACGCTGCTGCCGCAGTTGCAGGCGGCGCTGCCGGCCGGCGAGACGGCGCAGCACCTCACCTTCCACCGCCTGCAGGCGCTGCTGCGGGCGCGCCATGGCGACGCCCGTCAAGCCTGGGCCCCGCTGCACCGCGCCTGGTGCAGCGCGCTGGCGCTGGGCCTCGTGCCGCAGCAGTCGGGCATCGCGCTCGACGCCGCGCAGGCCTGGGCCGCGAACGACCGGCGCCGCACCGCGCTGGCCTGGCTGGCCTGGCTGCAAGGCCACGCGCACTGGGACGCCGACCGCCGCGAGGCCGCGCGCCTGAGCGCCCGGCTGCGCCCCTCCGAGGCCGAGGCGCGCGAGGCGCACGAGGCTGCCGCCACGCTGTCGCTGGCGGCGCTCGGCGCGGCGCTGGAGCGGGAGGCGCAGGCGCACCCGTAGCGCACCCGTAGGATCGAGGCCCATGCCCGCCCCCCTGCTGCGCCTCGACGGCATCACCAAGCGCTTCGGTTCGCTGCTGGCCAACGACGCCATCACGCTCGAACTGAACCGCGGCGAGGTGCTGGGCCTGCTGGGCGAAAACGGCGCCGGCAAGAGCACGCTGGTGTCCATCCTCTTCGGGCACTACGTGGCCGATGCCGGCACGGTCGAGGTCGACGGCCAGCCGCTGCCGCCGGGCCAGCCGCGGGCCGCGCGCGAGGCCGGCATCGGCATGGTGCACCAGCACTTCACGTTGGCCGCCAACCTGAGCGTGCTCGACAACGTGATGCTCGGCGCCGAGCCACTGTGGCAGCCGTTCTCACGCCGCGCCGAGGCGCGCGCGGCGCTGGTGCAGACGGCGGCGCGCTTCGGCCTGGCGGTGGACCCCGACGCGCGGGTGGGCGATCTCTCGGTGGGCGAGCGGCAGCGGGTGGAGATCCTGAAGGCTCTGTTGCCGTTCGGGCGGCAACGTGGCGCGCGCGTGCTGATCCTCGACGAGCCCACCGCGGTGCTCACGCCGCAGGAGAGCGAGTCGCTGTTCGCCACGCTGCAGCAGATGGTGGCTTCAGGGCTGGCCATCATCTTCATCAGCCACAAGCTGCACGAGGTGCGGCGCGTGGCGCAGCGCGTGGCGGTGCTGCGCGGCGGGGCGCTGGTGGCGCTGCGCGACACGGCCGACACCAGCGCCGACGAGCTGGCCGAGCTGATGGTGGGCCGGCGCGTGGCGCCGCCGGTGTGGCGCGCGCATGAGCCGGGGGACGTGGTCTGCCGCGTGCCCGGCACGCCGCTGGCCTTGCGCGCCGGCGAGATCGTGGCCATCGCGGGCGTGGCCGGCAACGGGCAGCAGGCGCTGGCCGAGGCGCTGTGCGGCGTGCACGCGCATGCCGGCGGCGCCATCGAGGTGGCCGGCCGGCCACTGCCGCCATCGCCGCGCGCCTTCATCGCCGCTGGCGTGGCGCGGGTGCCCGAAGACCGCCACGCCGTCGGCTCGGTGGGCGAGATGGCGCTGTGGGAAAACGCGCTGCTGGAGCGCCAGCACGAGCCGGCCTTCGTGCGCTGGGGCCTCGTGCGGCGCGGCGCCGTGCGCGCCTTTGCGCAGCGGCTGGTGCAGCGCTTCGACGTGCGCGGCGGCGGGCTCGACGCGCCGGTGCGGGCGCTGTCGGGCGGCAACCTGCAGAAGCTGATCCTGGGGCGGGCGCTGCTGCCGCGCGGGGGCGAAGGCCGTGACGCGGCGCCGGTGCTCATCGTCGCCGACCAGCCCACCTGGGGCCTGGACGTGGGCGCGGTGGCCGAGGTGCACCAGCGGCTGCTCGACGCCGCCGCGGCCGGCAGCGCGGTGCTGCTGATCAGCGAGGACCTCGACGAGATCTTCGCGCTGGCCGACCGCGTGGCCGTGATCCACCGCGGCGTGCTCACACCCGCGCGGCCGAAGGGTGACTGGACGCTGGCGGCCATCGGCCTGGCGATGGCGGGCACCGCACCGGAGGGCACCGATGCCGTGGCGGCTTGAACGGCGCACCGTGCCCTCGCGCACGGCGCTGGTGCTGGCGCCGCTGGCAGCCATCGGCTTCACGCTCTTGGTGGCCTCGCTGCTGGTGGCCTGGGCCGGTGCGCCGGTGGGCCGCGCGTATGCGGCGCTGCTGGAGGCCGGCTTCGGATCGCGCTTCGCGATCACCGAGACGCTGACGCGCGCCACGCCGCTGATCCTGACGGGCCTGGCCGCCGCGCTGGCCTTCCGCGCCAGGCTCTACAACATCGGCGCCGAGGGGCAGCTGTACGCCGGCGCGCTGGCGGCCGTCGCCGTGGGCGGGCTCCATGGCGGCACCGGCTTCGAGGCCTCGCCCTGGGTTCTGCTGCCGGCCATGATGGCCGCGGCGGCGCTGGCCGGTGCGCTGCTGCTGCTGCTGCCGGCCTGGCTGAAGGGCCGCTTCGGCGTCGACGAGGTGGTGACGACGCTGCTGATGAACTTCATCGTGCTGCTGGGTGTGTCGGCGCTGCTCGACGGCGCGATGAAGGACCCCAGCGCGATGGGCTGGCCGCAGAGCGTGGCGGTGCAGGACGCGCTGCAGCTCGACAAGCTCGTCGAACGCAGCCGCGTGCACACGGGCTTGCTGCTCGCCCTGGGCGCGGCGCTCGTGCTGTGGGCGCTGCTGCGCTTCAGCGCCTTCGGCTTTGCGGTGCGTGCAGTGGGCGCCAACGCGCGCGCCGCGGCCTTTGCCGGGCTGCCGGTGGCGCGCACGGCGCTGCTCGTGGCGCTGGGCTCGGGCGCGCTCGCGGGCCTGGCCGGCGCGGTGGAGGTGGCCGGCCGCGCCGGCTACGTGACGCTCGACATGAGCACCGGCGTCGGCTACGGCGGCATCGTCATCGCGATGCTGGCGCTGCTGCACCCGCTGGCCGTGGTGGCCGCGGCCGTGTTCGTGGCCGGCATGATGGTCGGCGCCGACGGCATGAGCCGCGCGGTGGGTGTGCCGACCGCGATCGCCGACGTCATCGTCGCCGTGGCGCTGCTGGCCACGATGGTGGCGACGCTGGGCGCGCAGTACCGGCTGCGCAGGGGCTGAACACGATGGCCGAGACGCTGGACCTGCTGCTGTCCGCCCCCTTCTGGGCCGCCGTGCTGCGCATCGCCACGCCGCTGATCCTGGGCACCTTGGGCGTGCTGCTGTGCGAGCGCGCCGGGGTGCTGAACCTGGGCATCGAAGGGATCATGGTCGCTGGTGCCTTCACCGGCTGGCTCACGGTGCACGCCGGCGGCAGCCTGTGGGCCGGCGTGGCGGTGGCCGCGGCCACCGGGGCGCTGCTGGGGCTGGTGCACGCGGGGCTGACGGTGCAGTTGGGCCTGTCGCAGCACGTGGCCGGCCTGGGCCTGACGATGTTGGCTACTGCGCTGGCCAGCTACGCCTACCGCGTGAGCTTTCCGAAGGTGGAGCGGCCGCCGACGGTGGAGACCTTCCCGCCGCTGGCGCCGCTGCCGCTGCTGGACTCGCTCACCGTGCTCACACTGCTGGCGCTGGCTTTGGTGCCACTGCTGGCCTGGGTGCTGGCGCGCACGCCGCTGGGCCTGGCCATCCGCATGGTGGGCGAAAACCCGGCCGCGGCCGAGGGGCAGGGCCTCAGCGTCAACGGCCTGCGCACCGGCGCGGTGGTGGCCGGCTCGGCGCTGATGGGGTTGGCCGGCGCCTTCCTCACGCTGGCGGCCTTCAACGCGTTCTACGCCAACATGGTCAACGGCCGCGGCTGGGTGTGCGTGGCGCTGGTGGTGTTTGCCAGCTGGCGGCCGGGCAAGGCGCTGCTGGGCGCGCTGCTCTTCGCCTTCTTCGACGCGCTGCAGCTGCGGCTGCAGCAAAGCGGCGGCGGCGTGCTGGGCCTGGAGCTGCCGTACCAGCTGTACCTGGCGCTGCCGTACGCGATGGCCATCGTGGCGCTGGTGCTGGTGGCGCGCCGCGCGAGCTACCCGCAAGCGCTGATGAAGCCGTATCGCAAAGGTGAACGCTGAACGGGGGAGCGATGAACGGGGCCCCCGATCGCGGGACTGAATCGCGCGGCCGTGGCCGACAATCCAGCCCGATGTCTGCCGTGCTGAACCCCGAACCCGCCGCCGCCACCACGGCCACCCTGCAGCAGGCCCAGCAGGTGCTGCAGCAGGTCTTCGGCTATGCCGCCTTCCGCGGGCCGCAGGCGGCGATCGTCGAGCACGTCTCGGCCGGCGGCGACGCGCTGGTGCTCATTCCCACCGGAGGCGGCAAGA
>JAIXTY010000296.1 GCA_027483705.1 Rubrivivax sp.
GGCCAGCTTCTCGACGAAGGCGTCGTGCACGCCGGCCTGCACGTAGAGGCGGTTGGCACACACGCAGGTCTGGCCCGCGTTGCGGTACTTGCTGGCGATGGCGCCCTCGACGGCAGCGTCGAGGTCGGCGTCGTCGAACACGATGAAGGGCGCGTTGCCGCCGAGCTCCAGGCTCAGCTTCTTCACGGTGCCGGCGCACTGGCGCATCAGGATGCGGCCGACCTCGGTGCTGCCGGTGAAGGACAGGTGGCGCACGACGTCGCTGGTGCACAGCACCTGGCCAATCTCGATGGAGTTGGCGCCGTCGGCCGGCAGCAGGTTCAGCACGCCGGCGGGCATGCCGGCGCGCTGCGCCAGCTCGCCCAGCGCCAGCGCCGACAGCGGCGTCTGCTCGGCCGGCTTGATGACCACCGGGCAGCCCGCCGCCAGCGCCGGCGCCACCTTGCGCGTGATCATCGCGATCGGAAAGTTCCACGGCGTGATGGCCGCGCACACGCCGATGGGCTGCTTCAGCACGAGGTAGCGCTTGTTGGCGTCGGTGCTGGGGATGGTCTCGCCGTAGAGCCGGCGGCCCTCTTCGGCGAACCACTCGATGAAGCTGGCGCCGTAGACCACCTCGCCGCGCGCCTCGGCCAGCGGCTTGCCCTGCTCGGCCGTCATCAGCCGCGCCAGGTCGTCGGCGTGCTGCACGATGAGCTGGAACCAGCGCATCAGCACCGCATGCCGCTCCTTGGCCGTGCGCGCGCGCCACAGCGGCCAGGCGCGCTCGGCGGCGCTGATGGCCGCGGCGGCTTCCACCGGGCCGCAGTTGGCCACCTGGGCGAGCTCGGCGCCGGTGGCGGGGTCGGTCACGGCGAAGCGGGCGCTGGCGTCGTTGGCGCCGAGCCACTTGCCGCCGATGAGGGCCTCGGTCTTCAGCAGGCTGGCGTCGGCCAGGGCGGCCAGCGGGGAAGGGTTGGTGTCCATGGGCGGTCTCCTGCCCCGGACGATATCAACGCGGCGCCGGCGGCGCGTGCCGTGGCGCGGCCAGCAGCGCCTCGAGGGCGGCGGGCGGCAGCGCCTGGCCGACGAGCGAGCCCTGGAACACGCGGCACCCGGCGGCCTGCAGCGTCGCCAGCTGCTCGGCGGTCTCCACGCCCTCGGCGACCACCTCCACCTGCAGGCTGCGCGCCATGGCCATGATGGTGTCCACCAGCACCTTCGCGGCCGGGGCGCGCCGCATGTCGCGCACGAATGACCGGTCGATCTTGAGCTGCCGGATCGGCAGGTGGATCAGGCGGGCCAGCGACGAGTAGCCGATGCCGAAGTCGTCCATCGCGAAGCCCAGTCCCAGGCCGCGCAGCGCGTCCA
The DNA here is from genome assembly GCA_027483705.1 of Rubrivivax sp. Classification (GTDB taxonomy): domain Bacteria; phylum Pseudomonadota; class Gammaproteobacteria; order Burkholderiales; family Burkholderiaceae_C; genus Rubrivivax. The sequence continues at coordinate 1,351 of JAIXTY010000296.1, forward strand.
TCTTCTGCCGCGTGTCGTCGACATCGTGCACGGTGGTCTCGGTGAGCTCCAGCGTCAGGCGGGCCGGGTCGATGTGCGCGTCGGCCACCGTGCGCACCAGGTGGTCGACGAAGTCGGGCTCGGCGAGCTGCCGCGCGCTCACGTTCACCGACAGGCCGATGCCGGCGCAGGGGCCCGGGGCCGACCAGGCCGCGAGCTGCCGGCAGGCGGTCTCGAGCACCCAGCGGCCGATGCGCACGATGAGCCCGGTGCTTTCGGCCACCGCCATGAAGTCGTCGGGCCCCACGAGCCCGCGCTGCGGATGCCGCCAGCGCAGCAGCGCCTCGGCCGCCACGACGCGCCGCCCGGCGTCGAACTGCGGCTGGTAGTGCAGCTCGAACTCGCCGTCCTCGAACGCGCGCCACAGCGCCTGGGCCTGCGCGGCCTCTTCGCTGGCGTCCTTCAGCATGCGGCCCTCGAAGACGCGCAGCGTGTTGCGCCCGGCGCGCTTGGCCTCGTACATGGCGAGGTCGGACTGCTGCAGCAGGCTCGACACGGTCTCGTGGCCGTCGAACAGCGCCACGCCGATGCTGGCCGAGGTGCTGTAGCGCAGCTCGCCGATCGACACCGGCGCGGCCAGCGCCGCCTGCAGCTTGTCGGCCACCAGCCGGGCGTGGCGCTCGGCCTCCTGGCTGCCGGGGGCCAGCCCGCCCAGCAGCACCACGAACTCGTCGCCGCCGAGCCGGGCCACGGTGTCGCCGTCGCGCACCAGCTGCCGCAGGCGCGTGGCCACCTCCACCAGCAACCGATCGCCGGCCGCATGGCCGCGGGTGTCGTTCAGGCTCTTGAAGTGGTCGAGGTCGATGAACAGGATCGCCCCGCGGCGGCCGCTGCGCGCCGCCGCCGCGATCAGGCGCGTCAGGCGGTCTTCCATCAGCCGCCGGTTCGGCAGCTGCGTCAAAGAATCGAAGAAGGCCAGGTGGCGGATCTCGTCCTGCGTGGCCTTGTAGGCCGTGATGTCGTGCAGGTTGGCGACGTAGTGCCCGGCACCGCCCGGCTGCCAGGCCACCGCCGTGATGCTGAGCCAGCCGGAAAAGGTGCTGCCGTCCTTGCGCCGGTCGTGAACCTCGCCCTGCCAGCGGCCCTGGCGCTTCAGCTGGGACCACATCGTCTCGTAGAAGGCGCGGCTGCGGCGGCCCGAGCTCAGCATGTGCATCGTCTGGCCCTGCAGCTCGGCCGCGTCGTAGCCGGTGATCTCGGTGAAGGCGCGGTTGACGCGCACGATGTGGCCCTCGGCGTCGGTGATGCAGATGCCGGCGATGCTCTCGAAGCTGAGCGCAGCCATGCGCAGCTGCTCCTGGCGCCGCTTGGGCTCGCTCAGGTCGAACAGCAGCGCGCGGTGCGGGTGCTCGCCCGGCGTGGCGCCGGGGGTCGGGATCAGGCTCATCGCCACGGGCCGCAGGCGCTGGTCGGCGCCCACGAGCTCGAGCTCGAGGTCGTTGAAGCCGATGGCGCCGTTGCGCGCGCAGCTCTCCGCCAGGCGCAGGCGGCTCTGCGGCGTGAAGAACTCCAGCGGCGACAGGCGGCCCACGAGCTCGTCGCGGCGGCGGCCGAGCCAGGCCAGTTCGCGCTCGTTGACGCTGCTGTACAGGCCGCCAGCATCGACGCGGTGGCTGCCGAAGGGAACGCTGTCGAAGAGGCTGTCCAGCTGCCCGCTCAGCCCGGCGAGCGCGGTCTCGAGCGACGCGGTGTCCGACCCGGGCGGCGAGGCTGGCGGCGCGTCGGTGACCATGTCGGGGAGGGCCCGGCCCTCAGGGCGGCGGCTGGAGCTGACGTGCGATATCGGCCGCCTGGCTGGCCATCTCTGCCGCCGACGCCGCTGCGGCGGTGGCCCTCGCGGTGGCCCGCGAGGCCTCGGCCGAGGCCTGCAGCGCGGCCTCTTCGGCCTGGATGGCGGCTGCTCCGGCCGCAGCAGCAGCCGCAGCCGATGCCGCCGCGGCGGCCTCCGAGGCGGCCACCGCCGCCGCCGACGCGGCCTCGGCCGCGGTGCGCGTGGCCAGCACCACCGGCACCGCCGCCGACAGCGCGGCCGACTCGGTGGCCTTGCGGCAGGCCAGGGCGGCCTTCTCGGCGGCATCGGCGGCGCGCACGGCGGCCTCCAGGCTGGCGTCCGTCAGCGCCTTCAGCGACTGCAGCGTCTCGGTGTAGCGCTTGTTGACGACGAGGTATCCCTCGCGCAGCGCCGCTACATCGGCCTCGAGCTGGCCGATCTTGGCCAGGATGATGGGGTCGGTTTCGTTCGCCATGTTCGAGTCTAAGCGCCGCCATGGAGGCCCGGCGCCTGGCTGGCGATAAATGCGCGCGGCGTGGCCCATGGGCGAGTGCCCTGTGCCGGGCAGACCGGGCCGGGCGCGCCGCCTACAATCTGGTTGATTCAACCAACCCGGTGGCGGCCATGGAAACCGTGGGCCTGTTCGAAGCCAAGACGCACCTGTCGGAACTCATCGCCCGCGCCGAGCGCGGCGAAGAGACCATCATCACGCGGCACAACAAGCCGGTGGCGAAGATCGTGCCCTTCGGTCCGCCCAAGGTCACGCCCGAGCTGGTCCGGCAGCGGCTCGAAGCTGTGAAGGGCATGCAGGAGATCGGCCGCCGCATTGAGGCGCGCGGCGGGCCCATCACCACCGAGGAGATCCTGGAGTGGGTGCGCGAGGGGCGGCGGTGATCGTCCTGGACTCGTCCTACGCGATGGCGCTGGTGATGCCCGACGAGGTGCAGCCGCCGACCATGGCCCAGGTGCTGGCCGACGAGTTGTCGGCGCCCTTCATCTGGCCGCTGGAGATCGCCAGCGCCATGCGCATCAGCATCCGCCGCGGCCGCCTGACGGCCGACGACTCCGAGGCCCTGTTCAGGCGCATCGGCAGCCTGCGCGTGGAGGTGCTGGGCCCGCCGCACGCGCTGCCGCAGCGCCACTTCGACGCTGCGCTCGAACACGAGATCACCCCGTACGACGCCACCTACATCACGATGGCGCTGCAGTTCTCTGCCGCGCTGGCCACGCGCGACCGCGCCCTGGCCGCCGCCGCCGCCCGCATCGGCATCCCGATCTTCAGCTGAACGCCCCGACCCGAAAGACCTGCGATGAAAGCCAACCAGATCCGCGCCACCTTCCTGAGCTTCTTCGAGAGCAAGGGCCACCAGGTTGTGGCCTCCAGCCCGGTGATCCCGGGCGACGACCCGACGCTGCTGTTCACCAACGCGGGCATGAACCAGTTCAAGGACGTGTTCCTGGGCTTCGACAAGCGGCCCTACACGCGCGCGGCCACGGCGCAGAAGTGCATCCGCGCCGGCGGCAAGCACAACGACCTCGAGAACGTGGGCTACACGGCGCGCCACCACACCTTCTTCGAGATGCTGGGCAACTTCAGCTTCGGCGACTATTTCAAGAAGGACGCCATCCGCTACGCCTGGGAACTGCTCACCGAGCACTTCAAGCTGCCGAAGGACAAGCTCTGGGCCACGGTCTACGCCGAGGACGACGAGGCCTACGACATCTGGCTCAAGGACATCGGCCTGCCCGCGGAGCGCATCGTGCGCATCGGCGACAACAAGGGCGGTCGCTACATGAGCGACAACTTCTGGATGATGGGCGACACCGGCCCCTGCGGCCCGTGCTCGGAGATCTTCTACGACCACGGCCCCGAAGTCGCCGGCGGCCCGCCCGGCAGCCCCGAGCAGGACGGCGACCGCTACATCGAGATCTGGAACAACGTCTTCATGCAGTTCAACCGAACTGACGACGGCGTGATGCACCCGCTGCCCAAGCCCAGCGTCGACACCGGCATGGGCCTGGAGCGGCTGGCGGCGGTGCTGCAGCACGTGCACTCCAACTACGAGATCGACACGTTCGTGGCGCTGCTCGCGGCGGCCAAGGCCGCGGTCGAGGCCGCCGGTGGCACCAACGTCGACGCCGGCAGCCCGAGCCTGAAGGTGATCGCCGACCACATCCGTGCCTGCACCTTCACGGTGGTGGACGGCGTGATCCCGGGCAACGAGGGCCGCGGCTACGTGCTGCGCCGCATCGCCCGCCGCGCCATCCGCCACGGCTACAAGCTCGGCGCGCGCAAGCCCTTCTTCCACACGCTGGTGGCCGCGCTGGCGGCCGGCATGGGCGACGCCTATCCCGAGCTGCGGCGCGAGCAGGCCCGCGCCACCGAGGTGCTGAAGACGGAGGAGGAGCGCTTCTTCCAGACCATCGCCAACGGCATGGAGATCCTCGAGGCCACGCTGGCCGCGGGGCAGGGCGTGCCGGGCGACGTGGCCTTCAAGCTGCACGACACCTACGGCTTCCCGCTCGACCTGACGGCCGATGTGTGCCGCGAGCGCGGCGTGAGCGTCGACGAGGCCGGCTTCCAGGCCGCGATGGCGCGCCAGAAGGAGCAGGCGCGCGCCGCGGCCAAGTTCAAGGTGGCGGCGGGCCTGGCCTACAGCGGCGCCGACACGCAGTTCCACGGTTATGAACACCTGGTGTGCGAGACCAGCCGGGTCGTCGCGGTGTACGTCGACGGCTCGCCGGTGGCCCGCGCCGGGGCCGGCGACGACGCCGTGATCGTGCTCGACCACACGCCCTTCTACGCCGAGAGCGGCGGCCAGGTGGGCGACACCGGCGAGCTGCGCAACGCCACCACGCGCGTGATCGTCGAGGACACGGTCAAGGTGCAGGCCGCGGTGCACGGTCACCAGGGCCGTGTCGTCGAGGGCAGCGTCAGCGTGGGCGACGTGTTCACGGGGCGCGTGGACGCGCAGCAGCGTGCCCGCACCATGCGCAACCACAGCGTCACGCACCTGATGCACAAGGCGCTGCGCGAGGTGCTGGGTGCCCATGTGCAGCAGAAGGGCTCGCTGGTGAATGCCGAGCGCACGCGCTTCGACTTCAGCCACAACGCGCCGGTGACGGACGCGCAGGTCGCGCAGATCGAGCAGCTGGTCAACGACGAGATCCTCGCCAACCAGGCCACGCAGGCGCGGGTGCTGCCGCTCGACGAGGCGCAGAAGCTCGGCGCGATGATGCTGTTCGGCGAAAAGTATGGGGAGACGGTGCGCGTGCTCGACATCGGCTCGAGCCGCGAGCTTTGCGGCGGCACGCACGTGGGCCGCACCGGCGACATCGGCCTGTTCAAGATCGTGGCCGAGGGCGGCGTGGCCGCCGGCATCCGCCGCGTCGAGGCCGTGACGGGCGACAACGCGCTGGCCTACATCGGCGAGACCGAGAAGAACCTCGCGCGCGTGGCCGGCCTGCTGAAGGCCACGCCGGCCGAGGTGCCGGCCCGCGTGGGTGCGGTGCTGGAGCAGGTGCGGGCGCTGGAGAAGGAGCTCGAGTCGCTGAAGAGCCGCCTCGCGGCCTCGCAGGGCGACGGGTTGCTGGCGCAGGCCGTCGACGTGAAGGGCATCAAGGTGCTGGCCGCCACGCTGCAGGGTGCCGACGCCAAGGCGCTGCGCGAGACGATGGACAAGCTCAAGGACAAGCTCAAGAGCGCGGCCATCGTGCTGGCGGCGGTGGACGGCGGCAAGGTGCAGCTGGCCGCGGGCGTGACGGCCGACCAGATGGGCAAGGTCAAGGCCGGCGAGCTGGTGAACTTCGTCGCCCAGCAGGTGGGCGGCAAGGGCGGCGGCAAGCCCGACATGGCCATGGCCGGCGGCACCGATGCGGCCGCGCTGCCGGCCGCGCTGGCCTCGGTGGCCGGCTGGGTGGGCGAGCGCGTCTGAGCGGCGGCACGGGCTTCCTGTGAACCTGCTGGACCAACTGGCCGCCGGCGGCACCGGCATCGTCGTCATCGGCGTGCTGTCGGTGGTGGCGCTGGCGGTGGCGCTGGAGCGGCTGTGGCGCTTCCGCGCCGAGGCCATCGCACCGCGGCACCTGGTGGAGCGTGTGCTGCCGCTGTGGCAGGCCGGCGACTTCGAGCAGCTCGCCGCGGTGCTGGCCGCCGAGCGCAGCACCGCCGGCCGCATCGTCGCCTTCCTGGTGCAGCACCGGCGGCTGGCGGCCGCGGCGCTGGCCACGCGGGCCGGCGAGATGGCGGCGCTGGCACTGCGGCGCGAGCAGCAGAAGGCCTACCCGCTGGCCGTCATCGCGACCATCGCGCCGCTGGTGGGCCTGCTGGGCACGGTGGTCGGCATGATCGAGGCCTTCCACGTCATCGCCTTCGCCGGCGGCCTGGGCGACCCGGCGCTGCTGGCCGGCGGCATCTCGAAGGCCCTCGTCAACACGGCGGCGGGGCTGGCGGTGGCGCTGCCGGCGCTGGGCATGCACCACTACCTGCGCAACCGGCTGGTCTCGGTGGGCATCGACCTGGAGACGCAGGTCAACCGCCTGTTCGACGAGGTGCTGCTGCCGGCTGAAGCGGCATCGCGTGCCGGTGGGGAGCCGGGCCGTGCGCATTGATCTCGGCGAGGAGGCCGAGCCCGAGATCGGCCTGATCGCGCTGATCGACTGCATCTTCTTCCTGCTGATGTTCTTCATGGTCGCCACGTCCTTCAAGCAGCAGGACGTGCAGAAGAAGGCCAAGGACCTGGTGGTGGAGCTGCCCGCGGCGTCGGCGACGCTGTCGCCCCAGGAGGCCGGGGCCGACCCGCTGGTGATCACGGTCGACGCGCGCGGGCAGGTGGCGGTGGACGGCCGCCGTGTCACGCTGCAGGCGCTGCACGACCGCCTGCGCGAGCAGGCGGCGCGCGACCGCTCGCGGCCCGTGCGCATCGACGGCGACAAGCGCGTGGCCTACCAGCACATCGTGCACGTGCTCGACCTGTGCCAGTTCGAGGGCCTCACGCAGGTGGCGATGCGCACGCGGCCATGAACGCCGGCTTCCAGCGGCCGCAGGCCCACGCCGCCGCGTGGGTGTGGCTGCGGGCGCACCCCTGGTGGGCCGTGTCGATCGTGGCGCACCTGGTGCTGGTGGCGGGGGTGCTGGTGCACCGCGGCACGCCGCTGCCGCTGCCCGGGCGGCCCGTGCTGAGTGCGGTCGAGCAGGCGCGTGTCGACGCGTCGATCGAGCGCGCGCGGCGGCTGCAGATGCAGAAGCACCTGCGTGCGCTGGAGGCCATCGAGCGCGAGCTCGCCGGCCATGACGCCAGTCCGCCGCGCCCCGCCGAGACCTTGCCCGACGACCCGCAGGCCCTGCTGCAGCGCGCCCGTGAGGCGGCCGCGCGCATCGAGCAGGCCGAGCAGCGCCGGCGGGCCGAGGAACTGTCGCGCCTGACGGGCCTGCCACCGCAAGAGGCCCTGGCTCGCGTTCAGGCCCAGCCGCCCGTGCCGAAACCCGCGACGCCGCCGGCTGCCACGCCCGAGCAGGCGATGCGCGAGCTGGAGCGCCAGGCGCGTGACGCGCAGGCGCGCCGGGCGCAGGAGCAGGCGCGCCAGCAGCAGGGCACGCGGGTGGCGGGCGAGTCGCGAGCGGCGGGTGCGGCAGGCGAGCGTGCGCCATCGTCGACCGACTCGGCGCGCGGGGGCCGCCAGGGCGGCGCGCCGGGAGCCGGCACCATGGCGGGCGAAGGCGGGCGCGGCAGTGGCCAGGGCGCGTCGGACGACGCGCGCGCCGGCGGCGCCCTGGAGTCGACCATGCCCGTGCAGGAGCCGCGCGTCTACGGCGCGATGCGCCAGTCGCAGGTGCTCCACGGCGCCACCCTGCGGCCCGCGCACGCCCGCCGGCTCGGCGCCAGCGCGCCGCTGGCCACGCGTGTGCTGCCCGACGGCTGGTACGTGGCCGGCCCCTTCGAGGCGCGCGGTGCGCGCAGCCTGCACGACGTGTACCCGCCGGAGATCGCGGTCGACCTGGACGCGGCCTACGCCGGCCAGGGTGGCCGCCTGCTGGAATGGCGCTGGGTGCCCGTGTCGCCGTACCCGATGGTGCCGCCGAACCGTGCCGAGAACGCCGTCTACTACGCCTGGACGGAGGTGCACGTCGACCGTGCGCAGGACGTGGTGCTGGAGATCGGCGCCGACGACGACTCCAAGCTCTGGCTCAACGACGAGCTCGTGTGGATCAGCGACGCGCTGGACGACAAGCCCTGGTACCGCCAGCCGTTCTACGGGCTCGACCGCGAGATCGCGCAGCTCAACTTCGTCGAGGGTAAGAAGCTCGTGCGGCTGCGCGCAGGCCGCAACACGCTGCTCTTCAAGCTCTACAACGGCATCGACCTGATGTTCTTCTCGGTGGTGATCACGGCGCCAGGCTGAGCGGCGCGCCGGGCCGCCGCGCCCGGCGCAGGACCATCAGGGTCAGGTCGATGCCGGGTCGAACGGCAGCTTCAGCTGGCTGAGATCCTTGCGGGTCTCGACCAGCACCAGCGGGCCGTCGTCCACCAGCACATGGCGCTTGGGCTCGCGCGGCACGCGCACGGGCTTGGGCTCGGCCGCCATCGCGGCCTGCACGGCGGCGATCCTGCCGGCGTCGGACTGCACCCAGTCGAGGCCCGCCGAAGCGGCCAGCGAGGCGAGGGCCTCGGTCGGCAGCTGGTAGGGCTCGATGCGGATGGGCTCGGCACGCGCCGGCCGCGGGGCCGGGGCGGGTGCAGGAGCCTGTGCCGGAGCGGCGGGTGCAGCGGGGGCAGCCGACTCGGTCATGCGCTCGGCCGCAGGCTCGATCGACGCCGGCGCTTCGGCTGTGGGTTCGGCCGCCGCGGCCTGGGCCACCGGCTCCGCGACCTCGGCTGCCTGCTCGACGGCGGTGCCGTCACCGGCCTCGCGGTCACGGCCTCGGCCGCGCCCGCCACGGCGGCGGCGGTTGCGTTCGCCGTCCGTGCGCTCGCCGTCGGGGCGCTCGCCATCGGGGCGGTCACCCTCGCTGCGTTCGGCCGGTGCGGCGTCGGTGTCGGCGCTGCGCGCCTCGGCAGCGGGTGCGGCGTCCGCGGCGTCCGTCGTCAGCGCCGGGCTGCCGTCCTCGGCCGGGCGGCCTTCGCCACGATCGCGGCCACCGCGCCGGCGGCGGCGGCGGCCCCCTTCACGGTCGCCCTCGGCGCCGGCTTCCGGTGCCTCGTGGCCCGGCGGCACCGGCACCGGGATGGTGTCGACGAAGGGTTGCACGATGCCGTTGGCGGCCTCCTCGGCGCGCGGGGCGCGCTCGGGGCGCGGGCCGCGGCGATCACCGCGTTCCGTGCGTTCGCCGCGTTCGCCGCGCTCACCGCCACGCTCGTTGCGTTCGCCACGCTCGGCGCGCTCACCGCGCGCCTGCTGGCCCTCGCGCGCGCCTTCTTCGCCGCGTTGTCCGCCGCGCGGGCCGTCTCGCTGGCCATCGCGTTGACCGCCTCGGCCACCACGGCCGCCGCGTTCACCACGTTCGTTGCGGTCGCCACGTTCATTGCGGTCGCCACGGCGGCCGTCGCGCTTGTCGCCCGCCGGCTTGGCTTCGGCCGCCGGGGTGGGTGCCGGCGCTGCCACCGGGGCGGCCACAGGCGCTGCCACCGGCGCCGGCGCGGGCGCGCCGCCGAACAGCTTCTTGACCCAGCCGAAGAAGCCGCTGCCGGCCGGCGGCGCCATCGGCGGCGGCACGGGCACGGCGGGCGCAGGCACCGGCATCGGCGCCACGGCCACCGGCGCAGGGGCCGGCACGGGCGGCGGCGGAGGCGGCGGCGCGGGCTGGTCGGGCAGCACGCCCTTGACCACCGGCTCCTGGCGCGGTTTGCCGCTCTTGTCGCGACGGGTGATGCCGACTTCCTCGTCCGGCTCCTCGATCATCGTGTAGCTGGCCTGCAGGCTCTCCAGGCGCGGGTCGTCGTGGCGCAGGCGCTCGAGCTTGTAGTTCGGTGTCTCGAGGTGCTTGTTGGGCACCAGCAGCACGGTGACGCGCTGCTTGAGTTCGATCTTCGTGATCTCGCTGCGCTTCTCGTTCAGCAGGAAGCTGGTCACCTCCACCGGCACCTGCACGTGCACGGCGGCGGTGTTCTCCTTCATCGCCTCTTCCTGCACCATGCGCAGGATCTGCAGCGCGGAGCTCTCGGTGTCGCGGATGTGGCCGGTGCCGTTGCAGCGCGGGCAGGTGATGTGGTTGCCCTCGCTCAGCGCCGGGCGCAGGCGCTGGCGGCTGAGCTCCAGCAGGCCGAACTTGCTGATCGAGCTGAACTGCACGCGGGCGCGGTCGTAGCGCAGCGCGTCGCGCAGGCGCTGCTCGACCTCGCGGCGGTTCTTGCTCTCTTCCATGTCGATGAAGTCGACGACGATCAGGCCGCCCAGGTCGCGCAGCCGGCACTGGCGCGCGATCTCGTCGGCGGCCTCGAGGTTGGTGCGCGTGGCCGTCTCCTCGATGTCGCCGCCGCGCGTGGCGCGGGCCGAGTTGACATCCACCGCCACCAGCGCCTCGGTGTGGTCGATGACGATGGCGCCGCCCGAGGGCAGGTTGACCGTGCGGCTGAAGGCCGTCTCGATCTGGTGCTCGATCTGGAAGCGGCTGAACAGCGGCGCGTCGTCGCGGTAGCGCTTCACGCGGTGCGCCGACTCCGGCATGACGTGGTCCATGAACTGGCGCGCCTGTTCATAGATGTCGTCGGTGTCGATCAGGATCTCGCCGATGTCGGCCGAGAAGTAGTCGCGGATCGCCCGGATGACGAGCGTGCTCTCCTGGTAGATCAGCTCGGGCTTCGTCAGCGCCTTGGCGGCACCGTCGATGGCGTCCCAGAGCTTGAGCATGTAGTTCAGGTCCCACTGCAGCTCGGGCGCGCTGCGGCCGATGCCGGCGGTGCGGGCGATCAGGCTCATGCCCTTGGGGTACTCGAGCTGCTCGAGGTTTTCCTTCAGCTCCTCGCGCTGCTCACCCTCGATGCGCCGGCTGACGCCGCCGCCGCGCGGGTTGTTGGGCATCAGCACCAGGTAGCGGCCGGCCAGGCTGACGAAGGTGGTCAGCGCCGCGCCCTTGTTGCCGCGCTCTTCCTTCTCGACCTGCACGAGCAGCTGGTCGCCTTCCTTGACGGCTTCCTTGATGGTCGCGTCGCGGGCGCTCACGCCCTCGCGGAAGTAGTTCTTGCTGATTTCCTTGAAGGGCAGGAAACCGTGGCGGTCTTCGCCGTAGTCGACGAAGCAGGCCTCCAGGCTGGGCTCCACGCGGGTGATCACCGCCTTGTAGATGTTGCCCTTGCGCTGCTCGCGGCCCTCGATCTCGGTCTCGAAGTCGAGCAGCTTCTGGCCGTCGACGATCGCCAGGCGCCGTTCTTCCGGCTGCGTGGCGTTGATCAGCATTCTCTTCATGCGCACTCCCGTGCAGCGCGCCGGCTTGCGACACCGGCGCGCGGGTTCACCCTCGATGCACGAGACGGGGACTGCCGGAACCGTGGCGCGAAATGCCCTGGACTGCGCTCAAGCTCCGCCGGAGGGCGGCTGCTTCAGGTGCGCAGCGTTGGCGCGTGCGCCCAGGTGGTGGCTGTCGCAGCGGCCCTGTCTGCCGCACCGGGCTCGCCACGCCGGGACCGCGGATCGCGCAGCCGGGCTGCCGCCCAGGGCGAGCCCGCCGGGCAGACGCCGGCAGGGGGCCACGAGAGACGGTGGGGGAGCTTGGTGGGGGACGACAGGGGCTGCATGGCCGCTACCGGTGGCGCGGGCCCCAGACGCTCCGGGCTGCCCGACATCGCGGCGGGCCCGGCAGGCGCGTCTGGCGCCCTTGATCTTTTCGGGGCTTCGCCGATATGGGCGAAGCGGGGTTCCTTCGGTCGACGCTCTTCCACCGTGGGCCGCGCCGCGCCGGGTCACTTGGGGACCCGGCCTCGGCACCGCGTGCGGGTGTTGCATCCTCTCTTGTGAACGGGGCCCCGAGGGCTGCCGTCCGTGTCACGTCTGGCCGCGGGGTGCCCGCGTAAACTCCGAAAAATCAAGCACTTACAGCCCGAATGTGACGTTGCGGAGTATACGCACCAAATTGCCGGCAGCCGCTGAGGCCGGCGGCGTCACGGCCGTGCAATGGCTGACCGTCGACGCCGAGAGCGCCGGCCAGCGCCTGGACAACGTGCTGCTGCGCCTGCTGAAGGGCGTGCCGAAGACCCACGTGTACCGCGTCATCCGCTCCGGCGAGGTGCGCCTGAACAAGGGCCGGGCGCAGGCCGACAGCCGCGTGGCCGAGGGCGACGTGCTGCGTGTGCCGCCGATGCGGCTGCCGGCGCAGGCAGCCGAACCGCAGGCAGCGTCGGCGCCGCCGCGGGAGTTTCCGGTGCTGCTGGAAGACGATCACCTGCTGGCCATCGACAAGCCCGCCGGCGTGGCCGTGCACGGCGGCAGCGGCGTGAGCTTCGGCGTCATCGAGCAGCTGCGCCGCGCGCGGCCCGAGGCCAAGTTCCTCGAACTCGTGCACCGGCTCGACAAGGAGACCTCGGGCATCCTGCTGCTGGCCAAGAAGCGCAGCGCCCTGAACGCGCTGCAGGACCAGTTCCGCGCCCGCGACACCGCCAAGATCTACTCGGCGCTGGTGTTCGGCGCGTGGCCGGCCAAGCTGAAGGTGATCGACGAGGCGCTGCTGCGCACCACAACCGCCAGCGGTGAGCGCCACGTGCGCGTGGTGCAGGCCGATGCCGAGGGCGCGCAGCGCTCGATCACGCTGGTGCGCGTGGCCGCCAGCTATGGCGACGCGACGCTGCTGGACGTGACGCTGAAGACCGGCCGCACGCACCAGATCCGCGTGCACCTGTCGAGCCACGGCCACCCGATCGTCGGCGACCCGAAGTACGGCGACTTCGCCCGCAACAAGAGCTTCGCTCGCGAGCAGGGCTTCGAGCGCATGTTCCTGCACGCCCGCGCGCTGGCCTTCGACCACCCGGCCGGGGGTGCGCGCGTGGCGCTGGAGTCGCCCCTGCCCGAACCCTGCGAACGGCTGTGCGCGACACTCGCGGCCGCTTCGCAAGGCACGACCGCATGACCCGACGCCGCTTCGACCTCATCGCCTTCGACTGGGACGGCACCCTGTTCGACAGCACCGCGCTCATCGTGCGCTGCATCCAGGGCGCCTGCCGCGACCTCGACATCCCCGTGCCCAGCGACACCGATGCCGCCTACGTCATCGGCCTGGGCCTGCACGATGCGCTGCGCCATGCCGCGCCGGGCCTGCCGGCCGAGCGCTACCCCGAACTGGGCCTGCGCTACCGCGAGCACTACTGGGCGCACAAGGACGACCTCGTGCTGTTCCCCGGCACGCTGCCCATGCTGCAGGCTTTGAAGCAGCGCCAGCACCTGCTGGCCGTGGCCACCGGCAAGAACCGCCGCGGCCTCGACGACGCTTTGGCCCAGGCCGAGCTGCACGGCGTGTTCGACGCCACGCGCACGGCCGACGAGACCGCCGGCAAGCCGCACCCGCTGATGCTGCAGGAGCTGATGGCCGAACTCTCGGTGCCGCCCGAGCGCACGCTGATGATCGGCGACACCACGCACGACCTGCAGATGGCGCGCAACGCCGGCACGCCCAGCGTGGCGGTGAGCTTCGGCGCGCACGAGCCCGAGGCCTTCGAGGCCTTCGGCCCGCTGGCCGTGGTGCACAGCACCGACGAGCTGCACCGCTGGCTGGTCGACAACGGCTGAGCGGACACGCGTGAGTGCGGAGCCCGAATCGATGCCGCGCGAGTGGCTGTGCACGTCGGCCGAACTGGCCGAGCGCGGCCGCGCGGTCGGCTGGGACGTGCTGGAGTACGGCCGCCCGCAGCGCGCCTTCGTGCTGCGCGTGGACGGCGTGCCGCGCGGCTGGCTCAACCGCTGCCTGCACGTGCCGGTGGAGATGGACTGGAACCCCGGCGAGTTCCTCGACAGCGAGCGCCGCTACATCCTGTGCTCCATCCACGGCGCGGCCTACGACCCCACGCACGGCCAGTGTGTCGGCGGCCCCTGCGGCCGCGGGCGCCTGACGCCGGTGACCGTGGCCGAAGAAGGCGGCCAGGTCTATTGGTATCCTTCCCGCGACATCCGCCCGGTGCCGTTCGACGACGTGCCACCGGCCACCCCTGCGGCCCCGCCGCCCGCTGCATGAATCCCCCCGAACCCGACAACACGCCCGGTGCGCCGGCCCCCGAGCCGATGACCGTGACGGCCGCCGCCGCGCTGGCCGAGCAGCGCGCCGCCTCGCAGGCTGCGGCCCCCGCGCCATCGAACGCCGGCCTGGAGGCCGCCGTCGAACGCCTGGGCACCCAGTGGCTGGCCTACCAGCGCAGCGAGCGCCGCTGGCGCGTGTTCTTCCGCCTGAGCTGGCTGCTGATCGCGCTGGTGCTGCTGGTGCTGCTGTTCGGCCGCACGGGCGGCACCTCGGCGCCGAGCACGCCGCACACCGCGATGGTGGAGGTGCGTGGCGAGATCGCACTCGGCACCGAGGCCAGCGCCGAGCGCATCATCCTCGGCCTGCGCGACGCCTTCGCCGACACCGGCGCGCAGGCCGTGGTGCTGCGCATCAACTCGCCCGGCGGCAGCCC
>JAIXTY010000239.1 GCA_027483705.1 Rubrivivax sp.
AGCACTACCGTCTTCTATCGCTCGCCCAGCGCAGCGAAACCGGCGAACGACCGCATGCCCGCGTCGCCTTCGCCGCCGGCAGCGTCGAGCACCACGCCGACAGCGACGGCAACGGGCCAGTCGACGCCAGCCTGAAGGCCATCGAGTCGAAGGTGAAGAGTGGCGCCGAGATGGTGCTGTATTCGGTGAACGCCATCACCAGCGGCTCGACAGAATCGCAGGGCGAGGTCACGGTGCGGCTGCAGCACGGTGGCCGGGTGGTCAACGGCGTCGGGGCCGATCCCGACATCGTGGTCGCCTCGGCCAAGGCCTACTTGTCGGCCCTGAACAAGCTGCACAGCAAGGCCGAGCGCGTGGCGGCGCAGGGCTGAGGCCGCCGGACACCGGGTTGTCCCGTACCTGGCGCACTTGAGGAAACGCTTGCAAGCATTTGATATTGCCGGCGTTTTGTCGGGTCGACTACACTGCAACGCATCCGGTACGGGGCATTCATGGTTTTGACATCGACCCAATCGCGCGCGAAGAGCCTGCTGTCCCTGCTGGTCGTGGTGCTGGCGGTGGCCTTGCCGCTGGCCCCGGGTGCTGCGGAGGCCAACACCGCGAACAAGGCCGCCACGGCGAACCCGGCCAAGAAGTCCAAGCCGGCGGCCGCCAGCCAGAAGTCCAAGGCCCGGCCTGCGGCCAAGGCTGTACGCAAGGCGGCGCCGCGCAAGAAGGCGCGCGCGCCCCGCGCCCCGTCGGTGGGCCAGCTCTCCGGCCTGCACAACACCAACGACCCGCTGGACCTCCGGTCGAGCGTGGCGCTGGTGGTCGACAAGCAGACCGACGAGGTTTTGTTCAGCAAGAACCCCGAGGCGGTGCTGCCCATCGCCTCGATCACAAAGCTGATGACGGCGTTGGTGGTGGTCGATGCGGGCTTGTCGCTCGAAGAACCGCTCGAGGTTTCGCAGGACGACGTGCGTGGCACGGCCGGCAGCAACATGCGTTCCGCGCTGCGCCCGGGCACGCGCCTGAGCCGCGGCGAGTTGATGCACCTGTCGCTGATGGCCTCCGAGAACCGCGCGGCCCACGCGCTGGGCCGCAACTACCCGGGCGGCCTGAGCGCCTTCGTCAGCGCCATGAACCGCAAGGCCTCCGAGCTGGGCATGGCCGACACGCGCTATGTCGAGCCCACCGGCCTGTCGGCCGACAACCGCAGCAGCGCCACCGATCTGGCCCGCCTGGTGAAGGCGGCCTCGGCGCACCCGGTGATCCGCGAGCTGTCCACCTCGCTCGAGGCGGTGCTGCCCGTGGGCCCGAAGCCGCGGCCGGTGCAGTTCCGCAACACCAACGGCCTGGTCCGCAGCCCCGACTGGGACATCGGCCTGCAGAAGACCGGCTTCATCTCCGCCGCTGGCCGCTGCGTGGTGATGCAGGCCGAGATGGCCGGCCGCCAGCTGATCATGGTCCTGCTCGATTCGGCCGGCCGCTACTCGCGCATCGGCGACGCCGAACGGCTGCGCCGCTGGCTGTCGGAGAACACGCTGCTGCCGCTGTTCGGCCGCCGTGCCGAGCCGCTGCCCGAGCCGGTCAGGACCGAGCCCTCGCTGCCGCCAGCGCCGCTGCCGGCGGGCGACCAATTGCCCAGCCTGCCGGCCGTGCCGGCCGTGGCCCCCTGGACGCCGGCCCCGGCGCCGGCCGTGCCGGTCATCGACCCGGCCAAGCCGTGGGTCCAGGTGCCGGCGCTGCCGCTGGCGGTGGTCGAGAAGCCGGCCGCGCCGGCTCAGGCGCGGTAGCCCAGCGCGGCCGAGATCTGCCGGGCCGTGCCACGCACGCGCTCGACCCAGCCGTCCTCCAGCCGGTCGGAGGGTGCTGAGATCGACAGCCCGGCCACCAGCCGGGACTGGTCGTCATACACGCCGGCCGCGATGCAGCGCACCCCCACTTCCAGTTCCTCGTCGTCGCGCGCGATGCCGGTGGCCCGCACCTGCGACAGCTCGCGTTCAAGGCGGGCGAGGTCGGTGATGCTGTTGCGCGTGTGGCCGGCCAGGCCGGTCCGCGCGGCGTAGGCGCGCACGCGCACCGGGTCGTCATGCGCCAGGAACAGCTTGCCCACCGACGTGAGGTGCAGCGGCGCGCGGCCGCCGACGGCCCGCACCACCTGCATGCCGGAGCGCTCGCTGTAGGCGCGTTCGATGTAGACGATCTCGTCGGCCTGGCGCAGCGACAGGTTCACCGCCTGGTGCGTCAGCTTGTGCAGCTCGCGCATCGGTGCCAGCGCGGCCTCGCGCACGTCGAGCCGTTCCTTCACCAGGTTGCCCAGTTCCAGCAACCGCATGCCCAGGCGGTAGGTGCCGGCCTGCGGGCGCTCGACGAAGCGGCCGATGGTCAGGTCGTTGAGGATGCGGTGCGCGGTGGACGGGTGCAGACCGCTGCGCTCGCTGATCTCCTTCAGCGACAGCGTCTCGTCGGCCGAGGACAGCAGGTCCAGCAACGAGAACGCGCGCTCCAGGACCTGGATGGTCGGGGTCGTCGGGCTGGGGCTGGTCATGGGCGGCGCGGATGGGTGGGTCGATTTTGCATTGCAGAACGAGCGGCTGCAATCCGGGACGCCGGGCCGCTGCGGTGGCTGTCGTGCGCGGCCCTGCTCATCGGTCTGGCCGCGCCAGGCGCCGCTGTCGCCCAGGCTGCTGCCGAAGCGGCCAGCCCAGCGGCCTCACCGCCGGCCGTGTCGGCCCCAGCGAGCGCGCCGACCCCGCCCCCGCGGCGCTGGATCGCCGTGCCACGGCTGCGCGGGCGGCTGACGGCGTCCGACGTCGGGCTCGTGGTCAACACGGCCGACCCGTATTCGGTGGCCGTGGCCGCGCACTACGTCAAGGCCCGGGGCCTGCGACCCGAGCAGGTGCTGAACGTGGCGATCCCGAGCCAGCCCGTGCTGAGCCCGGTCGATTTCGAGCGGCTGCGCCAGGCCGTCGAGGCGCACTTCGGCCCGCGCACGCAGGCGCTGGTGCTGGCCTGGGCGGCGCCCTATGCGGTGGCCTGCAACTCGATCACCGGCGCGCTGGCGCTGGGCTTCGACGAGGCGCTGTGCGCCAACGGCTGTGCCCGCTCGCGCGCCTCGGGCTGGTTCAACTCGGCCTCGCACCAGCCGCTGCGGGAGCCGGGCTTCCGCCCGTCGATGCTGCTGGCCGCGCCATCGGTGGCCGCCGCCGTGGCCATGATCGACCGCGGCGTGGCTGCCGACGGCAGCCTCAACCCGCCGTCGGCCGAGCCGGCGCAGGTTCTGCTGCTCGACGGCCCGGATGCCGCGCGCCAGGTGCGCCGCCTGCTGTACCCGCCTGGGCCGCTCGCGCCCGGCCGGGGTGTCGTCTGGCGCGAGGCGCCGGCCGACCAGGCGCTGCCCGGGGCACGCCGGCTGCTCATCGCCATCACCGGCAGCGAGCAGTTGCCGCTGTCACCACCACCCCAGTGGCTGCCGGGTGGGCTGGGCGATCACCTCACGTCCTGGGGTGGCGACCTCCAGGGCACGCACGGGCAGGCCACGGCGCTGGCGTGGATCGCCTCGGGTGCCACGGCCAGCCACGGGGCGGTCAGCGAGCCCTGCAACCACCTGCAGAAGTTTCCGCACCCGCAGGTGCTGATGGGCCACTACCTGCAAGGGGCCACGGCCCTGGAGGCCTACTGGCGCAGCGTCGCCTGGCCGCAGCAGAGCCTGTTCATCGGCGAGCCGCTGGCGGCGCCGTTTGCCGTGCCGGTGCCGCCGCCCGCCAGCCTGCCAGCGCGCTGACGGCGCCTTCGCCGCTGCGCACCGCGCCTTCGAGCGTGGCGGGGTAGGGGCCCTCGAGGTAGTCGCCCGCGGCCACCAGGCCGGGGGCGATGGCCGCCGGCGGCCGGTCCAGCCCCGGCACGCAGCGGAAGGTGGCTCGCTTCTCGGCCACCGTGCGCCGCACGCGCGCCCCGGCCGGCCAGCCCCTGCCCGACAGCGCGGCGCGGGCCTGGGCGGCCACGGCAGCGGCCGTCGCGTCGAGCCCGCGCGCCACCCAAGGTGCCGCGCCGCTCACAACAAAGGCCATCTGACCCGCCGGCCCGCCGAGCGCGCCGTGGTCGAACACGAACTGCGCGGGCGCCTCGGGGCCTTCCTGCAGCGCCAGCATCGGCAAGGGCAGGCGCCAGCCGTCGGCCTGCATCACCACGGTGACGATGGGTTCGTAGCCGAAGGCCGCGGCGCGTGCGGCCCAGGCCGGCGCCTGCGGCGCAGCCAGCCGCGCGGACTCGGCGGCGCTGGCGGCCAGCACGACCGCGTCGAAGGGCTCGTCGTCGACGGCCCAGGCGCCGTCGCGGGGCTCGAGCCGCATCACGCGGCGGCCGGTGCGCAGTGCGGCGCCCCGGGCCTGCAGCCAGGCCGCCGCGGGCTCGGGCAGCAGCGCGGCCAGCGGCGCGCGGGGCAGCAGCAGGTCCGACGAACCCGGGCCGGCGAACAGCGAGTCGCGCAGCACGCGCAGGAACACCGCGGCGCTGGCGTCGCGCGCCGGGGTGTTGAGTGCCGCCACGCACAGCGGGTCGATCAGCCGCTCGCGAACGGCCGCCGGCATCGGGCCGCACAGCTGCTCGACCGTGAGCCCGGGTGCACAGCGGAAGCCGGCGAGCATCCAGCGCGCCGCCTGCGCTACCAGCGCCGCCTTGTCGCGCCAGCCCCAGCCGCGGGCACCGGCCACGCCGATGCCGAACACCAGCCACGCGGGGCCGGCCGGCAGGCGCAGCCCGGCGCCGTCGGGGTAGCGCAGCTCGAGCGGGCGGCGCACCAGCAGCCGCTCGGCGTCGGCGCCGACGGTGGCCATCAGGTCGAGCGTTCGGCGGTAGGCGCCGATGAGGATGTGCTGGCCGTTGTCGAGCCGGTGGCCGTCGGCATCGGCCTCGAGCGATCGCGCGCGGCCGCCGGGCGCCGGAGCCATCTCGAAGACCGTCACCGCCCAGCCGGCCTGCACGGCGCGAACCGCTGCCGCCAGGCCCGCCCAGCCGCCGCCGACGACGGCGAGCCGCTTCGTGCTCATTCGTTCGTGCCGGCTAGCGGCCGCGCACGTGCGTGCGTGCCGCGATCCACAGCTTCTTCAGCGGCGTCAGCGAGGTCCGCTGGTGCAGCACGCGGAAGCCCTGGGCCTCGATCTCGCGCAGCAGCGTGCGGTAGATGTTGGCCATCATCAGCCCGGGCTTCTGCGCCACGCGGTCGGCCTCGGGCAGCAGCGCCATCGCCTCGTCGAAGGTGGCGTGCGCACGCTCGGCCTGGAAGCGCATCAGCGCGGTGAAGCGCTCGCTGTAGCCGAAGGGCGCCTCGCGCTGGAGCAGCTCATGGGCCTTGACGTCGAAGCGCTGCAGCTCGTCCACCGGCAGGTAGATGCGGCCGCGGCGCGCGTCGTCGCCGACGTCGCGGATGATGTTGGTGAGCTGCATCGCCAGGCCCAGGCGGTGCGCGTAGCGCAGCGTGTCGTCGTGCGTGCGGCCGAAGATGTTGGCCGCGACCTCGCCCACGATGCCGGCCACCAGGTGGCAGTAGCGCTGCAGGCCGGGGTAGTCGAGGAAGCGGGTCTGGTCGAGGTCGGTCTGGCAGCCTTCGATGACGGCGTTCAGGTGCGCGGCCTCGATGCCGAAGGTGGGCGCCAGCGGCATCAGCGCGCGCGTCACCGGGTGCGTGGGGCGGCCGGCGTAGGCCTCGGCCACCTCGCGCCGCCACCAGGCCAGCTTGGCGGCGGCCACGCCGGCGTCGCTGGTCTCGTCGACGACGTCATCGACCTCGCGGCAGAAGGCGTAGAACGCGGTGATGGCGGCGCGGCGCGGCGGCGGCAGGAACAGGAACGCGTAGTAGAACGACGAGCCGCTGCCGGCGGCCTTGTCCTGCACGTACTGCTCGGGCGTGGCGGCCGTGGCCGCGGGTGCCAGCTCGCTCATCGCGCCGCCCGCATCACGAGCGCCCGCCACAGCAACACCGGCAGGTCGGGGGCACCGACGGTGGGGCGGCGTGCGAGCGAGGCGTGGTCCATCGCGGCGATTTTCTCAAGAATGCGAAGTCCGCCTTGCACGACCAGCCGCAGTTCGAACCCGGCGCGGCCCGGCACCTGGTGCACCAGTGGCGCGCCGTCGAGCATCAGGTCCCGCGCCCAGCCGCAGAGCTCGCGGACGAGGGCTCGCGCCGCAGGGCTGTCGCGGCAGGCCACCAGTTCGGCCAGCGGCACGCCGTGGCGCTC
The DNA here is from genome assembly GCA_027483705.1 of Rubrivivax sp. Lineage (GTDB taxonomy): Bacteria > Pseudomonadota > Gammaproteobacteria > Burkholderiales > Burkholderiaceae_C > Rubrivivax. The sequence continues at coordinate 6,219 of JAIXTY010000239.1, forward strand.
TCGGTCGGCCACCGGCACGTAGTGGCGGCCGCGCGGGCCGTCGACCGACAGGTCTTGCCAGAAGTTGATGAGCTGCAGTGCACTGCAGATGGCGTCGGAGCGCCGCAGCGCAGCGGTGTCGTGGATGCCGTACAGGTGCAGCAGCAGGCGGCCGATGGGGTCGGCTGAGCGGCGGCAGTAGTCCATCAGCGCGGCGCGGTCGGGGTAGGGTGGGTTGCGGGTGTCCTGCGCAAAGGCGTCGAGCAGGTCGATCAGCAGCGGCAGCGGCAGCGCGAACCGCTGCATCTGCGCCTGCAGCGGCCCGAAGACGCGGGCCCAGCGCTCGCCCGGCGAGCGGCCGGCGGCCACGGCGAGCAGCTCGGCGCGGTAGTCCGCGAGTTCGGCCAGGCGGGCCTCGGCGGGCGCGTCGCCCTCGTCGGCGATGTCGTCGGCCGTGCGCGCGAAGTGGTAGATGGCTGTGATCGGCGGCCGCAGCGCCGGCGGGCACAGCACGGATGCGACGGGGAAGTTCTCGTAGTGGTCGATGCTCACGGCGCGCGATTGTCGGGGTCTGACCGTGGCAAGGCCGGCTCGACCAGTGTCGCGAACGATTGACAAGGCCCCAGGCGGCTCTCTACATTACTGACCGGTCAGTCAGTAACCGCCTGGCGGTTCCGGCTGCTCGCCCGACATCCCCCTTGACGCTCCGGCGCCCTGCGCGTGCCGGAGCGGCCCGCCCAGGTTGCCCGCCATGCCCCGACGCTCTGCGTTCCTGCCCGTCCTGCTCCTGCCCGCCGCCCTGCTGCTGGCCGCCTGTTCGCCCAAGCCGCCAGCGCCCGAGCCGGTGCGGGCGGTGCGGGTGATGACGGTGTCGCCCGATGCCGCCGGCGGCGTGCAGGAGTACGCCGGTGAGGTGCGGGCCCGCACCGAGTCGCGGCTGGGCTTCCGCGTCGCCGGCAAGATGACGGCGCGGCCGGCCGAGGTGGGCCAGCGCGTGCGCCTGGGCCAGCCGCTGGCCCAGCTGGACCCGTCGGACCTGAAGCTGCAGCAGGAGGCGGCCCAGGCCGGCCTGCGCGCCGCGCAGGCGTCGTACGACTTCGCCGCCGCCGACTTCAAGCGCTACGAGGAACTGCGCGCGCAGGGCTTCATCAGCTCCATGGAGCTCGAGCGCCGCGAGACGACGCTGAAGTCTGCCCGCGCCCAGCTGGAGCAGGCCAAGGCGCAGGCCGAGGTGCAGGGCAACGCTGCCGCGTATGCCGTGCTCACGGCCAGCGCCGGCGGCGTGATCACGGCCACCGAGGCCGAGGTGGGCGCCGTGCTGACGGCCGGCACGCCGGTGGTGCGCCTGGCGCACGACGGCCCGCGCGACGTGGCCTTCTCGGTGCCGGAAGACGCCGCCGCCGGCATCCGGCAACTGCTGGGCAAGCGCGACGCGCTGCGCGTGCGGCCCTGGGGCCAGGCCACGGCGCTGCCGGCCACGATCCGCGAGGTGGCCGCCGCCGCCGACCCGGCGACGCGTACCTTCCTGGTGCGCGCCGACCTCGGCCAGGCTCCAGTGCAGTTGGGCCAGACGCTCACGGTGCAGCTCGACCTGCCGCGCCGCGACGCCGCCGCGCGCCTGCCGCTCACGGCGGTGATGCGGCAGCAGGGCCAGACCGCGGTCTGGGTGCTGGACCCGGCATCGATGACGGTCAAGGTGCAGCCCATCGTCGTGGCCGGCGCCGACGGCAACTCGGTGATGGTGGCCAGCGGCCTGCAGCCGGGCCAGCGCGTGGTGACGGCGGGCGTGCACACGCTGACGCCGGGCCAGAAGGTGAAGCTCTACGACGCAGCCGTCGCGGTCGGTCCGGCCGTGGCCCCGGCCGCAGCGGCCAGCCGCTGAGCAGCCCCACCGCACCGAGGCTGCACCCATGCAATCCAACCCCCACGCCGCCGACACCGCGCCGTCGCGCTTCAACATCTCGCGCTGGGCGCTCGACCACCCGGCCCTGACGCGCTACCTGATGGTGGTGCTGATGGTGCTGGGCTTCGCGGCCTACTTCCAGCTCGGGCAGGACGAGGACCCGCCGTTCACCTTCCGCGCCATGGTCGTGCAGGCCTTCTGGCCGGGCGCCAGCGCGCAGCAGATGGCCGAGCAGGTGACCGACAAGATCGAGAAGTCGCTGCAAGAGGTGCCCTACGCCGACGTCATCCGCAGCTACACCAAGCCCGGCGAGAGCCTGACGATCCTGCAGCTCAAGGACAGCTCGCCACCCAAGGAAGTACCCAACAGCTGGTACCAGGCGCGCAAGCGGGTGGGTGACATCCGCAACACGCTGCCGGCCGGCGTGATCGGCCCGGTGTTCAACGACGACTTCGGCGACGTCTACGGCTCGATCTTCGCGCTGCGCTCCGACGGCTTCAGCCGCGAGGAGACGCGCCAGTATGCCGAGCGTGTGCGCCAGAAGCTGCTGCGCGTGCCCGACGTGGCCAAGGTCGAGATCTTCGGCGCGCAGGCCGAGAAGGTGTTCGTCGAGATCTCGCAGAAGCGCCTGGCGCAGCTGGGCCTGGACATGAACCAGGTCATCGGCCAACTGGGCGCGCAGAACGCCGTCGAAGGGGCCGGCGTGCTGAACGCCGGCACCGAGAACCTGCAGGTCCGCGTGGCCGGGCAGTTCAACTCGGTGGAGGAGCTCAAGCGCTTCCCGATCCGCGCCATCAACACCGCCACCGGCGCGGCCAGCACCATCAAGCTGGCCGACATCGCCGAGGTGCGCCGCGACTACGTCGACCCGCCGAGCGTCAAGGTGCGCCACCAGGGCCACGAGGTCGTGGCCCTGGGCGTGAGCATGGCCAAGGGCGGCGACATCATCGCGCTGGGCAAGTCGCTCAGCGCAGCCGTGGCCGGCCTGCAGGCCGACCTGCCCGTGGGCATGAGCATCGATCGCGTGCAGGACCAGCCGGCCGCGGTGAGCCGTTCCGTGAACGAATTCGTGAAGGTGCTGATCGAGGCCATCGTCATCGTGCTGGCTGTGAGCTTCATCAGCCTGGGCCTGCACACGAAGCCGCTGCGCATCGACGTCTGGCCGGGCCTGGTGGTGGCGATCACGATCCCGCTGGTGCTGGCGATCACCTTCGTGACGATGTTCTACTGGGGCGTCGGGCTGCACAAGATCAGCCTGGGCAGCCTGATCATCGCCCTGGGCCTGCTGGTCGACGACGCCATCATTGCCGTGGAGATGATGGTGCGCAAGCTCGAGGAAGGCTACGACCGCCCGCGCGCCGCCACCTTCACCTACGAGCTGGTGGCCATGCCCATGCTGACGGGCACGCTCATCACGGCGGCGGGCTTCCTGCCCATCGGTCTGGCCAAGAGCGTGACCGGCGAGTACACCTTCGCGATCTTTGCCGTCACGTCGGCGGCGCTGGTCATCTCTTGGATCGTCTCGGTGTACTTCGTGCCCTACCTGGGCTGGCTGATGCTGCGCAACCGGCCGAAGGCCGATGGCCAGGCGCACGAGCTCTTCGACACGCCGTTCTACACGCGCTTCCGCGGCGTCGTGGACTGGTGCGTGCAGCACCGCTGGATCACCATCGGCCTGACCATCGGCACCTTCGCGCTGGGCATCGTCGGCATGGGCAAGGTGCAGCAGCAGTTCTTCCCCGACAGCAGCCGCCCCGAGGTGCTGGTGGACCTGTGGCTGCCCGAGGGCAGCACCATCCAGCAGACCGACGAGATCGCACGGCGCTTCGAGGCCCGGATGATGAAGGAGCCGGGTGTCGACAGCGTCACCACGTGGGTGGGCTCGGGCGTGCCGCGTTTCTACCTGCCGCTGGACCAGATCTTCCCGCAGCCCAACGTCAGCCAGGCCATCGTGCTGCCCAAGGGCCTGCCCGAACTCGAGGAGCTGCGCCAGCGCCTGCCGGCCCTGCTGGCGGCGGAGTTCCCCGAGGTGCGCGGCCGCGTCAAGCTGCTGCCCAACGGGCCGCCGGTGCCGTATCCGGTGCAGTTCCGCGTCATCGGCACCGACGCCGCCCAGGTGCGCGCCTGGGCCGACAAGGCCAAGGAGATCCTGCGCCAGAACCCGCGCATGCGCGGCGTCAACGACAACTGGAACGAGCAGGTCAAGGTGCTGCGCCTGGAGGTCGACCAGGACAAGGCGCGAGCGCTGGGCGTGACGAGCCAGGTCATCGCGCAGGCCTCGCGCACCATCCTGTCGGGCACCACCATCGGCCAGTACCGCGAGGGCGATCGCCTGATCGACATCGTGCTGCGCCAGCCGCTGGAGGAGCGCAAGGCCATCACCGACCTGGGCAACGCCTACCTGCCCACGGCCAGCGGCCGGAGCGTGCCGCTCACGCAGGTGGCCAAGGTCTCGTTCACCTGGGAGCCGGGCGTGCTGTGGCGCGAGGGCCGCGACTACGCCGTCACGGTGCAGGGCGATGTCGTCGAGGGCGTGCAGGGCCCGACCGTGACCTTCGAGGTCTGGCCGGAGCTGCAGAAGCTGGCCGCCGAGATGCCGCCGGGCTACTCGATCCAGATCGCCGGCGCGGTGGAGGAAAGCAGCAAGGGCCAGGGCTCGATCGCGGCCGGCCTGCCGATCATGCTGTTCCTGATCTTCACGCTGCTGATGCTGCAGCTGCAGAGCTTCAGCCGCTCGGTGCTGGTGTTCCTGACGGGCCCGATGGGCATTGCCGGTGTCGCCGGGGCGCTGCTGCTGCTGAACCGGCCGTTCGGCTTCGTGGCGCTGCTGGGCGTGATTGCGCTGATGGGCATGATCATGCGCAACTCGGTCATCCTGATCGACCAGATCGAGCAGGACCGCCGCGCCGGCGTGCCGGCCTGGAACGCCATCGTCGAGGCGGCCGTGCGGCGCTTCAGGCCGATCGTGCTGACGGCGGCGGCGGCGGTGCTGGCGATGATCCCGCTGTCGCGCAGCGTGTTCTGGGGGCCGATGGCCGTGGCCATCATGGGTGGCCTGGTGGTGGCGACGGCGCTCACGCTGCTGGCGCTGCCAGCCATGTACGCGGCCTGGTTCCGCGTCAAGCGCGAGCCGGCGACGCCGGCGGGCTAAAATGGAAGGCTTCGCCCGGACCACGCGCACCTGAAGTGCTGGCGCGCGGCCCGGGCGAGCACCTGCGCGGGTGGCGAAATTGGTAGACGCACCAGGTTTAGGTCCTGACGCCTTCACGGGCGTGTCGGTTCGAGTCCGACCCCGCGCACCACGCCCCCGAACACCCATCCAGCCTCTTCGAGACCCGCCATGGCCGTGCAAGTCGAAACCCTAGAGAAGCTCGAGCGCCGCATCACGCTGACGCTGCCCGCCTCCACCATCAACGGCGAGGTCGAGAGCCGCCTGAAGCGCCTGGCGCGCACCGTCAAGGCCGACGGCTTCCGGCCCGGCAAGGTGCCGATGAGCGTCGTGGCCCAGCGCTACGGCTACAGCGTGCAGTACGAGGTGGTCAACGACAAGGTTGGCCAGGCCTTCAACGAGGCCGCCGCCGAAGCCAAGCTGCGCGTGGCCGGTGCGCCGCGCATCACGCAGAACGAACAGGCCCCCGAGGGCACGCTGGCCTTCGATGCCACCTTTGAGGTCTACCCCGAGGTCCAGCTCGGTGACATGGCCGCCGCCGAAGTCGAGCGCATCGGCACCGAGGTGACCGAGGCCGCCATCGACCGCACCATCGAGATCCTGCGCAAGCAGCGCCGCACCTTCGGCCTGCGCCCGGCCGCCGAAGGCGCCGCTGAGGGCGACCGCGTCACCATCGACTTCGAGGGCAAGATCGACGGCGAGCCCTTCGCCGGCGGCCAGGCGGCGGACTTCCAGTTCGTCGTCGGCGAAGGCCAGATGCTCGAGCAGTTCGACCAGGCCGTGCGCGGCATGAAGGCCGGCGAGAGCAAGACCTTCCCGCTGCAGTTCCCGGCCGACTACCAGGGCGCCGAGGTCGCGGGCAAGGAAGCCGACTTCCTCGTCACCGTCAAGAAGATCGAGGCCTCGCACCTGCCGACCGTCGATGACGCCTTCGCCAAGGCACTGGGCATCCAGGAAGGCAGCGTCGACGGCCTGCGCGCCGACGTCAAGAAGAACCTCGAGCGCGAGGTGAAGTTCCGCGTCCAGGCCCGCAACAAGGCCGCCGTGATGGAGGTGCTGTCCAAGACCGCGACGCTGGACGTGCCCAATGCCCTGGTGGCCGCCGAGAGCGACCGCCTGGCCGAGCAGATGCGCGCCAACCTCAAGGAGCGCGGCTTCAAGGACGCCGACAAGCTGCCGATCCCCGCCGAGAACTTCAAGGAGCAGGCCGAGCGCCGCGTCCGGCTGGGCCTGGTGGTGGCCGAACTCGTGCGCACCAACGGCCTGCAGGCCAAGCCCGAGCAGTTGCAGAAGCACATCGAGGAGCTGAGCCAGAGCTACGAGAAGCCGGCCGAGGTGATGCGCTGGTACCTGGGCGACCGCCAGCGCATGGCCGAGGTCGAGGCCGTCGTGATCGAGAACAACGTCGCCGAGTTCGTGCTTGGCAAGGCCAAGGTCATCGACAAGCTGCTACCGTTCGACGAGCTGATGAGCGCGGCCTGAAGCGGCTGGGCCAGAAACCGGAGACCGACCGATGAGCATGCAGGAAACCACGGCACTGGGCATGGTGCCCATCGTCATCGAGCAGTCGGGGCGCGGCGAGCGCGCCTACGACATCTACAGCCGGCTGCTGCGCGAGCGCATCATCTTCCTCGTCGGCCCGGTGAACGATGGCACCGCCAATCTGGTGGTGGCGCAGATGCTGTTCCTGGAGAGCGAGAACCCGGACAAGGACATCTTCCTGTACATCAACTCGCCCGGGGGCAGCGTCAGCGCCGGGCTGTCGATCTACGACACGATGAACTTCATCAAGCCGGACGTGTCCACGCTTTGCATGGGCATGGCCGCCAGCATGGGCAGCTTCCTGCTGATGGCCGGCGCCAAGGGCAAGCGCTTTGCGCTGCCCAACAGCCGCGTGATGATCCACCAGCCCTCGGGCGGCGCCCAGGGCCAGGCGACGGACATCGAGATCGCGGCGCGCGAGATCCTCAAGACCCGCGAGCAGCTCAACAAGATCTACGCCGACCGCACCGGCCAGCCGCTCGAGCGCATCACGGCCGACATGGAGCGTGATCGCTGGATGAGCCCCGGCGAGGCGCTGGACTACGGCCTCATCGACCAGGTGCTCGAAAAGCGCGCCTGAAGCAGCGACGCCACGCTGACGCCGGGCCCGCTCGGCGCCCCTCCAGAGCCCCTGTTCGGGGCTCTTTTCGTTGCCTTCGCCGCCGGGCCCGTTGGTCTATGATGGGACGGTTCCTCCACGCATTCATTCCCCGCACCCGCAGCCATGGCCGACAAAAAGGGCTCCTCCGGCGAGAAGGTTCTGTACTGCAGCTTCTGCGGCAAGAGCCAGCACGAGGTGAAGAAGCTCATCGCCGGGCCCTCGGTCTTCATCTGCGACGAGTGCATCGAACTCTGCAACGACATCATCCGTGACGAGGTGCCCGCCGAGGGCGCTGCCGCCAAGCCGGCCAAGGGCGACCTGCCGGTGCCCAGCGAGATCAAGGCCAGCCTCGACCAGTACGTCATCGGGCAGGACGTCGCCAAGCGCACGCTGTCGGTGGCTGTCTACAACCACTACAAGCGCCTCAAGCACATGGGCTCGGCGGGTGGCAAGGACGAGGTCGAGCTGACCAAGAGCAACATCCTCCTCATCGGCCCCACCGGTAGCGGCAAGACGCTGCTGGCGCAGACGCTGGCCC
>JAIXTY010000133.1 GCA_027483705.1 Rubrivivax sp.
AGCAGGCTGCGCGCCTCGCTCTTGCGAGCATCGATTTCCGCTTCCGAGTCCGGTTTGCCGCCCCCCAGAGCCCGCAGGGTCAGCCTGTAGAGGTCTTCCAGCAGCTTGCCCTTCCAGGCGTTCCACACCTTGGGGCTGGTGCCGCGGATGTCTGCCACGGTCAGCAGGTACAGGGCGGTCAGCGTGCGCGCGTCTCTGACCTTGTCGGCAAAAGCGCGGATCACGTCTGGGTCGGAGAGGTCTTCCTTCTGCGCGATGCGGCTCATCGTGAGGTGCTGCTCGACGAGGAACTCGATCTCGGCCGTCTCGTCGGCGCCGATGCCGTGGTCGCGGCAGAAGCGACGGGCCTCGCGGCGGCCGAGGTCGGAGTGGTCGCCGCCGCGGCCCTTGGCGATGTCGTGGAACAGGGCCGCGACGATCAGCACCCAGGGCTTGTCGAACTGCGCCGCCAGCTGGCTGCAGAAGGGGTACTCGTGCGCGTGCTCGGGGATGAAGAAGCGGCGCATGTTGCGCACGACCATCAGGATGTGCTGGTCCACCGTGTAGACGTGGAACAGGTCGTGCTGCATGCGCCCGACGATGCGGCGGAACACCCACAGGTAGCGGCCCAGCACGCTGGTGGCGTTCATCAGCCGCAGCGCGTGCGTGATGCCGTGCGGCTGCCGCAGGATGTCCATGAACAGCTCGCGGTTGATGGGGTCGTGGCGGAAGCCGGCGTCCATCACGTTGCGGGCGTTGTACAGGGCCCGCAGCGTGCGCGCCGACAGCCCCTTCAGGCCCGGCGTCTGCGCGAACACGAGGAAGGTCTCGAGGATGGCGTGCGGGTTGTCGGTGTAGAGGTCGTCGCGCACCACGTCGAGCATGCCGGCGCGCTCGGCGAAGCGCGCCGTCACCGGGCGGCTGGGCGCGTTCTCGTGGCCGGCCAGGCGCTCCTCGATGTTGAGCATCAGGATCTGGTTCAGCTGCGTCACCGCCTTGGCCGCCCAGTAGTAGCGGTGCATCAGCGCCTCGCTGCTGCGCTGGCCCTGGCTGGCCTTGAGGCCGAAGCTGTCGGCCACGGCCGTCTGCAGGTCGAACACCAGCCGGTCTTCGCGGCGGCCGGCCACGGCATGCAGCCGCGCGCGGATGAGCTTGAGCGTGCCCTCGTGCTTGACGAGCTGCTGCACCTCGAAGGGCGTGATCAGTCCCTTGGCCGCCAGCTCGGCCCAGGTGCGCCCGAAGCCCGCGGCGCGCGCCACCCAGATCACGACCTGCAGGTCGCGCAGGCCGCCGGGGCTTTCCTTGCAGTTGGGCTCCAGCGCATAGGGCGTGCCCTGGTACTTGACGTGGCGCTGCTGCAGCTCGAGCGACTTCGCGCGCAGGAACGCGGCCGGGTCCATCGCGGCATCGAGTGCGCGCACCAGCTGGTTGCAGAGGCGCCGGCTGCCGGTGACCAGGCGCGACTCCAGCATCGCCGTCTGCACCGTGACGTCGCGGCCGGACTCGGCCACGCACTCGGCCACGGTGCGCACCGACGAGCCGATCTCCAGGCCGATGTCCCAGCACAGCGTGACGAAGCGCTCCAGCGCCTCGCGCACCGCGGGCTCGTCGCCGCCGCCCGGCGGCAGCAGCACCAGCACGTCGACATCGGAGTGCGGGAACAGCTCACCGCGCCCGTAGCCGCCCACGGCCACCAGGGCCGCCTGCGGCGCGGCGTCCGCGAGGCCGGCCTCCTGCCAGGCCGCCGACAGCACGGTGTCGACGTGGCGGGCCAGCGCCTTCAGCAGCCGCGTCGCCGCCGGCGCCGAGGCGCGCGACTCGGTGAAGTGGGCCAGCAGCGCGGCCTTGCCGTCGCGGCACAGCGCGCGCAGCGCGGCCTGGCCGCCCGGCGCCCGCGGCGTCGCCAGCGCGTGCATGCCTGCCCTCCGGGCCTGCCTCAGCCGGCGGCCACGGCCGCCGGCTGCGCGGCCTGGCCGTAGCCCAGCGGCGCAAAGGCCGGTGGCGGCGGGCTGCCGGCGCTGACGGTGAGCACCTCGTAGCCGGTCTCGGTGACCAGCACGGTGTGTTCCCACTGCGCACTCAGCGAGCGGTCGCGCGTGACGATCGTCCAGCCGTCGTAGGGGCGGTTGCCCTTGCGGTCTTCCTTGATGTCGCGCTTGCCGGCGTTGATCATGGGCTCGATCGTGAAGATCATGCCCGGCACCAGCTCTTCCAGCGTGCCCGGGCGGCCGTAGTGCAGCACCTGCGGTTCCTCGTGGAAGCGTGCACCGACGCCGTGGCCGCAGAACTCGCGCACCACGGTGAAGCCAGCGTTCTCGGCAAAGGTCTGGATGGCGTGGCCGATGTCGCCCAGGCGCGCGCCGGGCTTCACCTTCACGATGCCCTTCCACATGGCATCAAAGGTGATCTGGCACAGGCGCTTCGCGGCGATGGTGCCTTCGCCGACGACGAACATGCGCGAGTTGTCGCCGTGCCAGCCGTCCTTGAGCGGGCGGTTGTCGGGGATGCCGTGGCAGACCACGTCGTTGAGGCTGCTGCACAGGCTGGCCGGGTAGGGCGGGTAGCCCGGCGGCGCGTAGCCCAGCGTGGCCGGGATGCCCTTCTGCACGTGCACGATGTGGTCGTGGGCGAGCCGGTCGAGCTCCAGCGTGGTGACGCCGGGCCTGACGTGGGGCGTGAGCAGGTCCAGCACCTCGCTGGCCAGCCGTCCGGCGACCCGCATCCCTTCGATGTCGGCCGCGCTCTTGATGGTGATTGCCATCCCGAGATTATCCACCTCGGCCGGTAACATCAGGGGTTTCCCCCGACGCCCCCTGCGATGAGCCCCAACGCCCTCCACCTGATGCATCTCGAGGGCGGCCGCGCCCTGTCGGCGTTCCGCGCGCAGGCGCTGCTGGCGCGGCTGCAGTCGGTGGTGCCTCGCATCACGGGCGTTTCGGCGCGGTTCGTGCACTGGGCGGCCTTCGACGCCGCGCCCTCGCGCGAGCAGGCCGACAAGCTGGCGGCGCTGCTGGCCTACGGCGATCCGGCCGAGACCGTGGACGGCGGCGAGCGCGTCGTCGTGTTGCCGCGGCTGGGCACGGTGTCGCCGTGGGCCAGCAAGGCGACCGACATCGCCCGCAACTGCGGCCTGGTGCTGCACCGCGTGGAACGGGTGGTCGAGTACAGCCTGGCGCTGAAGGCCGGCCTGCTGAGCGCGGCCAAACCGCTGAACGCCGACGAACGCAGGGCGGTGGCCGCGCTGCTGCACGACCGCATGACCGAGACCGTGGCCTTCGAGCGCGAGGCCGGCCGCCACCTGTTCGACGCCCGCGCCGCCGAGCCGCTGGCGCACGTGGATGTGCTGGGCGCCGGCCGCGCCGCGCTGGTGCAGGCCAACGGCGAGTTCGGCCTGGCGCTGTCGGACGACGAGATCGACTACCTCGTCGACGCGTTCAAGGGCCTCGGCCGCAACCCCAGCGACGTCGAGCTGATGATGTTCGCGCAGGCCAACTCCGAGCATTGCCGCCACAAGATCTTCAACGCCCGCTTCACGGTGGACGGCGCGGAGCAGCCGCACTCGCTGTTCCAGATGATCCGCCACACCGAGAAGAACTCGCCGCAGCACACGGTGGTGGCTTACGACGACAACGCCGCAGTGATGGAAGGCTCGCGCGTGCAGCGCTGGCTGCCGCAGGGCTTCACCAACGCGCCGGTGTACGGCGTGCGCGAGGACGTGGCGCATGTGCTGATGAAGGTGGAGACGCACAACCACCCCACGGCCATCAGCCCCTTCCCCGGCGCCAGCACGGGCGCGGGCGGCGAGATCCGCGACGAAGGCGCCACCGGGCGCGGTGCGCGGCCCAAGGCCGGCGTCACCGGATTCAGCGTCGGCCACCTTCACTTGCCGGGCCTCGCCGAGCCATGGGAGGCCAGCAGCATCGGCAAGCCCGAGCACATCGCCAGCGCGCGGCAGATCATGACCGAGGGCCCGCTGGGCGGCGCCGCCTTCAACAACGAGTTCGGCCGGCCCAACCTGGGCGGCTACTTCCGCGTCTTCGAGCAGCCCGTGGCCGGCGTGCAGCGCGGCTACCACAAGCCCATCATGATCGCCGGCGGCCTGGGCGCCATCAGCGAGGGCCAGGTGAAGAAGCGCCGCTTCGGCGCCGGCACGCTGCTGGTGCAGCTGGGCGGGCCCGGCATGCGCATCGGCATGGGCGGTGGCGCGGCCAGCAGCATGGCCGCCGGCAGCAACACCGCGGCGCTCGATTTCGACAGCGTGCAGCGCGGCAACCCCGAGATCCAGCGCCGCGCGCAGGAAGTCATCAACCACTGCTGGGCGCTGGGGGACCACAACCCGGTGCTCGCCATCCACGACGTGGGGGCCGGCGGCATCAGCAACGCCTTCCCCGAGCTGGTGGACGGGGCGGGCCTGGGCGCCACCTTCGACTTGAAGCGCGTGCCGCTGGAGGAGAGCGGCCTGGCGCCGAAGGAGATCTGGTGCAACGAAAGCCAGGAGCGCTACGTGCTGGCCGTGGACCCGGCCTTGATGCCGCTCTTCGAGCAGATGTGCGCGCGCGAGCGCTGCCCGTTTGCGGTGGTGGGCGTGGCGCGCGAGGAGCGCACGCTGGTGCTCGAAGACGGCCCCGGCGGCGAGCGCGTGATCGACATGCCGATGGACGTGCTGCTGGGCAAGCCGCCCAAGATGCACCGCGTGGTCGAGCGCGTTGCGCGCGACGACGTGCCGCTGGACCTGACCGGCGTGAAGCTCGACGACGTGGCCCTGGCCGTGCTGCGCCACCCGACGGTGGCCAGCAAGCGCTTCCTCATCACCATCGGCGACCGCACCGTCGGCGGCCTGAGCCACCGCGACCCGATGGTCGGCCCCTGGCAGGTGCCGGTGGCCGACTGCGCCGTGACGCTGGCCGACTACCGCGGCTTTGCCGGCGAGGCCATGGCCATGGGCGAGCGCACGCCGCTGGCCAGCCTGCACGCGCCGGCCAGCGGCCGCATGGCGGTGACGGAGGCCATCCTCAACCTGCTGGCCGCGCCCATCGAGCTGTCGCGCGTGAAGCTCAGTGCCAACTGGATGGCGGCCTGCGGCGAGCCCGGTGAGGACGCGGCGCTCTTCGACACCGTCAAGGCTGTGGGCCTGGAGCTGTGCCCGGCGCTGGGCGTGGGCATCCCGGTGGGCAAGGATTCGCTGTCGATGCGCACGAAATGGAGCGACGCCTCGGGCTCGCACCAGGTCACGGCGCCGGTGTCGCTGATCGTCACCGCGTTCGCCACGCTCGCCGATGTGCGCGGCACGCTCACGCCGCAACTGCAGCCCGGCGACACGACGCTGATCCACGTCGACCTCGGCCAGGGCCGCAAACGCCTGGCCGGCAGCATGCTGGCCCAGGTGCTGGGCCGCTTCGGCAGCCTGGCGCAGGACGGCGTGCCCGACCTCGACGACCCGGCGCTGCTCAAGAGCGCCGTGGCCGCCGTGAACGAGCTGCGCGCCCAGGGCCGCATCCTGGCCTACCACGACGTGAGCGACGGCGGCCTGTGGGCCACGGTCTGCGAGATGGCGTTTGCGGGCCGCCTGGGCGTGAGCCTGAACGTCGACATCCTCGTCACCGAAGGCGACGGCATCGGCGACAGCCGCGCCGAATACGGTGATTCCAAGAACTGGGCCACGCAGGTGGGCGAGCGCCGCAACACGCTGACGCTGAAGGCGCTGTTTGCCGAAGAACCCGGCTTCGTGATCCAGGTGCCGACCGCCGTGCGCAACGAGGTCATCGCCACGCTGCGCACGCACGGCCTGAGCCGCCACGCGCACTTCGTCGGCAAGCCCAACGACCGCGGCGTGATGGAGGTGTGGCGCGATGCCAAGTGCCAGTGGCAGGTGGAACTGGCCACGCTGCTGGACCACTGGGACCAGGTCTCGTGGCGCATCGCGCGCGAGCGCGACAACCCGGCGAGCGCCGATGCCGAGCACGCCGCCGCCACCAACGCGGCGGCGCCAGGGCTGCACCGCCACCTCACGTTCGACGACACCGAGGACGTGGCGGCGCCCTTCATCGCCACCGGCGTGCGGCCCAGGGTGGCCATCCTGCGCGAGCAGGGCGTGAACTCGCACGTCGAGATGGCCTGGTGCTTCGCCGAGGCCGGCTTCGACGCGCATGACGTGCACATGTCCGACCTGCAGTCGGGCCGTGCGCGGCTGGATCAGTTCCAGGGCCTCGTCGCCTGCGGCGGATTCAGCTACGGTGACACGTTAGGTGCCGGTGAAGGCTGGGCGCGCAGCATCCTCTTCAACCCGCTGCTGGCCGATCAGTTCGCGGCCTTCTTCGGCCGCGGTGGCAGCTTTGGCCTGGGCGTGTGCAACGGCTGCCAGATGTTCGCGGCGCTGGCCCCGATGATCCCCGGCGCCGAGGCCTGGCCGCGCTTCACGCGCAACCGCAGCGAGCAGTTCGAGGCGCGCCTGTCGATGGTGGAGGTGCTCGATTCGCCGAGCCTCTTCTTCAGCGGCATGGCGGGCAGCCGGCTGCCAGTGGCGGTGGCGCATGGCGAGGGCTTTGCCGACTTCTCGCAGCGCGGCGATGCGAAGCGCGTGCAGGCCGCGATGCGCTTCGTCGACGGCCATGGCGCCGCCACCGAGGCCTATCCGGCCAACCCCAACGGCAGCCCCGGCGGCCTGACGGCCGTGACCACCGCCGACGGCCGCTTCACCGCGCTGATGCCGCACCCGGAGCGCGTGTTCCGCAACCTGCAGATGAGCTTCGCGGCCGGTGGCGACGTGTCGTCACCGAGCCCGTGGCTGCGCCTCTTCCGCAACGCGCGGCGCTGGATCGGGTGAGCGTGTCGTGTCCTCCAGCGTGAGGGTGTGCCGGCCGCAGTGACCTCCTAGACTGGGTGCAGCACCCCTGCACAACAAGTCCACTGGGAGGGTCATCACCGTGCACCGCCATCCGTGCGCGCCGTCGGCGCGCGTCTCCATCACGTCCGGCTTCTCGTCCGGCTTCTGGGCCATCGCCCCGGCCCTCTGTGCCGCCCTCGTCCTGGCCGCCTGCGGCGGTGGCGGTGGCGACGACCCGCCGGCCGCCACCCCCATCACGGCCGCGGCCGACGCCCTGACGGTGGCCAGCGGCAGCAGCGGCCAGCTGCTCGCCAACGACCGTCTCGGCGGCGCCGTGGCCACGGCCGGCAGCGGCGGCAACGTCAGCTTCACGCTCACCTCGGCCGCGCCGCCGGCGGGCGTGACGGTGAGCAACGGCACGGTCAGCATCGGCGCCGCGGCCGTGCCCGGCACGGTGTCGCTGAGCTACCGCATCTGCGAGGCCGCAAGCGGCAGCAACTGCGCCACGGCCACGGCCACGATCACCATCCCGGCGCCGCCCATCGTGGCGGCGGCCGACACCTTCGCGCTCGCCGTCGGCGGCAGCGCCGACGTGCTGGCCAACGACACCCTGGGTGGTGCGCCGGCCACCGCCTCCAGCGTCGGCGTGACGGCCACGGCCGCGCTGCCCACCGGCATCACGCTCAGCGGCGCCGGGATGCTGCAGGTGGGTGCCACAGCCACCGGCGGCAGCTATGCCGTCGGCTACCGCATCTGCCAGACCGTGGCGCCGTCCAACTGCGCCACGGCGACGGCCACCGTCACGGTGCCGGTGGTCGGCACGGTGAGCGGCCGCGCGGTCGATGCCGCCACGGCGCTGGGTGTGGCCGGCGTCACCGTGCGTGTCGGCGGCCTGAGCGCCACCACCGATGCCAGCGGTGCGTTCAGCATCAGCGGCGTGGCAGCGGCCGAGCGGCTGACCGTGCTGTTCGAATCGACCACGCACGCCGAGACGGCGCGCATCGCCTCGCTGGCTGCTGGCAGCACGGCCGACGTGCAGGCGCGGCTGTTGCGCGTGGGCACGACGGCCAGCGTCGACGTGGCCACCGGCGGCACCGTCAGCGTGGCCGGCACGCCGGCCCAGGTGGTGCTGCCCGCCGCCGGCGTGCAGCGGGCCGACGGCAGCGTGCCGACCGGCGCGATGCAGGTGCGCGTCACGCCCATCAACCCGGCCTCGGATAGTTCGCTGATGCCCGGCGACTTCAGCACCGTGGTCTCCGGCACCTCGCGCCCCATCGAGAGCTTCGGCGCCATGAACGTGACGCTGCGCGACGGCACCGGCGGGGCACTCAACCTGCGCAGCGGCCAGACCGCGACCATCCGCATCCCGGTGGGCACGCGCAGCGCGAGCACGCCCAGCACCATCCCGCTGTTCTACTTCGACGCCGCCACCGGCCGTTGGGTGCAGGAGGGCACGGCCACGCTCGCCGGCACGGCACCGAACCAGTACTACACCGGCACGGTCTCGCACTTCAGCACCTGGAACGCCGACCAGGTGATGAACACCGTGCGGCTCACCGGCTGCGTGTCTGACTCGCTGGGCGTGCGCATCGCCGGGGCCCGCATCTCGGGCGACGGCGTCAACTACTCGGGCACCACCTCGGCCACCAGCGACACGGCCGGCAACTTCACGATCGCGGTGCGCAGCAGCAGCCAGACGACGCTGGTGGCGCAGCTGGGCTCGCGCCTGTCGAACACCCTGACCGCGAGCTCGACCACCGTCGACGGCACGCTGGGCAGCTGCCTGGTGCTGGCCGACGCCGTGAGCGGCGGCGTGACCATGAAGCTCACCTGGGGCTCGCAGCCGTCCGACCTGGACTCGCACCTCATCGCGCCCGATGGCAGCATCGTGTACTACGGCAGTCGGGGCAGCCTGAGCTCGGTGCCCTTCGCCAGCCTCGATGTCGACGACATCAGCGCGTTCGGCCCGGAGGTGGTGACGGTCACCCGGCTGATGGTGGGCACCTACAAGTACGTGGTGCACAACTACAGCGGCCAGAGCAGCACGATGCTCAGCGTGTCGGGCGCGCGGGTCGAGCTCAGCCTGCCCGGGCGCGTTGCGGAGCTGTTCGTGCCGCCGACCGGCATCACCAGCGAGACTCTGCTCACCAACTGGTGGCAGCCGTTCGAGCTGGACGTCGACGCCAGCTGCAACATCACCGTGCGCCGGGTCGCGACGTACAGCACGCTGCGACCCACCGCACCGGCGTTCACCACGCCGGTGTACTGCACGCGCTGAGCACCCGGGCCGCCACGGCGGCTCGGCTGAAACCCGCATCGCAAGCCCGGCCCTGGCTGCCTAGCATCGGAGACCCAACAACAAGAGGGGTTTCCGATGCGAGCGAGGGGTATGGTTCTGGCGGCCGCGGCGCTGATGGCGCTGTCAGGCTGGGCGGTGGCGCAGGGCACCTACACGCCCGCCCAGATCGAGCGTGGACGCGTGTTGATGAACGGCGTAGTCGCCTGCGGCAACTGCCACGTGGCCCGCGGGCCGCAGGGGCAGCCGCTCTTCGAGCGCGGCCTGTCGGGCGGCATGGTGTTCGACGAGCCGCCGTTCCGCGCCGTGGCCAGCAACATCACGCCCGACGCCGCCACCGGCATCGGCCGCTGGACGGACGCGCAGCTGATGAAGGCCATCCGCGAGGGCATCCGCCCCGACGGCTCGGTGATCGGGCCACCGATGCCCATCGAGTTCTACCGCCACCTCTCGGACGACGACACGGTGGCGCTGATCGCCTTCATGCGCTCGCAGCCGGCGGTGGCCAACGCCGTCGACAAGTCGGTCTACCGCATGCCCTTGCCGCCGGCCTACGGCCCGCCGGTCGGCAAGATCACCGCGCCCGCGGCGGGCGACCGGGTGCGCTACGGCGAGTACCTGGCGAACATCGGCCACTGCATGGACTGCCACACGCCGCGCGCCGCCGACGGCCGCCTGGTGAGCACGAAGTGGGGCGCCGGCGGCCAGCGCTTCCCGGGGCCTTGGGGCCTGGCGGTGTCGCGCAACCTCACGCCCGATGCCAGCGGCCTGAAGGACTGGAGCGACGCCGAGGTCGCCCGCGCCATCCGCGACGGCGTGCGCCGCGACGGCACGCCGCTGAAGCCGCCGATGGGCTATGGCTTCTACAAGACGATGTCCGAGGCCGACATGGCGGCGCTGATCGCCTACCTGCGTTCGCTGAAGGCCGTTCCTTTTGGTGGTTAGCTTGCGCGCGGTGAGGGTCGGCACCGCGCCGAACCCCGCCGTTCAGCGCCGCGAGTAGCGCGTGGCTGTGAGCCGCTCCGACACCGCACAGCTCTTGCTGTCGGCATGCCCGGCGGCACGCATGGCCGCGCGGATGGCGCCGTCGCCCGGCGCGGCCGCGCGGCCCTTGGGGTAGACCAGCCACGCGTGCCGGGCCGCCGGCAGCCGACTGAACTGCGCCAGCGCGGCGGCCAGGCCGGCGTCGTCCGCCACGACGGCCACCAGCTGCGTCGCGCGGGTCGGGTCGGTGGTCGTCGCGCCGTGCAGCGCCTGGACCAGTGGCGCGTCGTCCAGCGGCCCGCAGACGAAGGCCGGCGCTGCCGCGCTGACACCCAGCTTCGAAGCCAATGACGGCGGGGGCGTGGCGATCCTGCGCGCCCAGGCCGCGGCTTCCGCGACACCGAGCGCCAGTTGCACGGTGGTGTCGTCGACCTCGAAGACCAGCGCGTCTTGCTCCACGCGCACGGCAGCGAGCGCATCGACCGGCCAGCGCCGCCGCCATGCGCCGCGCAGGATCAGTTCGGTGCTCTCCAGCAGCGCGCGGCCCTCGGCCGACTCGCCGCCGACCGTGGCGCAAACCAGTGCCTCGCGGCCCATGCTCAGCCGGCGGCGCGCACGCGTGGGTGGTCCTGCCAGGCCGGCAGGCTCGCCATGTAGGCCAGCGTGTCGCGCTCGGCCTGCTCGCGCGTCAGCGCCGGGTTCTCGCGCCGGGCCCAGCCCACCATGCGCTCGAAGCGGGTGTCGAAGTCCTGCAGCTGGCCCGTGTCGTCGACGCAGTGCGTGCAGTACGGTCCGCTTTCGATGGGCATGCCGCAGCTGGGGCAGGGGTGGGTCATCGGTCTTCTCCGGCGGGCCCGTGCAGGGCGGCGTGCAGGGTGGCCAGCGCCTGCACGACGTCGGCGCGCTGCCCGGCGCTGAGGCGGCGCGCGGCGAGCACCAGGTGCTCGGCATCGAGCACCTGCCGTGCTTCGTCGAGGGCCGCGCGGCCGGCGGGCGACAGCCAGATCAGCGCCTTGCGGCCGTCGGCCAGGTCGGGCTGTCGCGCCAGCAGCCCCTCTGCCTCGAGCGCGGCCACCTTGGCGCTGGTGGTGGACGCGGCACGCGACACATGCCCGGCAAGTTCGGTCAGCGTCAGCGGCCCGGCCTGCGCCAGGTGCAGCAGCAGCGACACGGTCTCGGGCGCGAGCCGCTCGCGCGCATCGGCCACCCGGCGGGCGCCGCGCTCGTAGATGGCACGGAACCACGCGTTCGTCTGCTCGGCAAAGGGCGCCTCGTCCATGGCCCATTCTGGAACGTGCAGCCCCGTTCGCACAGTCCGAAGCTTTGGCGTGGCGGGCCTGCCGCGCGGCTCAGGCCGCGCGCCGCAGCCATGACCCCAGGGCGCCGCGATGACGATGGCGAACAGCAGCGCGCGGCCCCGCTGCCGCAGGCCGCGACGAACCCGCCGTGGTGGCGCTCACCTGCAGGAGGCGGTCGATGAGCGGCGCGATCAGGTCCACGGCGCGCGTGATGGATCAGGTCCCGGCCTTCGCCGGCGCCGGTCGACCAGCCCCCGCGCGCTCGTTCGGGGGGTCAGGCGGGGCGCACCTGCAGCGTGACCGTGAACCGCTGCAGCACCGAGCCTTCGCCCTCCCAGGGGCGCCAGCGCCTGAACCGAAGCGTGACGCTGCCGGGGGCCTGGGCGCCCAGCAGCCAGAGCGCGTCGCCGCCGCTGCCGACGGCCGCCGAGGCGGCCTGGAAGCCCAGCGCCTGCACGCTCAGCACCGGGCCGCGGGCATCGTCGACGTCGAGCGTCCAGCGATAGCCGGTGCTTGCGTTCTCGTGAAGGCGCAGCACCAGCCGGTCGCCGACGCGCAGGTCGACGGACCGGCCGTCGTCGGCGGCCGTCAGCGTCGCTTCGGACGCGCGGCCCGCCGGTTCATCGCTACAGCGTGATGCCATAACTCTCGTTGAAGAACGCGCCGGCGATGTAGGCCGGGCTGGCGTAGCCGAAGCCCTTGTCACCCCACCCGGTGCCCCAGCTGTTGCGCACGATGAAGCGGCCGTCGGTGCGGTAGCCCACCAGGCACACCGCGTGGCCGCCACGCACGGTGTTCGGCTGGAAGGTGTTCAGCAGCCCGTTGGTGGCTTTCGCGTTGTCCCAGGTGGCGTCGACGTTGAGCGCCACCATCACCGGCCCGGTCGAGGCCAGCCAGCTCTTCCACTGCGCGAGGTTCTTGCCGAGGTTGAAGTAGGCCGCCGCCCGGCGCTGCGCCGCCAGCGCGTAGAAGGCGTTCTCGGCGCCGACGTAGAGCTTGGTCGTGATGTGGAAGGGCAACGTGGGCTCCGGCACCACGCCGAACTTGCGGCAGACGTCCATCGCCGCCTTCAGGCTGGTGCCGGCCTCCTCGATGTACGACTGCGGGCGCGAGGTGAACTCGTCGGTCTCCTTCGAGGCCATCCACGTGGCCCGCGGCGAGACCCGGGACGCCTGCGCCAGCCGGCCAGCCTTGACCAGGTGGTAGCGCATCAGGCCGTCGGTCGACGCCCAGCCTACGCAGGAGCCGGTGTCTTCCTGGTTGCCGATGGTCCACCATGCGGCGCGCAGGTCGACGCTGGGCGGGGGCGCGGCAACCGCGGTGAGCGCCTCGGCGGCCACGGCGTCGGCGTACTGCCAGTCCTTCTCGGGAGAGCGGGACGGCACCACGTTGCAGATGCGGTTCAGTTCCTGGCGCGAGGCCTTCTTCTTCGCGGGCATGTGAAGCTCCTGATGAAGTTGCTGCCAAAGGGCGCCGCCAGCGTATCGGGCAGCCTCTCGGGCAGCTTCACCACTTGGGTGGACCGGGCGGCCGCCGCGAGCCACGTATCTAGGGAGGAGCTTCTCAGGCCGCCGCCGCCGGCACGAGGCGCCCGCGCACCCCGGCCAGCAGCGACAGGCTGCGCTGCCGCGCCGCGGGGTCGTGGAAGGCGCCGGCGACGATCAGCTCGTCGGCCTTCGTCAGCGCCAGCAGCCGGTTGAGCTGCTGCACCACGGTGTCGGGGCTGCCCACGGCGCTGGCCCACAGCATGCGCATCACCTGCTCGCGCTCGGCGGGGCTCCACAGGCCGTCCATCGTGGGCACCGGGCGCGGCAGCGGCCCGCGCTGGCCGCGGCGCATGCCCAGGAAGCGCTGCTGCAGGCTGGTGAACAGCATGGCGGCCTCGTCGTCGGTGGGCGCGCAGACCACGTTGACGGCCACCATCGCGCGCGGCGCCGGCCCGCGCGCGCTGGGGCGGTAGGTGCTGCGGTAGACCTGCAGCGCGTCGAGCAGCATCTCGGGGGCGAAGTGGCTGGCAAACGCGAAGGGCAGGCCCAGGTGTGCAGCGAGTTGCGCGCTATACAGGCTGCTGCCCAGCAGCCACACCGGCACGGCGGTGCCGATGCCGGGGATGGCGCGCACCACCGCGCGCGGATCGGGAGGGCCCAGGTAGGCCATCAGCTCCAGCACGTCCTGCGGAAAGCGGTCTTCGTGCGCGCCCTCGAGGCTGCGGCGCAGCGCGCGCATCGTCGGCCCGTCGGTGCCCGGCGCGCGGCCCAGGCCCAGCTCGATACGGCCGGGGTGCAGCGTGGCCAGCGTGCCGAACTGCTCGGCCACCACCAGCGGCGCGTGGTTGGGCAGCATCACGCCGCCGCTGCCCAGCGTGATGCGCTGCGTGTGCGCCGCCACGTGGGCCAGCAGCACCGCGGTGGCGCTGCAGGCCAGGCCCTCCATGTTGTGGTGCTCGGCCAGCCAGAAGCGGCGGTAGCCCAGGCTTTCGGCATGCCGGGCCAGCGCGGTGGTGTGGGCCAGCGCGTCGGCGGCGGTGGCGCCTTCGGCGATGGGGGCGAGGTCGAGAACCGAGAGATCGATCATGCCGCGATGGTGCACCAGCCGCGGCCTGCCTGCCGGCGGCGCGATACTGTGGCCCATGAGCGCCACCCTGACCGTGCGCCGCCTGCGCATCGACCTCGACACCCCGCTGCCGCGCCATTGGGCCGGCGACGCCTTCCGCACCGCGTTCTTCAACGCGCTGTCGATGAGCTTTCCGGTCGGCGAGCAGTTGTTCATCGACTCGCTGAAGAAGGCCCTGGCCGCGCTGCCGCCCGAGGAGCGCACCCGCTTCGAGCTCGAGGTGCGCGGCTTCATCGGCCAGGAGGCCACGCACCGCCATGTGCACGCGCGCTTCAACGCGCACCTCGAGCGCCAGGGCCTGGTCAACAGCTGGGAGCGCCGCATCGCGTCGCGCCGCGCGCAGCTGGAAGCGCTGGACGTGCGCAACTGGGTGGCTGTGACGGCGGCCACCGAGCACCTGACGGCGGTCTTCGCCGAGTACCTGCTGGCGCGCCCCGAGGTGCTGGCAGGCGCCCCCGAGCGGCTGCAGCAGCTGTGGCAGTGGCACAGCGCCGAGGAGACCGAGCACCGCAGCACCGCGTTCGACCTGTACCACGCGCTCGGCGGCGCCGAGGGCTGGCGCATCGGCATCTTCCGCGTCGTGCTGCGGATGTTCCTGCTCGACACCGCGCGGCAGACGCTGCGCAACCTGTGGTGCGACGGCAGCTGGTGGCGGCCATCGACGTGGGCGGCGGGCGCGCGCTTCCTCTTCGGGCGCGATGGCTTCCTCACGGTTTCGCGGCCGCTGTGGCAGCTGTACGTGCAGGCCGGCTTCCACCCCGCGCAGGCCGATGACGCGCTGTCGCGCCGCTGGCTCGCCGAGCACGCCGCGCTGGCGCCGGCGGTCGGCGCCACTACGCCATGAGCGCGGCGTTGTCCCGCGCGCGGGCCTTCGCCGCCGCGCAGCGCCTGCGCGTGCCGCTGCTGCAGGCGCCGATGGCCGGCGTGCCCTCGCTGCCGCTGGCCACCGCCGTGGCGCGTGCCGGCGGGCTGGCGTCGATGGGCGCGCTGCTGCTGGCACCGGCCGCCATCGGCGACTGGGTGGCGCGCTTCCGCGCCGAAGCCGGGGCCGACGCGCCGTTGCAGCTGAACCTCTGGGTGCCAGACCCGCCACCGCGCCGCGACGCCACGCACGAGGCCCGCGTGGCCGCGTTCCTGGCCCACCACGGCCCGGCCGTGCCGCCCGGCGCGGGTGACGCGTTGCCGCCGGACTTCGGTGCGCAGCTCGATGCCGTCATCGCGGCGCGGCCCACGGTGCTGTCCACCATCATGGGTCTGCTCGACCCCGCGCAGGCCACGCGGCTGCGCGAGGCCGGCATCGCCTGGTGGGCCACGGCCACGACCGTGGCCGAGGCGCGCGCGGCGGTGGCCGCCGGGGCCGATGCCATCGTGGCGCAGGGTTCTGAAGCCGGCGGCCACCGCGGCGCCTTTGACGCCGGCCGCGCGCGCGACGAGGCCGTGGGCCTGTTCGCGCTGCTGCCCGCGGTGGCGGACGCGGTGCCGGTGCCGGTGATCGCCGCCGGCGGCATTGCTGACGCGCGCACCGCCGCCGCGGCGCTGCTGCTGGGCGCCAGCGCCGTGCAGATCGGCAGCGCGCTGCTGCGTTGCCCCGAGGCCGGCATCGCGCCCGCGTGGCAGGCCGCGCTGGCCACCGCCGCGCCCGAGGACACGCGGCTCACGCGCGCCTTCAGCGGCCGCTGGGGCCGTGCGCTGGCCACGGCCTACGTGCAGGCCGCCGCCATGCCGGATGCGCCCGAGCCCGCACCCTACCCGGTGCAGCGTGGCCTGACCGCCCCCATGCGCAAGGCCGCCGAGGCCATCGACGACCTGGCCCACCTGCAGGCCTGGTCGGGCCAGGGCGTGGCGCTGGCGCGGCCGGCGCCAGCGGCCGCGTGGATCGGCTCGCTGGGCCGCGAACTCGAGGCGCTGCTCGGCGGCCTCAGCCCTTCAGCCTGACGAGCAGCCGACCGCCCTCGACGCGCACCTCGTGCACGACGAGGTCCTGCGTCAGCGGCTCGCACAGCGCGTGGCCGCTGGCCACGTCGAAGCGGCCCTGGTGCAGCGGGCACTCGATGCTGCCGTCGGGTTCGACGAAGCCGCCGCACAGGCTGGCGTTGCCGTGCGTGCAGGTGGCGTCGATGGCGTGCAGCGCCTCGCCGAGGCGCACCAGGCCGATCTCGCGGCCTGCGACGACGGCCGCGACGATGTCGCCGTCGGGGATCGTGGCGGCGTCAGCCACGTCATGCCAGGTGTCGGGGCTCATACGGGGTCGACGATGGAGTTGGCCAGCAGGTCGTTGTCGAAGATCAGCCAGCGCTGGGCGAAGCGCAGGCCTTCAGGCGTGGGCACGACGCGGTCGAGGTAGCGCCCGGCGAGCAGGATCTCGGGCATCGCGTCGCGCTTGGTGCGCACGATCAGCACCGAGGTCTCGGTGACGAGCGCGCCGTCCTCGCGCGCCAGCAGGCGCGGCAGGCCGCCGACATGCCGCTGCACGTAGGGGTCGTGGTAGATCGTCTCCTGCGCGCCGTAGACGCGGTCCTGCAGCATGCCGCGGCTGTCGAAGGCCAGGATGCACAGCGGCAGGCCGCGGTCGAAGTTCTCGCGCGACTGCAGCCGGTAGCTGCAGGCCTCGGTGAAGAAGCCCGGCCAGCGCTCGAGCTCGCGCGCGTCCAGCGCCGCGGCGTAGTCGGCGTGCAGCTCGTGCAGGGCCAGCAGGGTGTCGGCGTCCCATCGGGTGGCTGGACTCATGGCGCGGCCTCCATCACCTCGCGCCAGTAGCGGTACATGCCGCGGATCAGCGTCTCGGTCACCATGTGCGGCGTGGCCTGCACGCCCAGGCCGTCGAGCTCGCTGACGGTGCGCGCCTCGGGGTGGGCGGTGAAGGCCTGCTGCGCGAACTCGATGACCTCGCCGTCGTCGGCGCTCACGAAGCCCGCGGGCCCGAAGAGGTTGGCCTGGCGCAGGCGGCGCGCGGTCATCGCCTCGTCGTCGCTCTCGAAGCCGAAGTGCGTCCAGACGAAATCGAACTCGCCCGGGCCGGCGGGCTGGATGTGGCGCGTGCTCAGCGAGTTGACCTGCTGCTGCACGATCAGGCTCGGGAAGAGGGTCATCATCACCACGCTGGGGCCGCCCCACCAGGGCTCGGGCACGACGTCGAGCAGGCGAGGGTCGTGCAGCTCCATGCCGGCCTTGAAGCTGCTGACGCCCTGCGTCACGGCGGCGGCGCCACCCTCGTTGCGCCGGCTCACCATGCAGGCGTGGCGCGCGTGGCGGTCCAGCACCATCTGGCTGCGCTGGTCGGCGCGCCACAGGCCGAAGGTCACGAACCAGGTGTGCAGCAGGCCCGGGTGGTAGGGGTCCTTGATGTTCTCCTGCATCAGCTTCCAGTTCGCGGGAATGCGCTGACGGTTGATGCCCAGCAGCTTCAGCGGCCGGTCGGGGTTGAAGACACGGTCGTACCAGGGCAGCACCTCGGGGCCGAGGAAGTCCTCGAAGGGCTCGACGTCATGGTCGAAGCTCGCGAACACCGCGCCGCCGCGCTCGGCCACCTTCAGCCGCGTGAGGCCGTGGTCCGAGAGCTTGAAGTCCGGCGGCATGCCGCCCTGCACCTGGGCGTCCTGCTTGACGCCGCGGCGGAAGGGCAGGCCGATCAGCTCGCCCTTGAGGTTGTAGTTCCACTGGTGGTAGGGGCAGACGAACTCCTTCACCGAGCCCGTGCGCTCGCGGCAGAAGGCCACGCCGCGATGGGCGCAGCGGTTTTCCACCACGTGCAGCTGGCGGTCGGCGTCGCGCACGAGGATGACGCTGCGCTCGCCCACCACCGTGCGCTTGAAGTCGCCGGGGTTCGGCACCTCGCAGGCCAGGCCCACGTAGCACCAGTGGCCGCGGTAGAAGAAGCGCTCCAGCTCGCGGCGGTACACCGCCTCGTCGGTGTAGGCCCAGCCGGGCACGCGGCTGGTGGGGGCGGAGCCCCAGTCGATGGCCTGCATGGCGTGTCTCCAAGGCCGCTCTCGGCGGCGGCATGCGGGCATTCTGTCGAGCGGCAACCATTCGCGCCATGCAGCAAGGTCTACATTCATGCTTCACGCCGTGAAGCATGGGTCGCAGCAGGAGGAGCCCCGATGGAAGCCGGCACGCTGGACCTGAACCTGCTGCGCGTGTTCGACGCGCTGTGGCACGAGCGCAAGGTGGTGGCCGCCGCCGAGCGGCTGAAGCTCTCGCCGCCGGCCGTGAGCAACGCGCTGGCGCGCCTGCGCCGCGCCAGCGGCGACGAGCTCT
Organism: Rubrivivax sp.; assembly: GCA_027483705.1. Classification (GTDB taxonomy): domain Bacteria; phylum Pseudomonadota; class Gammaproteobacteria; order Burkholderiales; family Burkholderiaceae_C; genus Rubrivivax. The sequence goes on from JAIXTY010000133.1 coordinate 18,251, forward strand.
TCACGCGCACACCACAGGGGATGCTGCCGACGCCGCACGCCGAGGCCATGGCGCCGGCCATCGTGGCGGCGCTGGCCGCCGTGCGCGGCAGCTTTGCGCGGCCGCGCAGCTTCGAGCCCGGCCCCAGCACGCGGCGCTGGCGGCTGGCGATGTCGGACATCGGCGAGATCGTGTTCCTGCCGCGCCTGGCGGCGGCGCTGCGCGGGCAGTCGCCGCAGGCGCAGCTGCAGGTGCTGCGCGACGGCGGCAGCCCGGGCCGCCACGCACTGCGCGACGCGCTCGCCCGCGGCGACATCGATCTGGCGGTGGGCTGGCTGCCCGACTTGCGCGCCGGCTTTCACCGCCGCCGCCTGTTCGAGCAGCGCTACGTACTGCTGATGGCCGGCACGCACCCGCTGGCCAAGGGGCGTCTCACGGCCGCGCGGCTGGCCGCCGTGCCCCAGGTGCAGGTGTTGGCCGAAGGCACCGGCCACGAGCGCGTGGACGCGCTGCTGCGCCGGCACGGCATCGAGCGCCGCGTGCCGCTGGCGCTGCCGCACTTTGCGGCGCTGCCCTGGGTGCTGCGCGATGGCGACGGGGTGGCCATCGTGCCCTTCAAGCTGGCGGCCCAGGTGGCGGCGCCGCTCGGCCTGGCGGTGCGCGAGCTGCCGGTGCCGCTGCCGGCCTTCGAGGTGAGCCTGGTCTGGCACCACCGCGCCCACGACGACCCGGCGCACCGCTGGATGCGCGGGCTGTGGGTGCAGCTGTTCGCCGAGGGCGAGAAAAAGCCCGCCGGGTGAGGGCGGGCTCGGTGGGTGAAGGTGCCGTCCCTGCGGCGCTCGATCAGTTCAGTTGTTCGATGCCGGCGATGGCCCACTGGCCACCGTCGCCATGCGGCTTGACCAGGTGCCAGACCTCGTTGAAGGCCTGCGGCTGGCCGCCACGCTCCTCGACGATGTCGCCGTGGAAGCGCACGCTGACGATCTGACGGTCAGCCTCGTTCGTCACGTCCAGCACCTCGGCCTCGACACGCTGCACGTCGGTGTGGTTCTCGCTGGGGCCGCGGTCCTGGATGTCCAGGCGCAGGCTGGCAAAGAGTTCCGGCGTCGTGAAGCGGCGCAGGTCGTCCAGGTCGGCGGCGTCGTTGGCGGCCTGCAGGCGGATGAAGATCATCTTGGCCGTGCGGGCGAAGGTTTCGCTGTCGAAGGCCGCCGGCACGAAGGCCTTGGGCACGGCGCGCTCGGCCACCACCGGCGCGGGCTCGGCCACCGGGGCGCCGCCCAGGCCGGGCACGGGGTCGGTGACACCGGCCGCCACGGGCTGGGCGCTGAACTGCGCCGGCTGCTCGGCCTTGGCCGGCTCGGGCGTGGCCGGCGTGGGCCAGCTCACCTGGGCACCGCTGCGGGCGGCGCCGGCGCCGGCCATCGCGGGCTCGGCCTTGCGGCCGAAGCGGCGCATCAGGAAGGCGATCAGCGCAATGGCGGCCACCGCCAGCAGCGCCATCATCATGAAGTTCGCAAGCTCTTCACCAAAGCCGAAGGCGCTGGCCAGCGCCACCAGGCCCAGGCCGGCGGCCAGGCCGGCCAGCGGGCCCATCCACGAGCGCTTGGCACCCGCGGCGGCGGCCGTGGCCCCGGCGGCGGCCGGCGCGGCGGCACCCGGCTGCGCCGGCGTGGTGCCCGGGGCGGGCGTGGCAGGCTTGGCGGGCGGGGCGTCGGGGGCGGTGCGCGCGGGCATGTCGCGCTGCATGCCGCTGGACTTGGAGCCACCCAGGCGCTTGGCCTCGGAAATGGAGGGCGCGGTCGTTGCGACCAGGGCCACGACCACGGCACCGATGAGCCAGTTCTTCATTGCGTGAATGTCCTCGAAAGGCAAAGACGCGCCACGACGGCGCGAGCGCGAGTGTGGGGCAGCCGGCCGCGCCGACCAAGGCGGCCCGCGGAGCCCATGCGGCGCGTGGGTGCTAGACCCGCCCCTTGGTCTGGACGCGGTCGGCCCCATCATCGGGTTTCCTCGGATCAATGCCGCCGATGAAAGGACGCTCGGGATGGAAGCCGCGATGCTGTGGTGGGTGCTGGTGGTGCTGCTGATCGCCGTGGGCCTGGCCGGCACCGTGCTGCCGGCGCTGCCGGGCACGGCGTTCATCTTCGGCGGCATCCTGCTCGGTGCCTGGATCGACGACTTCCAGCGCGTCGGCACCGGCGCGCTGGTGGCCGTGGGCGTGCTGGCGGTGCTGTCGTGGGTGCTGGACTACGTGGCGGGCCTGCTCGGCGCCAGGAAGGCCGGCGCCAGCCGGCTGGCGCTGGTGGGGGCGGCCGTGGGCACGGTGCTCGGCCTGCTGATGGGCCTGGTGGGTGTGCTCTTCATGCCGCTGGTGGGCGCGGCCGTGGGCGAGGCCATCGCGCGCCGCCAGGACGCCGACCGCGCCGGCGCCGGCCGTCAGGCGCTGAAGGTCGGCGTCGCCACCTGGCTGGGCATGATGGCCGGCATGCTGGCCAAGGTGGTGCTCTCGTTCGTGATGATCGGCATCTTCATCGGCGCGCTGGTGGCCTGAGGCGCCCGCGCTCAGGCGCCGACCACGCGGCCCAGCCACTCGCGCAGCGCCAGCCGCACGAGCTCGAAGCCGGTGTCGGTGGGGATCCAGTCCATCGCCGTGAGGCGGCTGCTGGCCGGCAGGCCCATTGGCGCCACGACGAGCTTCATGCCGTGCGGCGCCATCTCGCGCTCGAAGTGGGCGCGGGCGCGGGTCATGTGGTAGCCGTGCGTCACCAGCACCACCTGCTCGATGCCGGCGGCCTGCAGCAGGGCCACGCTGGCGCGCGCGTTCTCGCGTGTGTCGCGCGAGTTGCCCTCGGTCCAGCGCAACTTGATGCCGAACTCCTGCTCGGCGATGCGCGCCGCGATCTCGGCCTCGCTGGCGCCGGTGGCGGCGCCGTGGCCCACCCCCCCGCTGAACAGCACGGGCAGCTGCGTGCCACGCGCCAGCCAGATGCCGTAGCGCAGCCGCTCCAGGCTGCGCTCGTTGAGGGAGGACACGCCGTACTCGGGCGCCAGCACGCGGCGGCCGCCGCCGAGCACGACGATGGCGGTCTTGGGGGCCTTGCGCAGCTCGGCGACCTCGCGTTCGATCAGGGCCGACGGTGGCTTGGTCAATGCGCGGATCAGCGTGCCGCCGAGTGCGCCGGTGGCGCTGAACCACAGGCCGAGCACGGCCAGCAGGATCAGGAACCAGGCCAGCAGCCGCCGGCGGAACATCAGCCGCGCCCCTACCAGCACCAGCACCAGAAAGGGCAGCGGCGGCAGCACGAGGGCCGTGACCCAGGGTTTCCAGGACTCGATGCCCAGGGTGAAGAACAGTTCGTTCATGGTTCAGCCGGCTACAGTGCGCGCAGTGTAAGGACGGGGAGGCCCGCGCCGACACGCCTGGAGACAAGCGCTCGATGAACTCACAAGCCCTCACCACGCCGACGTCCCTTTCGACGCTCACGACCCTCACCTTGGGGGGCGGCTGCTTCTGGTGCCTGGAGGCGGTCTACGAGCTCGTCGACGGCGTCACGGCGGTCGAGAGCGGCTACTGCAACGGCCACGTGCACCAGCCCACCTACGAGCAGGTGTGCAGCGGTGACACCGGCCATGCCGAGGTGGTGAAGCTCAGCTTCGACCCGGCGCGCATCACGACGCGCGAGCTGCTGGAGATCTTCTTCGTCATCCACGATCCCACCACGCTCAACCGCCAGGGCAACGACGTCGGCACGCAGTACCGCAGCGGCATCTACGTCACCGGCCCCGAGCAGGAGTCGCTGGCGCGCGAGGTCGTGGCCGAGGTGCAGGCCGTGCTGTCGGCGCGCGGAGCGGGCCGCGTCGTGACCGAGATCGTGCCGCTGGCCAACTACTCGCGGGCCGAGGACTACCACCAGCACTACTTCGCCAACCACCCGGGGCAAGGCTACTGCGCCTTCGTCGTCGCGCCCAAGGTCGAGAAGTTCAGGCGCACCTTCGCCGCGCGGGTGAAGCGCAGCGCCTGAACGGCGCGGCGGGCGGCGGGCGGCCCGGCGACGCCTAGAACGGCGTGAAGCCGCTGGGCTCGTCGAGGTCGGGGAACACCGAGTCCAGGCCGCGGCGCAGGTGCTGGCGACGCTGGCGCACGTGGGGGTCGGCGCCGGCCAGCGCCGCGAAGGCCGGCGCGCGCAGCAGCCACAGGTCCACCGGCTCCTCGGCGGCCCGCACCTGGGCCTGCAGCCATTCGATGCCGGGAATGCCCTCCAGCGCGTGCATGAAGGTGCGCTTGAGGTCCACGAAGGCGCGGCGGGCGGCGGCGTGGGCCTGGCGGTCGCTGGGCAGGCCCGACAGGTTGGGGGCCGGCAGGCCGCTGAGGCCGGCGAACGAGGGGCCGAACTGGCGGGGGGCGGTGGCTTCCAGGGTCATGGCGCGGGTCACAGCGGCGCAAACTGCGAGCGAGGCGCCCGCGACGGAAAGTGGGCGTTGATCAGCAGCAGCCGGGCCTCGGCCTCGGCCTGGCTGTGCGCCATGGCGATGGTGTTGTAGACGTCGCTGCGCAGGTGCCAGAGGTCGCGCAGCGAGTGCGCGTTGGCGACACGCCAGCGCAGCTGCTCGGCGCCGACGCTGTCGACATCGGCCAGCGAGGCCCCGAACTCGCGCTTGACCTGGCCCAGCCGGTTGGGCGGCGGCGCCACCTGCTGCGGTGCCGGTGCCAGCAGCCAGAACAGCAGGCGCTGCCACCAGCCGCCGGTGGCGCCGGGGGCGAAGTACACCAGCGACGGCGGCATGCTCTCGGCACGCGTCAGCGTGGCCGACGGCAGCGCCGCGCGGGGCTGCAGGCGGCGCGACGAGCGCTGGGCGTGGAACCAGGACAGCGGCAGGGGGTTCATGCGGAGGGTATCGGACGCCGGGGCAGGATCTGAAGCCAGATGGTGTCGCCGGGGCGGCCTGTCCGAAGGGCCGAACAACGGGGGCATGCCGGGCTACATCGGTGTTCATCCACCGGCCTGACGACGGCGCGGGTGAAGGCGCGACTGCGGGCAAGCCCGGGGCGCCGGCCCGGGCGACGGCAGGGACACTCCCGGCCTCGCCCCGACAACCGCCCTGCGACCCATGCGCTGGATCCGACGCGGCCTGGCCGCGCTGCTGCTGCTCACGCTGCTGGCCGCCGCGGCCGGCGCCCTGTACGCCTGGAAGACCTTGCCGGCCCAGGACGGCCGGCTGCTGCTGGCGGGTGCCCGCGGCGAGATCCGCATCGAGCGCGATGCCCACGGCATCCCCACCATCGTGGCCGGCCACCCGCTGGACGCGTACTTCGGCCTGGGCGTGGCGCACGCGCAAGACCGCCTGTGGCAGCTGGAAACCCACCGCCGCATCGCCGCCGGGCAGACGGCCGAGGCCTTTGGTGCCGCGGCGCTGGAGACCGACCGCTTCCTGCGCGCCCTGGGCGTGCGCCGCGCCGCCGAGGCGCAATGGGCGAGGGCGGCGCCGTCGACGCGCGAGATCGTCGAGGCCTACGCCGCCGGCATCAACGCCGTGGTGGCCCAGGGCGGGCAGGCGCGGGCGCCGGAGTTCGTGGTGTTGGGCCTGCAGCCCGGCCGCTGGGAAGGCCCCGACAGCCTGGCCTGGGCCATCATGATGGCCTGGGACCTGGGCGGCAACTGGAGCACCGAGCTGCTGCGGCTGCGCCTGGCGCAGAAGATGCCGGTGGCGCGCATCGAGCAGCTGCTGCCGCCCTACCCGGGCGACGCCGTGCCGGCCACGGCCGACTACGCGGCGCTGTACCGCTCGCTCGGCCTGGGGCCCGACAAGGTGGCGGCGCTCACGCGCGGCTTCGACGCCGCGCCGCCGTCGGGCGTGGAGGGCGTGGGCAGCAACAACTGGGTGGTGGCCGGCTCGCGCACCACCACCGGCTCGCCGCTGCTGGCCAACGACCCGCACCTCAAGCTCACGGCACCGGCGCTGTGGTACTTCGCGCGGCTCAAGGCGCCGGGGCTCGATGTGGCCGGCGCCACGATGCCGGGCCTGCCCTTCGTGGTGCTGGGGCAGAACGCCGACATCGCCTGGGGCTTCACGAACACCGGCCCCGACGTGCAGGACCTCTACCTCGAGCAGCCGGACCCGGCCGACCCCAGCCGCGTGCGCACGCCCGACGGCTTTGCGCCGCTGCAGGCGTCGCAGGAGCTCATCCGCGTCAAGGGCGGGGCCGACGTGCCGATCACGGTGCGGCGCTCGCGCCACGGGCCGGTGATCAGCGACGCCGGCGGCATGGCCGACGCGCTGGGCGCCAAGCCGGGCTACCTGCTGGCGATGCGCTGGACGGCGCTGGACGCCGACAGCGACCCCATCGCCGTAGGCCTGGCCTTGCAGCAGGCCACCAGCGTGGACGGCTTCTTCCAGGCCACGCGCGGCCTGGTCGCGCCGATGCAGAACATGGTGGTGGCCGACCGCGCCGGCCGCATCGGCGTCATCTCGCCCGGCCGCGTGCCGGTGCGCGCGCCCGAGAACGACCTCGGCGGCCGCGTGCCGGCGCCGGGCTGGGACGCACGCTACGACTGGACAGGCTTCGTGCCCGAGGGCGAGACGCCGCGCCGCCGCGACCCGGCCGTCGGCTGGATCGCCACCGCCAACCAGCGCATCACCGAGCCCGGCTACCCGCACCACCTGACGCACGAATGGGCGCTGCCCTACCGCCAGCAGCGCATCGAGCAGATGCTCGAGTCGCGGCCCAAGCATTCGCTGCAGGACCTCTCGGCCATGCAGATGGACGCGCGCTCGCTGGCCGTGCAGAAGCTGCTGCCCTGGCTGAAGCGCGCGCAGTCCCCGCACCCGCTGGCGGCCGCCGCGAAGGCGCAGCTGGAGACCTTCGACGGCGAGATGGCGGCCGGGCAGCCGGCGCCGCTGATCGCCTGGGCCTGGCAGCGCCAGCTGGCGCGCGGCCTCTTTGCCGACGACGCCGGCGAGGCGCTGTGGGACAAGGCCCTGGCCAGCCGCAGCTTCCAGGACACGCTGGAGGCCGTGCTCGCACGTGACGACGCCAGCTGGTGCGACGACCGCACGACGCCGGCGGCCGAGACCTGTGCGATGCAGTCCGACGCCGCGTTCACGCGGGCGCTCGACGAACTGGCCGCACGCCACGGCCGCGACGTGGCCGCCTGGCGCTGGGGTGCGGCGCACGTGGCGCGCTCCGAGCACCGGCCGTTCAGCAAGGTGCCGGTGCTGCACCGGCTGTTCGAGCTGCGCACGCCGGTGGGTGGCGACTCGCACACGGTGATGGCCATGCGCGTGGGCCTGCGGCCCGACAAGCTGACGGGCGACCTGTACGACGTCGACCACTCGGCCAGCCTGCGCGCGGTGTACGACGTGGCCGACCGCTCGAAGTCGGGCGTGGTGCACTCCACCGGCCAGAGCGGCATCGTGTTCTCGAGCCGCTACCGCGACCTCGTCGGCCCCTGGACACGCGGCGAGCTGCTGCCGCTGTGGCCGCAGGGCGCGCCGGCGGCGGTGCTGCTGGTGCAGCCGGCGGTGAAGTAGGCGTCAGACCCTCAGACGACGCCGTAGCGCTGCTTGCGCTCGGCCGTGTAGGCCCACCAGGGCTGGGCCGGGGCGCCGCGCATGAAGTCGCAGGCCGCCATGAAGGTGTCGAGCACGCAGGGATCCTGCCGCTTGCCGGTGGCGGCCTGCAGCGACTGGTACAGCGCCAGCGCCTCGGCCGTGGCCAGCTGGCGCGGGTGCTCGATGCCGATGAGGCGCAGGTCGGCGGCGATGGACGGGCCGATGTTGGGCAGCTGCTCGAGCCGCTCGCACTCGGCCGCCATGCTGGCCTTGCGCGGCGGCGGGGCCTTGGGCGGGCGCGGGCCGGCGGTGCGGGCAGGCGGCGAGGTCATGGCGGGGCCGAGGGCGTGGCGGCGGACGTGAGCGTGGGTGTGCATGGGCGGGCTCCCGGGGCTCACATCAGCATCGTGTTGCGGATGAGGCCGACCGCGATGCCCTCCAGCTCGAAGTCGGCGTCGGGCGGCACGTGGATGGTCTCGAAGTCCGGGTTCTCGGGGATCAGCTCCACGCCCCTGCTGGTGCGGCGCAGCCGCTTGACGGTGACGTCGTCGCCCAGGCGCGCCACGACAATCTGGCCGTTCTTGGCGTCCTTGGCCTTCTGCACGGCGAGCAGGTCGCCGTCGAGGATGCCGGCGTCGCGCATGCTCATGCCGCGCACCTTGAGCAGGTAGTCGGGGCGGCGCGCCCACATGGAGGCTTCCATCAGGAAGCTGGTATCCACGTGCTCCTGCGCCAGGATGGGGCTGCCGGCGGCCACGCGGCCCACCAGCGGCAGCGTGAGCTGCGCGATGGCCGGCAGCGGCAGCATGTACTGCTTGCCGATGCCGTCGAGCCGCGCCTGGGCCAGCGCGCGCAGCGTGTCAGACTTGAGGCGGATGCCGCGCGAGGTGCCGCCCACGAGCTCGATGACGCCCTTGCGCGCCAGGGCCTGCAGGTGCTCTTCGGCGGCGTTGGCCGACTTGAAGCCCAGTTCGGCGGCGATCTCGGCCCGCGTGGGCGGTGCGCCAGTGCGTTCGATGGCGCTCTGCACGAGATCGAGGATCTGCTGCTGGCGGGCGGTGAGCTTGGGGCTGTCTTGCATGGCGGTGCCCGGGGCGGTGCGCGGGCTGTCAATCCATCCAGGGCTGTAGTTTCATCCAGAAAGCGAAAGATGCCAAGCACCCCGTCCTCAGCCCGCCTCGTGGTGGTCATCGGCACCGGCGGCACGATCGCCGGCGCCGCCAGCCGGCCTGGCGCGCATCTGGGCTACCAGGCCGGCGCGCTGCCGGCCCAGGCGCTGGTGGACGCCGTGCCGGCGCTGGCCGGGCGGCCCCTGGAAACACACTCGCTGGCCCAGCTCGACAGCTGCGACATGGACCACGCCACCTGGGTGGCGCTGGCGCAGGCCGTGACGGCGCACCTGGCGCGGCCCGAGGTGGCCGGGGTCGTCGTCACGCACGGCACCGACACGCTGGAGGAAACCGCCACCTTCCTGCACCGCACCGTGGCCGCCACCAAGCCGGTGGTGCTGACCGCGGCCATGCGCCCGGCCACGGCGCCGTCGCCCGACGGCCCGCAGAACCTGCTCGACGCGGTGACGCTGGCCGCCACGCCCGGCGCGTGCGGCGTGCTGCTGGCCTTTGGCGGCGCGGTGTACGCCGGCACCGAGGCCCGCAAGGTGCACGGCTACCGGGTGGAGGCCTTCAGCGGCGGCGACGCCGGCGCGCTGGCGCTGTGGCAGGACGGCCGTCTGCGGCCGCTGCGCGACTGGCCCGCGGTCGACGGCGCGGAGGCGGCGGCGCTGGCCGTGCCGGTGGCCGACTGGCCGGTGGTGGACGTCGTCACCAGCCACGCCGGTGCCCGCGGCGCGGTGGTGCAGGCGCTGGCGGCGGCGGGGGCGCGTGGCCTCGTCATCGCCGGCACGGGCAACGGCAGCGTGCATCGCGAGCTGCTGGCGGCTGCCCGCGCAGCCCAGGCGGCGGGCGTGACCGTGTGGCGCGCCTCGCGCTGCGTGGCCGGGGGCGTGGTGGACAGCGGCGCGGCCGACGCGCTGCCCATCGCGCCTGACGCGGCCGACGCCACGCCGGCGCAGGCCCGCGTTCGCCTGATGCTGGCGCTGGCGACGGGCGCCTGAGCCGCTGCACCGCAGACGCCATGGAGGCCTTGCACGAGACGGGCACGCAGGCCCAGCTGTGGATGTGGGCCGGCATCGGCATCGGCCTGCTGCTGGGCGGCGCCGCGGGCGGCATCGCGGCCTGGCTGGGCGATGCGCGCGCGCTGACGCTGGGCCTGGCGGTGTTCCTGCTCTGCATGGGCCTGCCCGCAGCCACCGGTGCCCTGCGGCTGGCGCAGGTGGCGGTGCAGGTGCAGGAGCAGACGGTGCCGGCGCGCGGCCGGCTGCTGGGCTACGAGGCCGAGTCGGCCAGCGAGGCCCAGCGCCGCAAGCGCCCCGGTGGCCGGCCGGCGCAGCGGCCGCGCGTGGCCTTCACCACGCCTGAGGGGCAGCGCCTGGAGTTCCTGGGCCTGGGTGGATCGCGCAGCGGCCTGGCCGTGGGTGCCGAGGTGCCGGTGCGCTACGTGGCCGAGCGCCCGCAGGAGGCGCTGGTGGCCGACTTTCAGACGATCTGGGGCCCCGCCTGGGCCCTGGGGGCGTTCGCGACCTTCGCGTTGAGCGGCGCGGTCGTGTTCCTGCTCGGCATGACCGGGGGCGGGCGCGGAGCGGCCCAGGTGACGGGCGCGCCGACACGGCCGATGACGAAATCCGAGCGCCGGGCCGCGCGGGCTCTCGCGCAGACGGCCACGAAGCCCGCGCCGGCGCCACCGGCAGCGGCACCCACCCGCGACCCGCTCTCGCGCGGCCTGCACCTGGCCAGCGTCGGCCTGTTGCTGCTGGCCGTGCCGCTGCCGGTGATGCTGATGCAGGCGCGCCCGATGCAGGTGGTGGCGGTGGTGTTCGCCGCCCTCACGGCCGGCCTCGTGGGCCTGATCGTGGCCCAGGCGCTGGCGCAGCGCGCGGCCGCCGACGGCGAGCCAGCGCGCTGGCCGCTGATCCCGGCGCTGCTGGCGCTGAACCTCGGCTACTTCGCGCTCGGCGCCTGGCTCTTCACGCGACCGTGAGCGTGACGTCGATGTTGCCGCGCGTGGCGTTGCTGTACGGGCAGACCTCGTGCGCGGTGCCCACCAGCTGCTCCAGCGCGGCGCGGTCCATGCCCGGCACCTTGATCGTCATCGCCACGGCGATGCCGAAGGCGCCGGCCTTGCCCGTCATCGGGCCGATCGACACCGAGGCGTCGATCACCGGGTCGGCCGGCAGCGCGGTCTTCGTGCGCGCGGCCACCGCCTTCATCGCGCCGATGAAGCAGGCGCTGTAGCCGGCGGCGAACAGCTGCTCGGGGTTGGTGCCGGCACCGCCAGCGCCGCCCAGCTCCTTGGGCGTGACCAGGGCCGCGTTCAGCGCGCCGTCGTCGGACTTGGTGCTGCCGGTGCGGCCGCCGATGCTGGTGGCGTGGGCGGTGTAGAGGGCTTTGTCGATGGCCATGGTGTCGTCTCGCTTTCTGCGGTTGAAGGGCGGCCCGGGTTCAGGCCGCCGTGGAGGAAGAGGGCAGGGCGGCCAGCGTGTCGGCCAGCCGTTGGCGCAGGCCCTGCAGCTGCGCCGTGAGGTCGCGCAGCTCGCCCAGCGTGCAGCCGCTCGCGGTGGCGATGGCCTGCGGCACGGCTTCGGCGCGGTGGCGCAGCGCGCGGCCGGCGGCGCTGAGGGCCACGCGCACGCGGCGTTCGTCGCCGGTGTCGCGCAGCCGCAGCACGAGGCCGGCGAGCTCCAGCCGCTTGAGCAGCGGCGTCAGCGTGCCGGAGTCGAGGGCGAGCCGCTCGCCGATCTCGCCCACGGCCAGGCCGTCGCGCTCCCACAGCACCAGCATCACGAGGTACTGCGGGTAGGTCAGGCCCAGCGGCTCGAGCAGCGGCTTGTAGAGCTTGGTCATCGCCAGCGACGAGGCGTAGAGCGCAAAGCACAGCTGGCGGTCCAGGGCCAGCCAGTCGGCATCCGGGGCGGGGGCGGCGCGGCGCGGCATGATCGACAGTGTAGTCACTTTCGCAAAATAAGATTGTGCACAATGTAAATGCCGATGCTCGATCCCGAGCGTCCGTCGACCCGCCCGTGCGCACGGGCCCGATGACCAGGCGCCCAGGGTGCCCAGGGCCGTCTCGAGAGGCCCGGTTGCAGGCAGGCCTCAAGACAAGCCATGAGGAGATCGGGCCCCAACCACCTCGCCTCGGCGGTGAATCGTGCAATCTGTCACGGCATCGTGTGCACAGGGGCCAACTGAAAACTCCAAAACCTCCGATAACCACGACACCTCAACCGCGGATCCCTGGGTGCGCTTGCGTGTCGATCCGCCGACTTCGGAGAGTTCTTCATGACCCTCAACCGCTGCCGCATCGGACTCCGCCTGGGCCTGGCCTTCTCGCTGCTGGCCGTCCTGGCTGTCCTGACCGACGTGTTCGCCCTTGCCCAACTGCAAGCGGGGAACGACCGGCTGCGCAACATCGTCAAGGTCAACAACGCCAAGCTCGAATACGCCAATGCCATGAGCGAGGCGGTGCACATCGAGTCCCGCGTCATCCGGACCATGCTCCTTCTCAAGGAGCCGGAGCGGATCGCCGCCGAGACCGCGAAGGCCGAGAAGGCCCGCGCAGCCTATGCCGAGGCGTGGAAGGCGTTGACGGCCTTTCCTGCTTCGTCGACGGCTCAGCCGATCCGCGCGGCGATGGAGGCCGGCCGCGCCGCCACCGTGCCGGTCTACGACCAGCTGAAGGAGCTGGCGATGGCCAACCGCGACGAGGAAGCAACGGCACTCCTGACCAGCGAGGCCATCCCGAAGGCCAACGCCTGGCAGGACGCCATCGACGCCAACCTCGATCTCCTGAAGCAGGACAACCATGCGCTGTACGAAGCGGCGCAATCGAGCCACGGACGTTCGTTCTCGGTGATGATGGCCGCCACGCTGCTGGCGATCACCCTGTCGGCGGTGCTGGCCTGGTTGATCACGCGCTCGATCGTGCGGCCACTGGGCCAGGCCGTGGCCGCCACGGGAGCCATTGCCGAGGGGAAGCTCGATACGCCGATCGCCATCGACGGCACAGACGAAGTGGCGAACCTGAATCGGTCGCTGCTGACCATGCGGGACCGACTCAACGAGATCGTCGCCAGCGTGCGCGGCAACGCCGACAGCGTGGCCACGGCGAGCGCCCAGATCGCGCAGGGCAACCACGATCTTTCCGGCCGCACCGAGCAACAGGCGAGCGCCCTTCAGCAGACCGCCGCGACGATGGAGCAGCTCGGCAACACGGTCCGCCACAACGCCGACAGCGCACGCCAGGCCAGCCAGCTCGCCCAGGGTGCATCGGAGGTGGCCGCGAAGGGCGGCACGGTCGTCGGCGAGGTCGTGCGCACGATGCAGGCGATCGACCAGAGCAGCAAGCAGATTGCCGAGATCATCAGCGTCATCGACGGCATCGCATTCCAGACCAACATCCTCGCGCTGAACGCGGCGGTTGAAGCGGCTCGCGCTGGCGAGCAGGGCCGTGGCTTCGCCGTGGTCGCCGGCGAAGTGCGAAACCTCGCGCAGCGCAGCGCCGCGGCTGCGCGCGAGATCAAGACCATCATCGGTCGAAGCGTGGACCAGGTGGAGCAAGGCACCCAGCTGGTTGGCACCGCAGGGCAGACCATGGAGGACATCGTGTCCTCCATCAGGCGCCTCACCGACATCGTCGCGGAGATCAGCTCGGCCTCGGCCGAGCAGAGCACGGGGGTGACCCAGGTGGGCGAGGCCGTCACCAACATGGACCAGGCGACGCAGCAGAATGCGGCGCTGGTCGAGGAGAGCGCTGCCGCCGCCGAAAGCCTGCGACAGCAGGCAGCCCAACTGGTCGACGCCGTGGCCGTCTTCAAGACCAGGCAGCCTGCGGGGTCCGCAGGCTGACTTCAACGCCGGGAGCCTGCCATGCCGGTCGTGAAACACGATGCCACCCTGACCACCGCCGAGGCGGCGTCGAGACTCGGTGTCACGCCAAACTCGGTGATGGCCTGGGCAGACGCCGGACTGCTGCAGGCCTGGCGAACTCCGGGCGGCCATCGTCGAATCAGCGAGGCGTCGGTCCAGGCCATGATCGAGGATCGGGAGCAGCGGTCCGGCGAGGTGGGCGCGCGTCACTTCAGGGTGCTGCTCGTCGAAGACAACCCGGACACCGCGGCGGTGCTGACCTCGCACCTGAATCACATCATTCCGGACTCGCAGGTGCGGGTCGTTCGCGATGGGTTCCAGGCGCTGATGCACGCCGGGCGCGAACCTCCCGACCTTCTCGTCACCGACATCAACCTGCCGGGCATGAACGGCATCGCCATGATCCGCAGCCTGCGGTCGCAGCCTGCCACGGCGCCTTGGCGGTTCGTTCTCGTGACCAACTACGGCCGCCACGAGCTCGGTCCTTTCGGCGAGCCACCTGCCGATGTGCCGTTGCTGACAAAGCCGGTCTCGATTGATACGCTTCGGCACGCCATCCACGAGGTGCTGACCCGCACAGCGACCACCCCATGAGTGCACGTTCCGGCCCGCCGAACGTCATCCAGGCGGCATCCTGGACGGAGCGGGCGATTCTTGCGGGCCTGCTGACCATGGTGTGCGTGGTCATCGCGACGTGGGTCCGGACCGATTGGCTGAGTGCGCTCAACGAGGCGGGCCTGGAGTTCGAGAACGTCGCCCGCAGCAACTCGCAGAACGTGGTGCTGGCCGCGCGAGACGCCAGGCGGACACAGGAGTCCATCGCGGCGGCGTTGGCAGCAGGGCGGGCCGCAACCAGCGAGTTCCTGCAAGCGGAGCGGGCTGAACGCTTCTCAGGCGGGGAGATCGTCGACCTGGTCTCGGCCGACGGGAGCATGCCCGTCGCCAGCACGGCGAAGCAGCCGGTCGATCCCGCCATCTGGCGCGCGCAGTTGCAGCGCGTCCGGTCTGCCCGGGAACCGGTTGTCGGTTGGGCGTATCTGCGCGATCAGACCTGGATGTTGCCGATGTTCTACCGGCTCGATGACGGCCGGCTGCTGGTGGTCAGCCTGCCGACTGCTGGCCTGCTCGCGGACTGGACGGTTTCCGATGCCAGGATCGAGACCGCCGTGGGCCTGCGCTCGTTGGACGAGCGCATCCTCCTGAGGCTGCCTTTCACACCCCAGATGATGGGAGCGAGTGCCACCGGCAGTGCCTCGGCCCTGGCGATTCGCGACGCGTTCGGGCAGGGCGCGCGCCACGGTCACACGATGGCCCAAGCCACCGAGACCGACGGCGCCCACCGGCTGATTGCCTGGGCCGAGGTGCCCCGGACCCAGGCGATCGTGATGGTTGCGGCCTCGCAACGCGACCTGTTGTCGCGCTTCTGGCGCCAGCGTGCGCCCGGCTATTCCCTGGTCGCCGTGCTGCTGGCGGCTTCCTGTCTGCTGCTGGTGTGGTCTCGCCGGCGCCTGGTCGAGATGGCGCGTGCCGAGTCGCGGTCACGGCAGGCTGCGGAGCAGGGACTCGAGACCTTGCGGCGCATGTGCCTGCTGGCCCGCATCGGGCCATGGACGGTCGACCCGAAGGCGGGGCGGATCGAACTGGGACCCGGCGCCAGGGAGATCTACGGCCTGGACCCGAAGGCGCCTTCCGGCCAGTGGCTCGACTTCCCCGGGGCCGACCCTGCCGCCATGCAGCAGTTGCAGGCTGCGCGGCAGCGGCTGCTGACGGAGGCCGTTGGCTACGATCTCGTGCTGCCCGTGACCACGCCCGAGGGCGCGAGGCGCTGGGTCAGGAGCACGGCGGCCGCCATCTGCGACGAGTCGGGAGATGTCGTGCGGATCGATGGTGCGCTCCAGGACATCACGACGACCGTCGCGGCTCAGGAGCAGTTGGCGCAGAGGGATCGTCGCCTGCGCGAGATGGCGCTGGCGGTGTCCAGTTCGAAGCAGATGATCCTGGTGACGGACGCCGACGAGAAGATCGTCTGGTGCAACGCAGCCTTCGAGCGGGTGAGCGGGTATGCGCTTCACGAGATTCAAGGGCAGAGACCGGGGCCGCTGCTTCAGCGTGGGGCTGCGCCCCCGCTGCCTGTGCGCCAGGAGATTCGGCGCACGCTCGCCGAGCGATCCCGGTTGGAGGCCGTGAGGCTGTGCAACTTCAGCAAGTCGGGCCGGGCCTACTGGATCGACCTGGAGATTGCCCCCGTGCTCGATGATCGAGGCGGGATCCAGAGCTTCATCGGCCTGCAGACCGACGTGACGGCGGAGATCGAGCGGGAGCGCGAACTGCTTCAGGTTCAGGAGCGCACCGAGCTGGCAACCCGCAATGCACGCATCGGCATCTTCGAGAGAGACTTCGTGACTCGAACGACACGCTGGAATCAGGTGATGTTCGAGTTGACGGATTTTCCCGTCAGCCCGCGGGCGCCCGCAGGCTCCGTCGTCGAGCAGCGTGTCCCGCACGAACGGCGGTCCTCCGTGGTCGGCGCCCTGCGCCGAGCCATTCGCGATCCCTTGCTCGCGACCCTGGACTTCGAATGCCCTTTCGAAATGGCCGACGGCAGGATCCGCTGGCTTCGCAACCAGTGTGTCATCGAGAGAGACGGCCAGAGAAAGGCTACCCGCATGGTCGGCACCCTGCTGGACATCACGCTGGAGCGGGAACTGGATGCCGAGCGTCGGGCCCGTGCAGAAGCAGAAGGGCGCAGCGCAGCCAAGACCGCCTTTCTGTCCAGCATGAGCCACGAGTTGCGCACACCCCTGAACGCCGTCATCGGCTATGCGCAGATCATCGAAACCGACCGGACGGCCGATGTGGAACAGCTCCGGCTGCGCGTGTCCCGCATCGAGCAAGCGGGTTGGCATCTGCTGGGCCTCATCGACGACATCCTGGATCTGGCCCGGATCGAATCGGGCATCGTCAAGGTCGATCATCAGCCGGTGTCGCTGGCCGAGGTGGTTGCCGATGCGACGGATCTGGTCGAGGGCCAGGCCCGGGCACAGGGCATCACCGTGTCGACCGCATGTGCCGAAGCCTGGGTCATGGGCGATGTCATGCGGCTGCGGCAGGTCATGGTCAACCTGTTGACCAACGCCATCAAGTACAACGTCCCGGGCGGACAGGTTCAGGTGCGGCTGGCCTGCTCCGGCGGTCAGGCGCAGGTGCAGGTGCAGGACACGGGCCTGGGCATGACCGCCGAGCAGGTGGCCCACCTGTACCAGCCCTTCAACAGGCTGGGCCGCGAGGGCAGCGGTGTGCAGGGCACCGGCATCGGCCTGACGATCACCAAGACCCTGATCGAGCAGATGGGCGGCTCCATCGACGTCGACAGCGAGCCTGGCGTTGGCTCGACGTTCGAACTGCGCATTCCAGCTTTGGCCGCCGCGCCTGTTTCGAGCCGTCCCGCGCCGGGCCGGCGGGTCCTGCCGGGTGAATCGGGCCACGTGCCGATGGACGTCCTGTGCGTCGAGGACAACGACGTGAACGCGCTGGTTCTGCTGGAGAGCCTGAAGATCCTTCGCCCGACCTGGTCGCTGCGACACGTCGTTACCCTGGCGGGCGCAACCGAGGCCCTGCACCACCATCGCGCAGACCTTGTCATACTCGACCAGAACCTGCCCGACGGGCGCGGACTCGACTGGGCGGAGCGGATGGCCCGGGAGGGCTCGCTGGACCCGGCGAAGGTGGTGCTGATGACGGCCGATGTGATGCCCAGCGTCCGCACGGCGGCGACGTTGCAGGGCGTGCGGTCCTTCCTGGTCAAACCCTTTGATCTGTCGGTGTTTGACGCCGTGCTCGAAGAAGCGGCTTCGGCGGCCGCTAAGCTCCAGCCACGATGAACGCTAACCAGGGGCGGATCACATGACGATGCCCACTGCGATGGCCCGAAGACTTGCCTGCAGGCCCCACGAGACGCGACGGGACCGGATGTCCCTCGCCGGAGGCTGAGGCCCGATGGACGACGACGCGACCACCTTGACGACGGCGCAGGCCGCGGCCATGTTGGGTGTTGCACCCAACTCCGTGATCATGTGGGCCGACGCGGGAATCCTGCAGTCATGGAGAACGCCCGGCGGGCACCGCCGCATCACGCTGGCGTCGGTGCAGGCGATGCTCGACAAGCGCAACACCCGCGATGCGGCAAACCGCTCGAGGCCCTTGCGCATCATGGTCGTCGAAGACGACGCCGCGGCCGCCCAGCTTCTGGTCGGTCAACTCGGCGCAGTCCTGCCGCAGGCGCAGGTCGATGTCGTCAGCGACGGCTTCGTGGCCCTGGTGAAGGCCGGGCAGGAGTCACCCGACGTCATCGTGATGGACGTCCATCTGCCGGGCATGAACGGCCTGGCCATGATCCACAGTCTGCGCGCGCAGGCGGGAACCCGGGGGTTGCGGTTCATCCTCGTCAGCAGCTACCAACAGCACGAGCTCAAGCCCTTCGGTGAACTGCCCGGCGACGTGCCGTTCCTGGGCAAGCCCGTGGACCTCGAAGCCCTGCGGGAAGCGGTCGGACAGGTGCTGGCGGGCTAAGGCTGGGCGATCCGGCGCTCGAAGTCATCGAGCCAGGCGAGGAACAGGTCCACCTCCAGCGGCTTGGTGAAATGCCGCGTGAAACCCTGCTCGGCGGCCGACAGGGCCCGCACCGCGGTCACATCCGCCGACAGCGCCGCGAGGGGAATGCGGGCGGACGCCGGATCGGCAGCCCATCGACGGGCCAGTTCGATGCCGTGGGTGTCCGGCAGGTGCATGTCCAGGAGGATGAGGTGTGGCGATGCCTTCGACACCCACTCCACCGCCTGCGCACCACTTCGGGCGACCACCAATCGCCACTGCGGCCGCAACGCGACGACCGCCTGAACCACTTCGATGTTGGCTTCGTTGTCTTCGACGCAGAGCAGGCACCACCGCGGCCCGGCGGCACCGCCGTCCGTGGCCATCGAGGGGCCGGCGGTCGAACGCTCCGGGGTGGCGGGTATCGCCGGCGATGACTCGGGCGCCAGGAAGAGGGTGAACGTGGACCCCAGGCCAGGCGTGCTCTCGGCGCCGAGCCGCCCGCCCATGCCCTGCGCCAGTCCCCGCGCGATCACCAATCCGATGCCATGGCCCTCCACCTTCCCCGTCTCGGCGCCGAGGCGATCGAATGGGCGGTACAGGCGCTCCAGCTGATCCCTGGACAGGCCCTCGCCCGTGTCCCGCACCGCGATGCGGACCTCGGTACCCGCACGCTCCGACAGCACCGCGACATGGCCGCCGCGACGGTTGTACTTGATGGCGTTCGTGATCAGGTTCAGCAGCACCTGGCGCAGCCGCAGCCGGTCGGCCCGGACGCACAGGTCGACCGGATGGACCGCGAAGTCCAGGGTGACCCCGGCGTCGCCGGCCGCCTGTTCGCAGATCGCCATGACCTCGTCCAGGACGTCGGCCACCCCGACGGATTCAACCGACAAGGCCAGTGCACCGGCCTCGATGCGGGTGAGGTCCAGCAGGTCGTTCATCATCGCCAGCAGATGACGGCCGGCGCGAAGGATCTGGCTCACCTGGTGGTGCTGTGTTTCGTCGAGACGCCGATGGGCGTCGACCCTCAGGACTTGTGCGAACCCCATGATGGCGTTGAGCGGCGTGCGCAGCTCGTGGCTCATGCGCGAGAGGAACTCCGTCTTCGCGCTGCTGGCGAGCAGGGCCTTGTCCGCCGCCTTCTGCACCTCCTCGAGCCGGACGCGCTCGCTCAGGTCACGCAGGGCCGCCATCGCGAAACGGCGCTCTCCCAGGCGCAGCGGACTCAGGCTCACCTCCACGGGGAACTCGGAGCCGTCACCGCGCCGGCCGCGCAGTTCCAGGCCGCTGCCCATGGGGCGCCGTTCCGGCTGCGAGCCGAAGCGCTCGCGGTGGCGGGAGTGACCCCTGGCGAACCGCTCCGGAATCAGGCATTCGACCGGCTTGCCGATCATCGACTCGGCCGTGACACCGAACAGCCGCGCCGCCTCGACGTTGAAGAGCACGATCGATCCCACGTCATTGGCAATGACGATGGCATCGGGTACGGAGTCCAGCAGGTCGCGGTAGCGATCGTCGACCAACTCGACATCTCGTTGCAACTGCTCGCCACTCACGTCTCGCTTGCTGGCCACGTGGAAGCGAACGGCCCCGGCGACGTCTCGCACCGTCTGCAAGGCCACTTCGACGTGCATGAGCCGCCCGTCCATGTGGCGACGCATGAGAACGGCACGCCCCCGGCCGGCTTCGTCGACGGCGATGTCCCGCAGGCGAGGGCTGGCGTTGTTGCTGCCGGCATCGGTCAGTCGGTCGATCACCTCACCGACAGCCTCCGAGCGGGTCCAGCCGAACAGGCGCTCCGCGGCGAGCCCCCAATGGACGACCCTCCAATCGGGACCCACCACGATCGTCGCCTGCGGCGCCTCGTCGAACGCCATGGCAACCAGATCCTCGACGGACGGCGCCCTCGACGTGATCGCGTCCCCTCTGGGGTTCTGTCCGGCCATGCAGGTAGCTTAACCGCGCATCACCGCGCGGCCATCGAGGGACGATCCGGACCCATCGGCGATCCGTGCCCTCAGTCGGCGGCCTGCTGCGCCTCCAGCTCGCTTTGCAGCTCGAGCCAGCGTTCCTCGAGCATCGCCACCTCGGCGCCGACGTGCGCCAGCCGGCGGCCCAGTTCGGCGTAGTCGCCGCCCGGCGCGGCCATCGCGACCTCGACCTCGGCCTTTTCAGAGGCCAGCTTCGCCAGCCGCTCATCGATGCGCGTCAGCTCCACCCGCAGCGGCCGCAGCCGCTCGGACTGCTTCACCCGCGCCTGCTTGGCCTGCTGGCGCGATTCGCGGGTCTCGGGTTTCGGTGCGGGCTTCGACGCAGCCGGTGGCGGGGGCGCGGCCTTGGCCACGGCCTTGGCCACGGCCCTGGCCGCCACCGGCGGCGGCTCGGCCACGGCGGCCTTCGGCGGCTCGGGCGCGGGCTGGCCACGCGCGGCGGCGCGGCTCACGTCGAGCAGCCACTTCTGGTAGTCGTCCAGGTCGCCGTCGAAGGGCTGCACACGGCCGCCGGCCACCAGCCAGAACTCGTCGCACACCTCGCGCAGCAGCGCGCGGTCGTGGCTCACCAGCATCACCGTGCCTTCGAACTCGTTGAGCGCGATGGATAGCGCCTCGCGCGTGGTGAGGTCGAGGTGGTTCGTGGGCTCGTCCAGCAGCAGCAGGTTGGGCCGCTGCCACACCAGCATCGCCAGCACCAGGCGCGCCTTCTCGCCGCCGCTCAAGCTGCCCACGGCCTGCGTGTCCATGTCGCCGGTGAAGCGGAAGCGGCCGAGAAAGTCGCGCAGCTCCTGCTCGCGTGCCGCGGGGCCGACATCGCGCGCCAGCCGCACCATGTGCATCAGCGGGCCGTCACCCAGGCTCAGCACATCGAGCTCCTGCTGCGCGAAGTAGCCGATGACGAGGCCCTTGCCCTCGGTGGTGGTGCCGCCGAGCGCCGGAAGAGCCCGTGCGATGGTCTTCACCAGCGTGCTCTTGCCCTGGCCGTTAGCGCCCAGAATGCCCACGCGCTGGCCGGCCAATACGCTGCGGCTGAAGCCCTTCACGATGGCA
>JAIXTY010000286.1 GCA_027483705.1 Rubrivivax sp.
ATCGACTTCTCCATGCTGCTGATGATGAGGTCGGCGGCCTCGGTCCAGCCCATGTGGCGCAGCATCATCTCGGCGCTCAGGATCTCCGAGCCCGGGTTGACGTAGTCCTTGCCGGCGTACTTGGGCGCCGTGCCGTGCGTGGCCTCGAACATGGCCACGCTGTCGGACAGGTTCGCACCCGGGGCGATGCCGATGCCACCCACCTGTGCGGCCAGCGCGTCGGAGACGTAGTCGCCGTTCAGGTTGAGCGTGGCGATCACCGAGTACTCGGCCGGACGCAGCAGGATCTGCTGCAGGAAGGCGTCTGCGATCGAATCCTTGACGACGATGTCCTTGCCGGTCTTCGGATTCTTGAACTTGCACCACGGGCCGCCGTCGATGAGCTGCGCGCCGAACTCGCGCATCGCCAGCGCGTAGCCCCAATCGCGGAAGCCACCCTCGGTGAACTTCATGATGTTGCCCTTGTGCACGAGCGTGACGCTGGGCTTGTCGTTGTCGATGGCGTACTGGAAGGCCTTGCGCACCAGGCGCTCGGTGCCTTCGCGGCTGACGGGCTTGATGCCGATGCCCGAGGTGCCCGGGAAGCGGATCTTCTTGACGCCCATCTCCTCGATCAGGAACTTGATGACCTTCTGGGCCTTCTCGCTCTCGGCCTCGTACTCGATGCCGGCGTAGATGTCCTCCGAGTTCTCGCGGAAGATGACCATGTTGGTCTTCTCGGGTTCCTTCAGCGGGCTGGGCACGCCCTTGAAGTACTGGATGGGGCGCAGGCAGACGTAGAGGTCGAGCTCCTGGCGCAGCGCCACGTTCAGGCTGCGGATGCCACCACCCACGGGCGTGGTCAGCGGGCCCTTGATCGAGACGACGTAGTCGCGCACGGCATGCAGGGTTTCCTCGGGGAGCCACACGTCCGGGCCGTAGACCTTGGTGCTCTTCTCGCCGGCGTAGACCTCCATCCAGTGGATCTTCTTCTGGCCGCCGTAGGCCTTGGCCACGGCGGCGTCGACCACCTTCAGCATGACCGGCGTGATGTCGAGGCCGGTGCCGTCGCCCTCGATGTACGGGATGATGGGCTGGTCGGGCACGTTGAGCGAGAAGTCCGCGTTGACGGTGATCTTCTGGCCGGCGGCGGGCACCTTGATGTGCTGGTACATGGTGGGACGTGTCTCCGGAAAGGCAGCGTTCTGGACTGCGGGTTGCACCGGCCGCCGGGTGCGGACCGGTGCGCAAAAGGCCGCGAAATTCTAGTTCACGGGTTCTGTCAACCGACTGACGGGACAGCGCGTTTCCATCTCTGCCGCCCGCCGAGGGAGGCATCAACCAACCGAAGACCTTGCAAGGAAAGACCGAGATGAACAAGCTCCTGGCCGCCCTGATCGCCGCCGCCTTCGCCACCACCGGCGCCATCGCTTCCGACGCCAAGAAGGACGAGAAGAAGGCCGCCCCGGCCGCCGCCGCCGCCCCGGCCGCCAAGAAGGAAGAGGCCAAGCCGGCTGCCCCGGCCGCCGCCCCGGCCGCCAAGAAGGAAGAGAAGAAGGACGCCAAGAAGGAAGAGCCGAAGAAGTAATTCTTCGCTGCCTTCAGGCGCGCAACGCCCGGCTCTGCCGGGCGTTGTCGTTTGGGGACTCGCGCTTCAGGCCAGGCCGCACCACGCGGCGATCGGCCGCCAGATGTCGTGGCCGAGCGCGAACAACGCCGCCACCACCAGCAAGCCGCCGGCGGCTCGGGCCAGGCCCTGCTCCAACCGCGGCCGGTCCACACGAGGGCCGAGCCAGCGCCACACCAGCGGCGCCGCCAGCAGCCCGCCGGCCGAGGCCGCCGCGAAGGCACCCATGGCCGCGGCTCCGGCCCAGGCCGTCTGCGTCATCGAGGCCACCAGCAGGGCCGACTGCAGCAGCCCGCAGGGCCACGCCACCCACAGCGAGCCGGCCAGCGCCGCCCGGGCCGGCCGCCGCCACACGCGCACCGGCGCGACGCCGGCGCCGGCGCCGGCCGCGACCAGGCTCGGGCTCGCGTCGGCCACGCGGCCGATCTGCCCCATCCACGCCGGCTGCCGCCCCTGCATTAGCAGCCACAGGCCCAGCGCCAGCATCGCCACGTGGAACAGCACCCACAGCGGCCGCAGCGCCGGGCTCCACTGCGCCAGTGCCGCGAGGCTGCCGACGCTGGCCGAAGCCACAAAGCCCGCCGAGGCGTAGCCCGCCACCCGTGCGCCATGAAATGCCCAGGCCGAGCCGCCCGGCGGCCCGGTGAGCGCCGCGCAGGGTGCGCTGCACATCGCCGCGCAGTGCGGCATGCCGGCCACGCCCAGCAGCGCCGCGCTGCCGATCAGTGCGGCGTCCATGCGGTCAGATGATGCGGGAGAAGCGCTCGCGCACGCGGTCGGACTGCAGGTGGCGGTCGAACACCATGGCAATGGCGCGGATGAAGTACCAGCCCGTCGCCGTGACCTGCACCTCGCGCTCGTCGACCTCCACGAGTCCCATCTGCTGCAGCTGTCGCAGCTGCGCCAGCTCAGCGGCAAAGACCTCGGGCACCTTCACCAGGTGCGCCAGTTCGACGGACTCGAACTCCACGCGCCCCTGGCACATCAGCGCCATGATGACGGCGCGCCGCAGCAGGTCGTCGCGCGTGAGCGCCAGTCCGCGCACCACCGGGAAGCGGCCCTGGGCGAGCGCGTCCTGGTAATCCTCCAGCGTCTTGGCGTTCTGGCTGTAGGTGGCGCCGATGCGGCCGATGGACGACACGCCCAGCGCCACCAGGTCGCAGTCCGGCTGCGTGGTGTAGCCCTGGAAGTTGCGGTGCAGGCGACCCTGCCGCCGCGCCACGGCCAGCCCGTCGCCGGGCAGCGCGAAGTGGTCCATGCCGATGTAGACGTAGCCGTTGCCGATGAAGCCGGCGATGGCGTCGCCCAGCATGCGCACGCGCTGCTCGCCACGCGGCAGCTCGGCGGCGTGGATGCGCCGCTGCGGCTTGAAGCGCTCCGGCAGGTGGGCATACGCATACAGCGCGATGCGCGAGGGCCGCAGCTGCGCCACCTGCGCGATGGTGCGGCGGAACGACTCGGGCGTCTGCTTCGGCAGGCCGTAGATCAGGTCGGCGTTGATCGATTCGAAGCGCAGCGCGCGCGCTTCGGCCACCAGCTCCTGCACCATCTCGAAGGACTGCACGCGGTGCACGGCGGCCTGCACGTCGGGGTCGAAGTCCTGCACGCCGAAGCTCACCCGGTTGAAGCCGATGTCGGCCAGGTGGCGCAGGCGGTCCCTGTTCGCGGTGCGCGGATCGACCTCGATCGACAGCTCGGCGCCGGGCAGCACGCGGAAGGCGCCGCGCAGCAGCTTCATCAGATCGGCCAGCTCGTCGTCGGCCAGGAAGGTGGGCGAGCCGCCGCCGAAGTGCAGCTGCGACACCGGCTGGCTGCTGCCGAGCTCGGCGCGGTGCATGTCGATCTCGCGCTCCAGCCAGTACAGGTATTCGCGCCCGCGGCTCTTGTGCTTGGTGATGATCTTGTTGCAGGCGCAGTAGTAGCACACCGACTCGCAGAACGGGATGTGCACGTACAGCGACAGCGGCGGCACGCCGCCCACGCGCGCGCCCACGGCGCGCTGCCGCAACGCCTGGCGGTACTGCTCGGAGCCGAAGGCCTCGACGAACCGGTCGGCCGTCGGGTAGGAGGTGTAGCGCGGGCCCGGCACGTCCAGACGCGACAACTGCTCGTCCGTGAGGCTGACAGGCGCTTGCGCGGTTTCGGCGGGGGTGGCCACGGTGCTCATGCGGGCCAATGTGCACGAGGCCCCGGTGCCGCCGCTTGATCCATCTCAACGGGCCGCGGGGCCGGCCCGGATTCCGGGCCAGGGCCGGATGCGCGATACTGGTGCAGGAGTCCCCGTCATGCAGTCGCCACCGTCCGCCCTTCGCCTCGGGCCCTTCAAGGTTGCCTGCTCGAGTTGCAACCTCCGCGAGCTGTGTCTGCCCGTGGGCATGTCGAACCAGCAGCTCGATCGGCTCGACGACATCGTCGCCACGCGGCGTTCGGTGCCCCGGGGCGAGGCCTTGTTCCACGTCGGCGACGCCTTCACGTCGCTGTTTGCGGTGCGCACCGGTTTCTTCAAGACCTGCCTGTCCTCGGAAGACGGCCGCGACCAGGTCACCGGCTTCCAGATGGCCGGCGAACTGCTCGGCCTGGATGGCATCGGCACCGATCGCCACACCTGCGACGCCATCGCGCTGGAGGACTCGCAGGTCTGCGTGATCCCCTTCCACCAGCTCGAGGATCTCTCGCGCGAGCTGTCCGACCTGCAGCGCCACTTCCACAAGATCATGAGTCGCGAGATCGTGCGCGACCACGGCGTGATGCTGCTGCTGGGCAGCATGCGCGCCGAAGAGCGTCTGGCGGCCTTCCTGCTGAACCTGACGCAGCGGCTGCGCACGCGCGGCTTCTCGGCCAGCTCGCTGATCCTGCGCATGACGCGCGAGGAGATCGGCAGCTACCTCGGCCTCAAGCTCGAGACCGTCAGCCGGGCGTTCAGCCGCTTCCAGGACGACGGCATCCTCGCCGTCAAGCAGCGCCAGATCGAAGTGCTCGATCCCGACGCGCTGCAGCGCCTGGTCAACGGCACCAACTGCTGAATCAGGGCGCCGGCCGTGGCCGGTTGAGCTCGTCTTCGCTGCGCTCCAGCAGCACCGTGAGTGCGCAGGCTGCGCTGGTGCAGGCCCAGAAGCCGAAGAACGCGATCGAGTAGACCGCCGTGGCCGACAGCGGCAGCGCTGCGCCCGACAGCGTGTGCAGCGAGCTGGGGTCGACGAAGGCGAACACCAGCAGCTCCAGCACGGCGGCCAGCAGGAAGGCCGGCCACAGGATGGCGGCGGTGCGGCGGGCGATGCGCTTCATGCCGGCTCCTGCAGGCCAGGTCCTTCAGCGCTGCGGCGTGGCCGCGTGGTTGCGGCCCTGCACCGCCGGCATCTCGGACGCGTTGGCCGACTGCGGCAGGCTGATCACCGGGTCGGGGTGGGCGATGGCGATGGCCAGCGTGGCAAAGCCCGCCACCACCACGGCGGCCGGGCCGCCGATCACCATCCACACGATGGGCAGTCGGTACCAGGGCGGGTTGTCGTGCGAGCTCATCGGGTTCTCCTTGGGTTCGTGCAGACGGGCGTGCCGGCTCATCGCGGCACCAGGAAGGTGGACTTCTCGACGACGCGGTGCGCGGTGTCGCCGGCCGCCTGCGGCACCAGGCTCACGCTGAAGCTCACCGCGTGCGCGCCGGGGCCTGCGCTGGCGGCCACCTCGGGCGGCACGCGCACCGCCACAGCGATCCACCGGGCCTCGGCGGGGTTCAGGGTCAGGGATTCGCGGCGGTCCAGTCTCAGGCCGTCCAGGCCCTCGGCTGCCACGGCGTAGGTCTGCACGCTCTCGGTGGCGTTCATCACCTGCAGGCGGTAGACGTTCTCGACCCAGCCGTCGTCGACGATGCGGGCCAGCGCCCCGCGGTCGCGCACCACGTCCACCTTGAAGGGCGTGCGCAACACCAGCGCCACCAGCAGCGCCGAACAGATCAGCCCGAGGATGGCCGTGTACACCAGCACCCGTGGGCGCATCACCCGCTTCCACAGCGTGGCGCGCGGGCTGTGCTCGGCCATGCCGCGCTCGGTGTCGTAGCGGATGAGGCCGCGGGGGTAGTTCATCTTGTCCATCACGCCATCGCACACATCGATGCAGGCCGCACAGCCGATGCACTCGTACTGCAGGCCGTTGCGGATGTCGATGCCGGTGGGGCACACCTGCACGCACAGGCCGCAGTCGATGCAGTCGCCCAGCCCGTCCGGCCGGGTGCCGTCCTTCTTGCTGCGGCGCGCGTTCTGGCCGCGTGGATCGCCGCGCGCGGCGTCATACGTGATGATCAGCGTGTCGGGGTCGAACATCGCGCTCTGGAAGCGCGCGTAGGGGCACATGTACTTGCAGACCTGCTCGCGCATGTAGCCGGCGTTGCCGTAGGTCGCAAAGCCGTAGAACAGCACCCAGAAGGTCTCC
>JAIXTY010000038.1 GCA_027483705.1 Rubrivivax sp.
ACCGACTGGCCCCTGCCGCGCTGGATCGCGCACCGCGGCGCCGGCAAGCTGGCGCCCGAGAACACGCTGGCCGCGTTCCGCCTGGGCGCGGCGCACGGCTACCGGGCCTTCGAGTGCGACGTCAAGCTCAGCGCCGACGGCGTGCCCTTCCTGCTGCACGACGCTACGCTGGACCGCACCACGCCGGCCACCGGCACGGCGGGTGACCGCCCGTGGGCGGCGCTGTCGCGGCTGGACGCCGGCGGCTGGCACTCGCGCGCCTACGCCGGCGAGCCGCTGCCGAGCCTGGACGCCATCGCGGCCTATGTGCAGCGCAACGGCTTCGCGCTCAACATCGAGATCAAGCCCACGCCCGGCCTCGAACGCGCCACCGGCGAGGCCGTCGGCGCCTGGTGCGCCGCGCACTGGCCGGCCGGCGGCTCGCCGTTGCTGTTCAGCTCGTTCCAGCCTGATGCACTGGCCGGCGCGTTGGCCACGGCGCCCGCCGTGCCGCGTGCGCTGCTGCTCGACGAGCTCTGGGCCGGCTGGGACGCCGTGGCGCCGTCGCTGGGCTGCATGGCCGTGGTCACGAACCACCGGCTCGCCGACGCCGCGCTGATGCAGCGCCTGCGGGCCCTGGCCCTGCGCCTGGCCTGCTACACCGTCAACGAGCCCGACGACGCCCGGCGCCTGCTGGGCCTGGGCGTGGACGGCATCATCACCGACGCTGTCGACCGCTTCTCGCCGGCGGCCGGCGCGGGCGGCATGCCCGGCTGATCCGGTTTCAGCCGGCCGGCCGCACGTCGGCCTCCAGGCCCAGCCATTCGCTTTCGCGTTCCGGCTCCGGCAGCGCCTTGAGCTCGCGGATCACCGGCAGCCGCCACGCCACCAGCACCAGCACCAGCGTCGTCACGCCGGCAAAGCCCAAAGCGGCGCGCAGGCCCACGTGCTCGCCGAGCCAGCCGCCGAGCAATGCGCCGGGGCCGGCGGCCAGCAGCGTGAGCCAGCGCATCGTGGCCGTCATGCGGCCCAGCAGCGGCTCGGGCGTCACGGCCTGGCGCAGCGCCAGGAAGTTGATGAAGATGAACACGGCGCCGGTGGTGAACATCATCAGCATCAGCGCAAAGGCCGCCACGCCCCAGCCGTTGGCCGGCGCCACGGCCAGGATCAGCCAGCCGCTGCCGGTGATGGCGTAGCCCACCACCAGGCAGGGCCCGGGGCCGATGCGGTGGCTGACGCGGCGGCCATACACGCTGCCCAGGATGGTGCCCACGCCCATGCCCATGTAGCACAGGCCCACCGCCTGCTCGCTGAGGCCCAGCGTGCGCGTCGCGAACAGGATCTGCACCACCATCGCCGCGTAGTGCGCCATCTGCCACACGCCCATCAGCACGGCCAGCACCACCAGCAGCCGCGTGTGGGCGCAGAAGCGCAGGCCCAGCATCAGGTCGCGGCCGAACTGCGCCAGCCGCTCGCGCGCCGTGCCGCCCTCGGGCCGCGGCTCGCGACGCTCGTGCACGTGGATGCCCTTGAGGATGAGCGCCGAACCGATCAGCAGCACGGCGTTGACGATCATCGCCAGCGGTGCACCGAAGGCCTTGATCAGCGCGCCGGCCAGTCCGGGGCCCATGACCTCGGAGCCCGACGTGGCCAGCGCGTTCTTGGCGTGCGCCTCCACCAGCCGCTCGCGTGCCACCACCTGCGTGAGCACGATCTGCGCGGCCGTGCCCGACACCGTGTGCACGGTGCCGATGACGAAGCCGATGACGTACAGCCACGGCATCGCCAGCCAGCCCATCCACCAGGCCAGCGGCACGCTCAGCGCACAGGCCGCCACCGTGAGCTCGCCGACCACGTAGACGGGCAGCTTGCGCACGCGGTCCAGCCACACGCCCGAGGGCAGGCTGAACAGCAGGAAGGGCAGCAGCTCGATGGCCGTGAGCAGCCCCATCTGCAGCGGCGTGGCCTTCAGCAGCACCGCCGCGGTCAGCGGCAGCGCCAGCATCATCACCTGGTTGCCGAAGCTCGCGGTGAGGATCGAACCGAACAGCCGCGCGTACGACGGATCGCGCAGCAGGTCGCCTGGCGGCAGCCGAGGCAGGGAAGGCAGGGACAGTGCGGGACTCCGTAGGCTGGTGCGCACGATTGTAGGGAGCGCCGTGCAGGCCCTGGCCGTGCTGCATTGCCACCTCGCTGCCGGGATGCCACGATGCCGGGCATGCCGTCATCACACCATCGCCGCAGCCGATCGGCTGGGCTGGTTGCCATCGCCTCGTTGGCCTGCAGCGCCGCCGTGCAGCCCGCACCGGCACCGGCCGATGCCGCCCAGGCGGCCCGGAAGGAGATCGACCAGCGCATCGGCAGCGCCGCGTGCCGGCGCGACAGCGACTGCGCCACGCTGCCCTTGCCCGAGCAGGCCTGCGGCGGGCCGCGGGGATGGATCGCCTATGCACCGGCGCAGACCGACCGCGCCGGCCTGGCCCGCGCCATCGCCGCGCTGCCGGCCGATGCGCCCGGCGCCATCTCCACCTGCGAGTTCCGCCCCGATCCCGGGGCTGTGTGCCGCCGGCCCGCTGCCAGCCCCGCGTTCGGCCGCTGCGAACTGCGCGCGCCTTCGGCCACGGGCTCGGCTTCTCCCCACTGACACCGGGGTGTGTTGCGCACCGGCCCTAGGACTTGCCCGAGCCACCCCGGGGCAACCCGATGTCGCGTGAATTGACACACCGCGGGAGCGATCGGCGTTCGAAACGCCCTGCCTGACATCGGCACGTCGGCGCCATGTCATTTGTGCCTGCCGAACCCTGCGTTCAAGGGGTCCGGCGGCATGCATCCTGCTCGTTGACGGGCATCGCCCTACGCGCGCCAGACCGCTGCCGCATGCAGCCCCAGTCGCGCCAGGGTGTCTCGATGACAGCGAGGCCCACACGTGATATGGCCTCGACATCGACATGTTCAACCATCTGCCGGAGCCGACGACGTCATGCAAGCCAAGAACCTGATCCAGTCCCTGAGCGTGGCGGTGGCCGCCGCGACGGTGGCCACCGCCACCTGGGCCGCACCCACCGTCTTCACCGAAACCGCCACCGGCAGCCTTGCCGGCACGGCCGAAGTCGCCGCGGCGTCGGGCTTCGACCAGCTGCGCATCGAAGGCCGTTTCACCGATGCCACCGGCGGCTTCGACACGAACCTCGTCGACCTGTACAAGCTGAACATCACCACCGCCGGTACGTACTTCTTCAACACCACGGGCAGCGCCGTGGCGGACACCCAGCTGTTCCTGTTCGACGCCGCCGGCAAGGGCCTGGTGTGGAACAACGACATCTCGACCGCCCCGGTCGACACCTGGTCGGCGCTGGTCGCGATGCTCGACGTCGGCACCTACTTCATCGGCGTGTCGTGGTTCGGCATGGACCCGTTCGACGGCACCAACACCTCGATCTTCGACACCCTGCTGAACGAAGGCGGCCCGGTGGCGGGCACGGGCGCGCTGGCGGGCTGGAACGACTTCAGCGGCGCGAGCCTGTTCGACACCGGCGACTATGCGATCACCGCCTACGTGCCGGCGCCCGGCGCGCTGGGCCTGGCGCTGGCCGCGCTCGGCCTGATGGCCGGCGTGTCCTCGCGCCGCCGCGCAGCCTGACCGGCACGCCCAGAAAGCGGACACAGGGCATCTCCGGGTGCCCATGTTCCGTCGTCATCGGTACACAGAACAACCCAGCCTCGAGGAACTCCCCATGCAATTGACCCGTGTCGCCGCGGCCGTGCTGATGCTCGGCTCGACCACCCTGGCCGCCCACGCTCAGATCAGCGTGCGCGCCACCGCCACCGCCACGCCGGCGCCTGCCGGCGCCGTCGAGGCGGTGCAGCCCGTCGCGCAGGCCCAGCGCGTGAACGTGATGGCCTTCCTGGCCGACAAGCCGCTGGCCGCCGCGCTGGTGGCCGCCCGTGCCCCGGGCGCCGCCCCGCGCAGCGTGCCCTGGTCCGCCGAGCAGCAGCGTGCCTACGCGGCGCAGCTCCGCGCCAAGCAGGCCCAGGTCATCAGTGCCGCGCAGGCGCTGGGCGCCCAGGTCGTGGCCCAGATGACGAACGCCAGCAACGGCGTGCTGATGTCCATCGACGCCAATCAGGTCAGCGCGCTCAGCCGACTGGCCGACGTGCAGAGCGTGATGGTCGTGGAGGACTCCACCCTCACCCTGCCGGACGTCACGGCCTATGTCGGCGCCACCGCGCTGCACAACCGCACGCCGTCGGTCAGCGGCGCCGGCGTGCGCATCGCCGTGCTCGACTCGGGCATCGACTTCACGCACCGCAACCTGGGCGGCCCGGGCACGGTGGCCGCCTACCAGACCGCCTACGGCTCCACGGCAGCGCCGACCACCTGCGGCCCCACGGCTGCCAACACCAGCACGCCCACCTGGACGAGCAAGGTCATCGGTGGCTTCGACTTCGTCGGCGAGCGCTGGCCGAACACATCGGCGGTGCTGGAACCCGATCCGAACCCCATCGACTGCCAGGGCCACGGCTCGAACGTGGCCGACATCGCCGCGGGCCTCAGCGCCGACGGCACCTGGAAGGGCATGGCCCCCGGCGCGCAGCTGCTGGCCGTCAAGGTCTGCTCGGCCGTCTCCACCAGCTGCTCGGGCCTGGCCATCGTCCAGGGCCTGGACTACGTGCTCGACCCCAACCGCGACGGCGATCTCTCCGACGCCGTCGAGGTGGTCAACATGTCGCTGGGCGCGAACTACGGCCAGCGCGAGAACCCCTCGGTGCTGTCGTCGCAGAACGTGATCGCGTTCGGCACGGTCGTCGTGGCCTCGGCCGGCAACGGCGGTGACAACCCGTTCATCAACGGCTCGCCGTCGTCGGCCCCGGAAGCCATCGCCGTCGCCCAGACCCAGGTGCCCGGGCAGTTCGGCTTCCCGCTCATCACCACGCCGGGCGGCACGAACACCAACACCACCTACCAGACCTGGTCGAACCCGATCACGGCCGACATCACCGGCACGCTCGCCGTCGACCCCAACACCACGCTCACCGGCGCCACCACCGGCGCGGGTTGCTCGCCCTACCCGGCCGGCTCCTTCACGGGCCGCGTGGTGCTGATCCGCCGCAACGGCTGCGCCGTGAGCATCAAGACCGCCAACGCCACCAACGCCGGCGCCGTGGCGGTGATCATCGACGACAACGTCGCGGCCGCCGAGCCGCCGAGCTTCAGCTTCGGCGGCGGCGGCACGGTCTACAACACCACGCTGGTCGTCACGCAGGCGGCCGGCAATGCGCTGCGCGCGGCTGCCGCCGCCGGCAGCGTGTCGGCCACCGTCAGCTTCAGCGGCCGCATCAGCCTGAACGGCAGCATGGTGTCGACCTCGTCGCGTGGCCCGAACCCGGGCTACGGCGCCATCAAGCCGGACATCGGCGCGCCCGGCGCGTCGGTGAGCCTGCAGGTCGGCACCGGCACGGGCACCCGCGTGTTCGGCGGCACCTCGGGTGCCGCTCCGGTCGTGGCCGGTGCGGCGGCTCAGCTGCTGCAGACGGCGCCCGACCTGGCACCGCACGAGGTGAAGGCGCGCCTGATGGGCGCGGCCGACAACAACATCCTGACCAACCCGACCTTCCTGCCGGGCGTGCTGGCGCCGATCACACGCATCGGTGCCGGCGAGCTGCGCATCGACAAGGCCGTGGACCAGGGCACGGCGATGTGGGAAAGCACCTCGCCGGGTGCCAACTCGCTGTCGTTCGGCTACCAGGCCACCTCGGGTCCGCGCGTGCTGCGCAAGCGCGTCGTCGTGCGCAACTACGGCAGCGCTGCCAAGACCTACAGCATCGCCAGCTCGTACCGCTACGCCGCCGATGCCAACGGCGCCGTGACGATCAGCGCGCCTTCCAGCATCACGGTGGGCGCCAATTCGTCGGCCGCGTTCACGGTGCAGATGTCGATCAACCCGAGCCTGCTGCCGGTGTGGGAAGCCACCGGCGTCAACGGCGGCTCGCAGGCCAACAACGGCCTGCTGCTCGCGGCGGTCGAAGTGGACGGCTACCTGACGCTGACCAGCGGCAGCGAGCGCGTCCTGATGCCCTGGCACGTGATGCCGCGCCGCTCGCACAACGCCACGGCGGCGGCGAGCGTCACGCTGTCGGCGGGCAGCGGCGCGATGCCGGTGGCCAACGTCGGCGGGGCCACCACGGCCAACGGCGACATCTTCAGCCTCACCGGCACCAGCGCCCAGCTGCCGCAGTCCTCGCTGCCCGCCAGCGGTGACTCGATCGTCAAGCCTGACCTGCGGGCCGTGGGTGTGCGCGGCGTCGACTTCGGCGGCGTGTCCAACGGCGCGGTGCAGTTCGCCGTGTCGCGTTGGGACGCCGTGAGCGCGCCCAACATGAACTCGACGGTGCGGGTGCTGATCGACACCAACCGCGACGGCATCGACGACTGGCAGATCACCGCCAGCCGCAGCACGGCCAACCAGAACCTGGCGTTCCTGCAGAGGCTCGGCGCCGGCTGCACGGCGACGACCTGCCCGTCCTCGGCCTTCTTCTTCACCATCGCGGACATCAACACCAGCAACTGGATCCTCACCATCCCGTCGCGCCCGACCTACGCGGGCTCGGCGCAGACGGTGGTCGATCCGACGCAGCCGTTCAACTTCCGCGTGGTGGGCCTGGACAACTACTTCACCGGCCTGGTGAGCGACACCATCGGCACGATGACCTACCAGCTGAACGCCCCGCGCTTCAGCGCCGGTGCGGGTCTGTCGGTGCCCGTGGGCGCGAGCGGCTCGCTGCCGGTCAGTGGCAGCGCGAGCACGGCCTCGCCGTCGCAGACCGGCCTGCTGATCATGTGGCGCGACGGCCTGCCGGGCCGCGAGGCGAGCATCGTCAACGTGAACTGAGGCCCAGAGGCCGCGTCAGGCGGCGGCACCATACCCGGTGCCGCCACCAGCCGGCCCAGCGCACACAAAAGGCCGCCGCACCAACCGGTGCGGCGGCCTCTTCTCTTGGGGTGCGTGCTTGGGGTGTGCGGGCCGCCGCCGCGCGCCGTTCAGCTGCGGTAGTCGGCGTTGATGCTCACGTAGTCGTGGCTCAGGTCGCAGGTCCACACCGTGGTTTCGGCGGGGCCGCGGTGCAGGTGCACGCGGATCGTGATCTCGCTGCCCTTCATCACGCGCTGGCCGTCCTCCTCGCGGTAGCTGGGGCGGCGGCCGCCGCGCTCGGCCACGTGCACGTCGTCGAGGAACAGGTCGATCAGGCCCTGGTCGAGATCGGCGATGCCAGCGTAGCCCACGGCGGCCAGGATGCGGCCGAGGTTGGGATCGGACGCGAAGAAGGCCGTCTTCACCAGCGGCGAGTGCGCAATGGCGTAGGCCGCCAGGCGGCACTCGGCCTCGTCGCGGCCGCCCTGCACCTGCACGGTGATGAACTTCGTGGCGCCCTCGCCGTCGCGCACGATGGCCTGTGCCAGCTGCTGCGACACGGCCACCACCGCGTCGCGCAGCGCGCGGCCGGCGGGCGAGTCGAGCGACTCGATGCGCGCATGCGCGGCACGCTGCGTGGCCGCCAGCACGAAGGAATCGTTGGTGCTGGTGTCGCCGTCGATCGTGATGCGGTTGAAGCTCAGGTCAGCCGCCTCGCGCACCAGCTGCTGCAGCGCGGCCGGCGCGATGGCGGCGTCGGTGGCCACGAAGCCCAGCATCGTGGCCATCGCGGGCCGGATCATGCCGGCGCCCTTGGCGATGCCGCTCACGGTGACGGTGTGGCCGTCGATCGGCACCTGGCGCGACGCCGCCTTGGGCAGCGTGTCGGTGGTCATGATGCCGGCCGCGGCCTCGGCCCAGCCGTCGTCGCGGCGCGCTGCCAGCGCCGCGGGCAGGCCGGCCTCGATGCGCTCCACCGGCAGCGTCTCCATGATCACGCCGGTGGAAAACGGCAGCACCTGCTCCGGCGCCAGGCCCATCAGCGCGGCCAGCGACTCGCAGCTGCGGCGCGCGCGCGCCAGGCCGTCGGCCCCGGTGCCGGCGTTGGCGTTGCCGG
Organism: Rubrivivax sp.; assembly: GCA_027483705.1. GTDB lineage: Bacteria > Pseudomonadota > Gammaproteobacteria > Burkholderiales > Burkholderiaceae_C > Rubrivivax. The sequence continues at coordinate 8,008 of JAIXTY010000038.1, forward strand.
TGTTGACGAGCAGCGCGCGCACCGCGCTGCCGGCGGCCAGGCGCTGCTGGCAGATCTGCACCGGCGCGGCGCAGAAGCGGTTGGTCGTGAAGACACCGGCGACCTGCGTGCCTTCGGCCAGGTCGAACACCACCAGATCGCGCCGGCCCGCCTTGCGCACGCCGGCCATGGTGACGCCGATGCGCACGCCGGGAACGGCGTGCAGCGACGCGGGATCAGGGGCGGTCAGGTTGACGGGCATGGCGCGGCTCGCAGGGGGCAGAGCCGGCCATTGTAGGAAGCCGCGTGCCGAGCGGCGGGCCCGGGTGCGGGCCGCGTTTCAGCCCAAGTTTCAGGCCGCGTTTCAGGCCAGTCGGCCGTGGCAGTTCTTGTACTTCTTGCCGCTGCCGCAAGGGCACGGGTCGTTGCGGCCGACCCGCGGCACGGCGCCCTCGGTCAGCAGCCCGGCGTCGGCCTCCTGCACCACCTCGCCGCTCTCGGTGGGGTGCGTGTAGGTCACGTTCTCCAGCTGCGAGGCCTGCTGCTCCAGGCGTTGCGCGGCCTGCGCGGCCTCGTCCTGGCTCTGGATGCGCACGGTCATCAGGAGGCGCGTGACGTCTCGCTTGACAGCGTCGAGCAGCTGGCCGAACAGCTCGAAGGCCTCGCGCTTGTACTCCTGCTTGGGGTTCTTCTGCGCGTAGCCACGCAGGTGGATGCCCTGGCGCAGGTAGTCGAGCGCCGCGAGGTGCTCGCGCCAGTGGCTGTCGATGCTCTGCAGCAGCACGGCGCGCATGAAGGGCATGAACTGCTCGGCGCCCACCAGGTCGACCTTGGCCTTGAAGGCCGCATCGGCGGTGGCGATCACGCGCTCGAGGATGTCGTCGTCGGTGATGGACTCGCTCTTCTCGACCTCGGCCTGCAGCGCCACCTCGAGCTGCCACTCGTCGCGCAGCTCGCGCTCGAGCGCGGGCAGGTCCCATTGCTCCTCGAGGCTCTCGGCCGGCACGTGCTGGCGCACCACGGCCTCCAGCGCGCTGTGGCGCAGGCCGCGCACCGTCTCGTCCAGGCCGGTGGACTCGAGGATCTCGTTGCGCTGCTGGTAGATGACCTTGCGCTGGTCGTTGGCGACGTCGTCGTACTCCAGCAGCTGCTTGCGCATGTCGAAGTTGCGCGCCTCGACCTTGCGCTGCGCGTTTTCGATGCTGCGGTTGACGATGCCGGCCTCGATAGCCTCGCCCTCGGGCATCTTGAGCCGGTCCATGATGGAGCGCACGCGGTCCCCCGCGAAGATGCGCATCAGCGAGTCGTCCAGGCTCAGGTAGAAGCGGCTCGCGCCCGGGTCGCCCTGGCGGCCGGAGCGGCCGCGCAGCTGGTTGTCGATGCGCCGGCTCTCGTGGCGCTCGGTGGCGACGATGCGCAGGCCGCCCAGCGCCTTGACCTGGTCGTGCAGGCTTTGCCACTCGTCCTTGAGCTTCTGCGCGCGCGCCTGCTTCTCGGCCTCGGCCAAGCTCTCGTCGGCCTCGAGGAACTGGATCTGCTTCTCGACGTTGCCGCCCAGCACGATGTCGGTGCCGCGGCCGGCCATGTTGGTGGCGATCGTCACCATCTTGGGCCGGCCGGCCTGCGCGATGATCTCGGCCTCCTTGGCGTGCTGCTTGGCGTTGAGCACCTGGTGCGGCAGCTTGGCCTTGTTGAGCAGGCCGCTGATCAGCTCGGAGTTCTCGATGCTGGTGGTGCCCACCAGCACCGGCTGGCCGCGCTCGAAGCAGTCGCGGATGTCGGCGGTGACGGCGTCGTACTTCTCCTTGGCCGTCTTGTAGATGAGGTCGTTCTCGTCCTTGCGGATGGTCGGCTTGTTCGGCGGGATCACCACCGTCTCCAGGCCGTAGATCTCCTGGAACTCGTAGGCCTCGGTGTCGGCGGTGCCGGTCATGCCGCCGAGCTTGGCGTACATGCGGAAGTAGTTCTGGAACGTGATCGACGCCAGCGTCTGGTTCTCGTTCTGGATCTGCACGCCTTCCTTGGCCTCGACGGCCTGGTGCAGGCCGTCGCTCCAGCGCCGGCCCGTCATCAGGCGGCCGGTGAACTCGTCGACGATGATCACCTCGCCGTTCTGGACGACGTA
>JAIXTY010000036.1 GCA_027483705.1 Rubrivivax sp.
CCAGCGCCGCGGACATCGGCGGGGCGTCGCCCCCCGCTTCGTCCAGCGCCCCCCCCCCCCGGCGCGCCCGCGCGGCCGCGCGGGTGCCCGCGCGGTCGGCGTCGTCGGCCGTGGCCTCGAGGCGGCCGAACAGCGCCGCCGAGGCCCGCGCGAGCCGCACCGCGGCCCAGGCGGCGCGCGGGGCGTCCACGCCCAGCGCCAGCGTGGCCGAGGCGAGCGCCGCCACCAGGGGCTCGGGCACCGTCACCTCGGGCAGGCGGTGGCGCGCCTCGGCCACCGCCGTGGCCCAGTCGGGTGTGGCGGCGGGCGCGTCCTGCCAACGCAGGCCGCGCAGCGGCAGCCACAGTGCCAGCCGGTCGGCCAGCGCCGCGGACATCGGCGGGTCGTCGCCCTCGGCTTCGTCCAGCGCCACCAGCGCCAGCCGCGCCGGCGCGACGGCGCTGATGCCGTCGCGTTCGACACGCACGACGCCGGCATCCAGCGCCGTGCACATCAGCGCCGCGGTGGCCGGCGCCAGCCGTTCGGCCATGGCGGCAACGACGACACCGCCGTCGGCCGCGGCGAGCAGGCCCTGCTGCAGCACCGGGCGTCCGGCGGCGAGCGTGGCCTGAAGGTCGAGCCCGCCGGCCAGACGGTCTTCGCCGGCGTGCTGCGGCAGCCGGCGCCAGGGCGCGGCGGCGGGCAGCAGCGCCCGCAGGGTGTCGAGCCAGGCGTCGCGCACCGGGCCGGCCGGGCCCATCAGCCGCGCGCCGCCCAGGCCACGCGGATCCACCGCCAGCAGCGCGGCGGCCAGCGCGAGGCCGTCGCTCACGGACTCGGCGTCGTCGTGCACGGCGGCGCCGCGGTGCTACTGGCCGAAGACCTCGGCCAGCACGCGATCCACGCGCACGCCGGCGTCGGTGTCGTCCAGCGGGTCGCGGCGCAGGCGGTGGCGCAGCGCGGGGCGCGCGATCTGCCGGATGTGCGCGTCGGCCACGGCGGCGTCGCCCTGCAGCGCGGCCAGCGCGCGCGCGGCGCGCATCAGCGTGAGCTCGCCACGCAGGCCGTCGGTGCCCAGGCCCATGCACAGCGTGGCGATGCGGGCCAGGGCTTCGTCGCCCAGCTGCACCTCGGGCAGCCGCTCGCGGGCCCGCACCAGGCGGCGGCGCGTGGCGTCCTCGTCCTTCTTCCAGCTCGCGGTGAAGGCCTCAGGATCGCGCTCGAAGGCATCGCGGCGCTTGATCACCTCGATGCGCGTCGGCAGGTCCTGCGGCGTGCGCACGTCGACCGAGAGGCCGAAACGATCGAGCAGCTGCGGGCGCAGCTCGCCCTCCTCGGGGTTGCCGCTGCCCACTAGCACGAAGCGCGCCGGGTGGCGCACCGACAGGCCCTCGCGCTCGACCACGTTCTCGCCCGAGGCCGCGACGTCGATCAGCAGGTCGACGAGGTGATCCTCGAGCAGGTTGACCTCGTCGATGTACAGGAAGCCGCGATTGGCCCGCGCCAGCAGGCCGGGCTCGAAGTGCTTGCTGCCGTCGGTGAGGGCGCGCTCGATGTCGAGGGCGCCGACGACGCGGTCCTCGGTGGCGCCCAGCGGCAGGTCGACCACCGGCACCCCGACCTGCACGCTCTTGCCGGCGGCACGGCCGGCGCAGGGCTCGGCCTTGCTGCAGAAGGGCCGGGCGGGGTCGCACCCGTAGCGGCAGCCGACGACGGCCTTCATGCGGGGCAGCAGCGCGGCCAGCGCGCGCACGGCCGTGCTCTTGCCAGTGCCACGGTCGCCGAAGATCAGCACGCCACCGACGCTGGGGTCGACCGCGGCCACGAGGATCGCCAGCTTCATCTCGTCCTGGCCGACGATGGCGCTGAAGGGAAAGGCGTGGGTCATCGTGGCGGCGGGCCCCGGTGGTGATGCCGCGGGGCCTGGAAGTGTCAACTTCAATATACACGACCAGGCGCCGGCAACCCTGACGACATGCCCGCGCGGCGGCCAGAACGACAACGGCGCCGGCGTGTTGGACACGTCGGCGCCGTCTGGGCTGTCGGGGGAGTTCCCTGGTGGGCGGTGCAGGGTTCGAACCTGCGACCCCTGCCGTGTGAAGGCAGTGCTCTACCGCTGAGCTAACCGCCCGGAATCGGTTGGAACCTGCGTTCCGGGTAGCCCAGGATTATGCCACGGGCGCGGGCACCTCGGCCGGCGCCCAGACCGCGCCCTTCTTGCAGCCCTTGTGCAGGCCGCGCATCAGGGCCTCGTGGGCCTCCTGCTCCGCGGACGTGGGTTCGATCACCGGCAGCACCACGCGGCTCAGGTCGATCGCCGCACCGGGCTCGTGGCCGGCGACCGGGCTGGCCCCAGCGGCCTCGCTCGCGTCGATGACCAGCGAGTCCTGGCCGCGGGTCATCGCCAGGTACACCTGCGCCAGCAGGTCGGCATCGATCAGCGCGCCGTGCAGATCGCGGCCCGAGTTGTCGACCTCCAGCCGGCGGCACAGCGCGTCCAGCGAATTGCTCTTGCCCGGGAACTGCTCGCGTGCCATCAGCAGGCTGTCGGTCACCTGCGCACAGTGCGTGGCAAAGCGCGGGCGACCCAGGCGCGCGAGCTCGGCATCCAGGAAGCCGACGTCGAAGGCGGCGTTGTGGATGATGACCTCGGCCCCGTCGACGAAGGCCAGCAGTTCATCCACCACGACGGCGATGGCCGGTTTGTCGGCCAGGAACTCGTCGGTGATGCCGTGGACGCGCACGGCGTCGGGGTGGCTGCTGCGCCCCGGGTTGACGTAGTGGTGGAAACGGCGGCCGCTGAAGCGGCGGTTGTCGAGCTCGATGCAGGCGATCTCGATGATGCGGTCGCCCTGGTCGGCCGACAGGCCGGTGGTCTCGGTGTCGAGGAAGATCTGGCGCATGGTGGCGGCGATGCTAGCGGCCCGGCGCCTGGCGTCCGCACCACAGCCAAAGCGCCACGCCGGCGGCGATCATCGGCACGCACAGCCACTGGCCCATGCTCATGCCCAGCGCCAGGATGCCGAGGAAGCTGTCGGGCTCGCGGAAGAACTCGGCCACGAAGCGCAGCACGCCGTAGCCCACCAGGAAGGCCGCGGCCACCTGCCCGCGCGCGCGCTCGCGCTGGCCGTACCACCAGAGAAGCGCGAACAGCAGCAGCCCCTCGAGCAGGAACTGGTACAGCTGCGAGGGATGGCGCGGGATCGCGGTGTTGCTCTGCGGGAACACCATGGCCCAGGGCAAGGACGCGTCGGCCTGGCGGCCCCAGAGCTCGCCGTTGATGAAATTGCCGATGCGGCCCGATGCCAGCCCGGTGGGCACGCAGGGCGCCACCACGTCCATCACCTCCAGGAACGGCCGCCCGCGCACGCGGGCCCACAGCGCCAGCGCGACGATGACGCCGAGCATGCCGCCGTGGAAGCTCATGCCGCCCTTCCACAACATCAGGATCTCGAGCGGGTTGGCGAGGTACTGCCCGGGCTTGTAGAAGAGCGCGTAGCCCACGCGGCCGCCGATGACGACGCCCAGCACGCCCCAGAACAGGAGGTCCTCGACGTCGCGCTTCGTCCAGCCGCTCGCCGCGAACTGCGGCAACGCGACGCGCCGTGTGCCCAGCCACCAGAACAGCCCGAAGGCGACGAGGTAGGTCAGCCCGTACCAGTGCACGGCCAGCGGGCCGATGGCGATGGCGACGGGATCGAACTGCGGGTGCTGGAGCATCGGCTCAGGCGTGCGGGTGCGGTGGAGCGGCGATTCTCGCCCGGGCAGCAAAACGGCCCGCCGAGGCGGGCCGTGCGGCGTTCGACGACCCGGGCCCGCGCTGGGGCTGGCCCGGGGCCGCCGGACGATCAGCGCATCGTCTGCGTGCCGAGCTTGTAGACCTCGGCCGCGAGGTCGGCCTGCAGCTTGGCGCCCTGGAACTGCTGCCACTGGGCGCGATCGTTGTTCATGCTGGTCTGCACGGCCTGCTGCACCACGCGCTTGGCGGCCGCCTCGTCCACGCCCACCAGCACGAACATCGTGCCATCCGGGGCATAGGCGGTGCGGAACACGCGCGAGCCCACCAGCGTCTCGGCCGAGATCGACTTCGAGGCGCTGCTGGCCACCTGGTCCACCGTCTCGGAAGAGCCCGCGCCGGTGGTCTGGATGGCGGCCTTCAGGCCGCTGGTGACGACGACGCGCATCTGCTGCGCCAGGCGGGTGCGGCCGTTCAGCGTGGCCTGGTCCTGCTGGAAGGCCGCGCCGGCGGCGGTCTTCTGGTAGGAGCCCGTGGCCCACACCGCAACGCCTTCCACGGCGCCCTGGCTGCAGACCCACATCGGGGCCTTCATGGTGGTCTGGGGGAACACGCACTCGGCCACTTCTTCCGTCTTCTTCTGCTTGGCGCAACCAGCCAAGGCCAGCGCGACGGCGACGAGGGTGAGCGTGTGGATCTTCTTCATCGTGGGAACTCCTGTCTGGATTGAGGGGGTCGTTCGGGAGGTCGGGTGTCGGGGTCGTTCACCCGGCGCCTCCGCACGCCGGGTCGGCCGGGCAAGCTGCCCTCTACTTGAGCATGTTGGTGAGGCTCTTCAGCGGGTTGTTGAGATTGAAGTCGTTGCCGGCGCGGATGCGCACGACGTCGCCCTGCTTGATGGCCGCGGCCTGCTTCTCGTCGTCGACGATGATCCAGCTGAAGTCGTTGTTGACGAGGTTGGAGATCTTGCCGGTCGCGACACGCACTTCCTCGAAGCTGGTGCGCTTGATGTTGCCGAACTCCACCGAGTTCTGGCGGACGTTGAAGATCTCGACCGTGTCACCTTGCTTGGCGCCGGCCTGCGCGCTGATGAGCGCGCGGAAGATCGACTTCTTGTCCTTGCTGCGCCGGTCGACGATGTAGCCACGCGGCGACAACTCGGTCAGCAGCTTGCCCTTGACGTCGGAGATCCCGTCGGTGATGGCGTCGCGCACGAGGTTGAGGCCCTGGACATTGCTCGTGATCTCCCGCGGCTGCCCGGCGCTCGAGACGCTGCCCTCGACGGCCTGCTGCAGCACCACGCGCAGCGACGGCAGCTCGTAGACACGCACGGTCATCGCGGCCTTGGCCGAGTTCACGTAGCCGGCCGGCGTGATCACCAGGGGCGGCTTGTCCTTCTGAGGGATCTGCACCGCCTGCGCGTAGCGCGAGTTGAAGCTCGCCGGCCCGAGTTCGACCGTCACCGCGAAGTCCGCCTCGACCGGGCCGTTGTAGCCGCTGGACGCCGTGCCGCGGACCTCGATGAGCTTGAGCTCGTTGTCGAGCTTGTCGGCCAGCTTGCGGTCGATGATCTCGACCTTGCCGGTGCTGCCCACCAGCTGCTCGAGGCCGGCCGTGGCGTGTTCGGCCAGGCCCTGGCCGAGGTACGTGCGCGAGTCGCGGGCCTGCATCACCACGACGCGCGTGCGGCCCAGCTTGCGCGGGTCGAGCTGGTCGTCCGACGGCATGTACTGCGCCTTGGGAATGCTGACCGGCTGCCATTGCATCGGGTCGCCCCCGATGTTCGTCGTGGCGCAGCCACTCAGCGCGGCCAGCGCCATCGCAGCGAGCGGGAGGGCCCAGCGCGCGCCAGGACCCATGATTTGCTTGTCCATCATCGATTGCCTCCGCTACACGCCGCGCATCGGGCGCGGCACCCAACTGAAGAGAACCTCACTCCTGGAACCCGAACGGGGCCAGCGAAGTGCTGCGCTTGAGCAGGTTGGCCAGCGCCGTGACCGCCGCATCGCGGGCACCCTTGTGATCGAAGCGCGAAGAGCCCGACAGCGGGTGCTCCCGCGACGCCACCGCGCGGCCCTGGTCGTCGGTCACCGAGAAGCGCACGACCAGGCGGACCATCTTGTCGCTGCCCAGCGTGACCTCGCGCGTGTTCGTGTCCACGGTCAGCACCACGGCACCGGGGGTGGCGCGATTGGCGCTGCGCATGCCGCGGTCGGCCAGCGCACCGGCCACCACCTTGGCGATGTCGCCGTCCTCGGGCTTGGTGCGGACCTCGAACACCATGCGGGTGGCCAGGCCCTCGGTGCGCTGCTTCAGCGCGGTGAAGCGGGCGAAGCTCTGGCGGCCGCCGGCTTCGTCGCCGGCGCCCACGAGCAGCAGGCCCAGGTTGGCGGACTTCTCGATGTCGGGCAGCACGCGCTTGAGCGCGAGGTACTGGTCGAGCGTCGACGCGTTCTGCACCGAGGCCTCGGCCTCGACCACCGGCTTCGACGCCACCTCGAGCTGGGCCTGCGTGTCGCGGATGAACGCCGGGCGGTCCACCCGCACCTGGATCATCACGCCCTGCGAGGTGCGCGCGGTGTTGACGATGTCGACCTTGGTGAACTCGGTCTTCAGCACCTCTTCGGACACCTTGACGGAGTCGCGGCGGGTCACGCGGCCGTTGGCGTCGGTGACGTCGCTGGTGACCTTGCCCTCGATGGCGGTGCGCATGCGGGCCGCCACGGCACGCAGGGCCATGCGGCGCGCCGCCTCGGGATCGGGGCCTTCGCCGACCGCGAACCACGCCTCGGCGGTGTCGGGCGGCGGACTCGAAAACCACGACGGCAGGTTCTGCGCCTGGGCGCAAGCCGCCGTGAAGGCGATCGGGGCCCAGACCGCGCCACCCAGCGCCGCCCGCAGCAGACGTCGACGCACCGACCTTGCCAGTTCCACTCCATCCTCCCGTTCGAGTCGACCGTCATGCACCGCGGCAGCAGCCCGCGGAAACATCCGGTTGATCATACGAATTCTGGTTTCCGAAACCACCCGCCGCATCCTCCGCCGAACGGGCCGGATTCGTGCTTAACGCAACACGGCGAGCGTGAAATCGGGGATGCCGCTCGGCGCGATGGTCACGGCCGACTGCTTGCCGCCGGTGAGTTCCTTCACCCGGTCGGAGATGTAGTAGTCGAGCATGCGGTGCGTCACGCGGCCCACGCGCTTCTCGTCGGCCTTGCCCGACAGGCCTTCGACGACCGACTTGGTGAACGCGCCGTTGCCCCAGGCGGGGTTCTCCAGCGCCTCCTGGCGCCCCGTGGACGCGCTGAAGACGATGACGCCGCTGTCGGCGCTGGCCATGTCGTTGATGACGGCACTGACGTCCGGGTTGGGGAAGGACTTGCGCCCCCCGGTGACGTTGCCCGAGTGGCAGGTGTCGATGAAGAAGTAGGCGCGCCCGGCCAGCCCCTCGACCGCCTTCTTGAACGTGGCCTGGGTGACGCCGCTGCGGGCGCCCTGGGCCGGATCGAAGTCGTAGGGGACGAAGAAGTAGCCGTCCTTGGGATCGTTGGCGCCGTGGCCGGCGATGAACAGCATGCCGACGTCGTGCTGGGTCACCTCGCGCTGCAGCCACTCCAGGCCGTCCAGCACCGCCGCCCGCGTGGCCTTCTCGTCGTTGAGCAGACGCACGGTCACCGAACGGTACTGCTTGCCTTCCTGCGACTTCATCGCGGCGACGAAGTCCTGCGAGTCCTTGGTCGTGAGCCCGAGTTCGCCGACCTGGTTGGACTTGAACTTGCCCACGCCGATCGCAAAGACGTACAGGCGAGGCGGCCGCGTGAAGCCCGCATCGGCCGGCGGCTTGCCGGCCGCCGGGGCCGGCGGTGCACTCACCACCGCCGTGGCCGCCGCCGCCGGTGCCGCGGCCACGAAGGGTGCCACGGCCGCCGCGGCAGCAGGTGCCGCGGGTGCCGTGGGCACGGGCGCGGTGGCGGCCACCTTGGGCCATTCGACCTGCAGCGCCGCCACCGCCGACAGGCCATGGCGGTTCTCGGCCATCACCTGCAGCTGCGTGGGCTGGCCCGAGAAGCGGACGAGGATCTCGCGCTCGCTGAAGCCCTGGCCGTCGGGCCGGGACGGCGTGCCGATGGTCTCCACCGTCGCCGGACGGCCGTCGGCGCGCACGCGCAGGCCGGTCACCGGGGCGCTGGGCAGCGCGCGGGTGCGCACCTTCATGTGCGCCGAACTGCTGCCGCCATCGACCGCCGGCGTGCCGGCCAGCTGCAGCACCGGCGGCAGCGTGTCGAGCAGCGCGACCTGCGTCTCGGCCGGTCGGCCCGCCGCCTTGTTGGCCTCGGCCACGGCCAGCGCCTCGTCGCCGGTGGCCAGCACGCGGTCGATCACGTCGGGCCGCAGGAAGCGCTGGCGCAGCGTCCACATCGGGTAGAAGTCGGCGGCCTGGTCGGCGCCGCGGTTGACGTGCCATCCGAGCAGTTCCTCGGCACCCGGCGCGGCGTCGAAGTAGCCGCTGGGCGTCCACATCACCCAGCGCTTCTGGTCGGCATGCGGCATCAGGCTGAGCACCTGCACGCCGTCCTTGGCGCGCAGCCAGCGCACGGTGCCGTCCTGCAGCGCGGCGATCACGAAGCGGCCGTCGCCGGTGATGTTGACGGCCCAGGCGATGCTGCTGACGCGCTGCTTCCAGCGCACCTGCCCATCGGCCCCGAACAGGAACACGTGGTCGTCGGTGCCGAGCGCGAACTGGCCGCGCGGCGCGTCGACGTCGACGCTGCGGGAGGTCTCGAGATCACCCAGCGGCAGGCGGCGGCCGTTGTAGCCCGGGCCGCGGCGGTTCTCCCAGCCTTCGAGCGCAAAGCCCTGCACCTCGATGGACGGCGATGCCAGATCGGCCACGTTGTCCACGGTCTCGGGCAACGGCCGCATCACGCGCGTGGCCAGGTCGAACTCGAAGCGCGGCTGGCGGAAGCCGAACCAGAAGGCCAGCCGCTTGCCGTCGGCCGACACACCCAGGCTGCGCGCCAGGCCGTTGAAGCTGGCCAGCGGCGACAGCTGCCGGCGCTGCACTTGCGCGGCACCGTCGACGACGCCCCAGGCCGGCTCGGCCGACACGTACAGCACACGCTGGCCAGGCAGCGTGTGCAGGCCCAGCACCGAGGCGCTGGCCGCGGGCCGGTCGGCGAACTGCTGCCAGTTGGCACGCGGCCAGACACGCAGCTGCCACTGCCCGCCCGTGCGGTGCGTGCCACCGCCCCAGAGCTCCTTGCCGTCAGGGCTCCAGGCCAGGCTCGAGAAGGCGCTGGCGCCATCGGCCGCCGGCGCGGGCGTGCCCACGACCTGCAGGTTGCGACCGTCGAGCACGAACACCTGCGGGGTATCTTCCAGGCCCACCGCCAGCAGCGTGCCGTCGGGCGAGAAGCGGGCCTGCGCGATCAGACGCCCGGCCGGCAGGCCGGTGCTGCCGGCCAGCCGCAGCACGCCGTTGTCCGACAGATACAGGCGCAGCCCGCCATCGGCAGCACCCGCCACGAGCACGCGCCCGTCGGCCCGGAAATCCAGTGCGTAGATGCTGCCCTTGTAGTCCTTGTCGTGGTGCAGCGTGGCACCGGTGCTGAAGTCGAAGGACTTGAGTCCGCCGTCCTCGCCCAGGCCGGCCACGAGCACGCGGCCATCGGGCGACAGGGCCAGCGTCACGACCGGCAGCGCCGAGCCGGTGTCGATGCGGCGCACCAGGCGGCCGCTGGCGCGTTCGAACACATAGACCAGGTTCGTGCCGGCCCAGCTGCGGCCGGTGCGGCCGGCCACGGCCACCAGGCTGCCGTCGGGCGTGATGGCCACGGCCTGCAGCTGACCCTCGGCACTCTGGCCCGCCTCGGCGATGGGCACGCGAAGCACCGGCCCGGCCGCGCCGGTGGCTACGTTCCAGACGCGGGCGGTCTTGTCGTCGGACACCGTCACGGCCCAGGCACCGGCCGAATCGACGGCGACGCCACGCACCAGGTTGACGTGCATGCCGGGCTCGACGCGCAGCAGCGGCGCCGCCGGCGGTTGCGGCGCGGCCTGCGCAGCCGCCCCCATCGGTGCTGTAGCGGCCAGCAGCGCCAGCCACCCGCTCACGACGGCCGCGCGGACGGCGGCGGTCTTCGGCATGCAGAACATCGGTTTCCCCCCAGGGTCGCGGGCCCCGCGCAACGCGGGTGTTCGCCGGATCATTCTAGGCAGCACCAGCTGCCAGCGCGGGGCTTCGAGCAGACCGCGCCTGTCGGGATTGTCACGACGCCGCCCCGATGCCGCACCCCCTGCGCAATGGAGGGAACGGCGCGGCACCGCCGCTACACTGGCCGGCGACACCGTCTCACTGCCTGCCCTGGAGCCCGCATGCGCCGTCCGACCGCCGCCACCCCGCTGACCCTGGCTGCCCTGGCCACCGCCGTGCTGCTGCCGACAGTTGCCCGGGCCGATCCGCCGCAGGTGAGCGCGGCACTGCTGTTCCTGCAGGCCAGCTGCGGCATCAAGGACGCCAAGCTCGAGGCCCGCCGCAGCGAAGGGCGCCTGCTGCTCACCTTGCGCACCCCTCAGTTCACGCGTCAGACCAACCTCGTGCACAACGATCTTCGCCTCTTCACGGAAGAGTCGATGAAGAAGAACGCCGAGATGCCGCCCGAGCTCGGTGCCTGCTTCGACCCGGCCTCGAACCAGGTGATCAACGTGCTGATGGAGCTGCCGGCCAACGTGGCCTCGCTGCCGATGGCCCCGCCGCCGGCACCCC
>JAIXTY010000344.1 GCA_027483705.1 Rubrivivax sp.
CGCACCCACAGCGCCTCGCCGGCCACGGCCTCGAGGCCCGGGCGGCGGTCGGGGCGCAGCACCCAGGCCAGAGGGCCGTCGGCAGGGCGGGCGGCGTCCCAGGCGGGCTGGGTGGACGGCGCGTCGGTCACCCCCAGCAGCGTCCAGCACGGTTGCATCGCGACGGCGGCCGCCTGCCGCGCCCAGCCGGGCTGGTGATCGGCCAGCAGCGGCGCCGCCTGCGCCGGCGGCAGCGCCAGCAGCACGGCGTCGAAGCGGCCCGGCAGCGCCTCGCCCGCCGCCCACAGGCGCCAGCCATCGGGCTGGCGCTCCAGGCGCTCGATGGCGCAGGACCAGGCCGCGTCCACGCCCTGCAGCAGGTGGCGGCACAGCGACGGGCCGTCCGGCTGCGGCAGCCACAGCGCGCCCTCGGGCTGCAGCGGCCGGCTGCCGGGCGCCAGCACGGGCTGCCAGGGCTGCAGCGCGCCGGCGGGCAGCGCCGTGTGCAGGAAGGCGGCGAAGGCGTCGTCGGTGACGGCGAAGCCCGGCGCGCCGTGGTCCAGCCGCACGCTGCGCGGCGCGCCGTCAGCGCCGAGCACCTCCACGCGGCGCGTGGCCAGCCGGCCGCCGGGGCCGCGGGCCTTGTCGACCACCTGCACGCGGGCGCCGGCCCGGGCCAGCGCGTGGGCGCAGGTGGCGCCGGCCAGGCCGGCACCGACCACGGCCACCCGGGAATGAACAGGATGCGTCATGCCGCGGACCTTATCCTCAGCCGCGTCAGCGCCCGGCGGCCTGACCCGCCATCGACCTGCCCCGCCGTGACCGACCCGAAACCGCTGCCCCCGTTCCCGGTCTGTCCGCTGTGCGGCCGGCCCATCCCGCCGGCGCAGCAGGACCGCCACCACATGGTGCCCAAGAGCAAGGGCGGCCGGCAGACCGAGTTCCTGCACCGCATCTGCCACCGCCAGATCCACGCCCTCTTCACCGAGACCGAACTGGCGCGCCAGTACGCCAGCGCCGAGGCGCTGCTGCAGCACCCGGAGATGCAGGTCTTCGTGAGCTGGGTGAAGACCAAGCCCGACGGCTTCTTCACGCCCACGCGCAAGAGCCGGCGGGTGCGCGGGCGGCCCTGACGCAGCCGCGGCGTCTTCACACCGCGTGAAGGCCCCTTGCCCGCCGGCCTCTCGCGGCGCGCGGCGCGGCTGCCTACAGTGCGCCGCATGCTGGACGTGCTCGTCATCGGCGGTGGCAACGCCGCGCTGTGCGCCGCGCTCACCGCGCGCGAGGCGGGGGCGTCGGTGCGGCTGCTCGAATCGGCCCCACGCGCCTGGCGCGGCGGCAACAGCCCGCACACGCGCAACATCCGCTGCATGCACGACGCACCGCAGGACGTGCTCACCGACGCCTACCCCGAAGAGGAGTTCTGGCAGGACCTGAAGAAGGTTACCGGCGGCCGCACCCACGAGGCGCTGGCACGCCGCGTCATCCGCGACTCGCACCACGTGCGCGGCTGGATGCAGCGCCACGGCGTGCGCTTCCAGCCGTCGCTGTCGGGCACGCTGCACCTGAGCCGCACCAACGCCTTCTTCATGGGCGGCGGCAAGGCGCTGGTCAACGCCTACTACCGCAGCGCCGAGGCGCTGGGCGTCGAGGTGCGTTACCAGAGCCCCGTGCAGCACGTCGATCTCGACGACGACGGCCGCTTCCTGGCCGCGGTGCTGGACAGCGGCGAACGCGTCGAGGCCCGCGCCTGCGTGGTGGCCAGCGGCGGCTTCGAGAGCAACCGCCACTGGCTGCGCGAGGCCTGGGGCCGCAACGAACGCGGCGAGTGGCCGGCGGACGCCTTCCTGATCCGCGGCACGCGCTACAACCTGGGCGTGCTGCTGAAGGACCTGCTGGCGCAGGGCTGTGATGCGGTGGGCGACGCCACGCAGGCCCACATGGTGGCCATCGACGCGCGCGCGCCGCTGTACGACGGCGGCATCTGCACGCGCGTGGACGCGGTGTCGCTGGGCATCATGGTCAACCGCGACGGGCGGCGCTTCTACGACGAGGGCGAGGACTTCTGGCCCAAGCGCTACGCGATCTGGGGGCGCCTGGTGGCGCAGCAGCCGGGCCAGGTGGGCCACTGCATCATCGACGCCAAGGCGGTGGGGCGCTTCATGCCGCCGGTGTTCAAGGGCGAGGAAGCCGGCACGCTGGAGCAGCTGGCGCGGCAGCTCGGCCTGCCCGAGGCGGCGTTCATCGAGACCGTGCGCGCCTTCAACGCCGCCTGCCGCGAAGGCACGTTCGACCACGCCGTGCTCGACGACTGCCACACCGAAGGGCTGGCGCCGGCCAAGACGCACTGGGCACGGCCCATCGACACGCCGCCGTTCCGCGGCTACACGCTCAAGCCCGGCGTCACCTTCACCTACCTCGGGCTGAAGGTCGACGAGGCCGCGGCGGTGCACCGGGGCGACCGGCCGAGCCCGAACCTGTTTGCCGCCGGCGAGGTGATGGCCGGCAACGTGCTGGGCCAGGGCTACACCGCCGGCGTGGGCATGACCATCGGCACGGTGTTCGGGCGCATCGCCGGCGCCTCGGCGGCGCAGGCGGCGCGGGCGACGATCGGGCTGGCGGCATGAAGGTCATCCCCATCGTCGCCGCGGCGGCCCCGCCCACGGCGGCCGAGGCCGAGCTCGGCCGCCAGATGCAGATCTGCAACGCCTGCCGCTACTGCGAGGGCTTCTGCGCCGTGTTCCCGGCGATGACGCGGCGGCTGGACTTCTCGCCGGCCGACCTGCACCAGCTCGCCAACCTCTGCCACAACTGCGGGGCCTGCCTGCACGCCTGCCAGTACGCGCCGCCGCACGAGTTTGCGGTGAACGTGCCGCGCGCCACGGCCGAGCTGCGCCGCGAGACCTATGCGCGCTTTGCCTGGCCGGCGCCGCTGGGCGCGGCCTACGCCCGCAACGGCCTTGTGCTGGCACTGGCACTGACGCTCGGCCTCGCGCTCTTCCTGCTGCTGGCGGTGGCGCGCCAGGGCTCGATGGCGGCGCTGTGGCGCGTGCCCGAAGGCAGCTTCTACGGCCTCTTCCCGCACGGGCTGATGGTGTCGCTGTTCGCGCCGGTGTTCGTGTTCGCGCTGGCCGCGCTGGGCATCGGCGTGACGCGCTTCTGGCGCGAGCACGTGCCCGGCGCCACCACCGGCGCGGCCGTGGCCGAGGCCACGCACGACGCGCTGACGCTGCGCTACCTGGACGGCGGCCACGGCGAGGGCTGCCACGACGAAGACGACGCCAGGACGCACGCGCGCCGCCGCTTCCACCACCTCACGTTCTACGGCTTCATGCTCTGCTTCGCGGCCACCAGCGTGGCCACGGTCTACCACTACGCCTTCGGCTGGGTCGCCCCGTACGGGTGGACCAGCCTGCCCAAGATCCTGGGCACGCTCGGCGGCCTCGGCCTCGTCGCCGGCACCGCCGGGCTGTGGTGGCTGCGGCGGCGCCGCCACCCGCAGCACGTGGAGCCCTCGCAGCGCGCCATGGACGAAGGCTTCATCGCGCTGCTGTTCCTCACCGGCGCCAGCGGCCTGCTGCTGGCCGTGTTCAAGGCCACGCCCGCGCTGCCGCTGCTGCTGTGCGTGCACCTCGGCGCCGTGATGGCCTTCTTCCTGACCATGCCCTATGGCAAGTTCGCGCACGGCGCCTACCGCGCCGCGGCGCTGCTGAAGTGGGCGGTGGAGAAGCGCCAACCGTTGAAGCTCAAGCTCGGATCGGAGTGAACGCCATGAACATCCCCTCGATGAAGCCGCACTGCACGCCCGAGGAGTGGCAGGCGCGCATCGACCTCGCCGCCTGCTACCGCCTGGTCGATCGGTACGGCATGAGCGACATGATGGCCAACCACATCAGCTCGCACGTGCCGGGCGAGCCCGGGGCCTTTCTCATCAACGCCTACGGGATGATGTACGAGGAGATCACGGCCTCGAGCCTGATCAAGGTGAACCTCGCCGGCGACATCCTCGCCAAGCCCGACTTCAGTGCGCTGGGCGTCGACTACGGCATCAACCGCGCCGGCTACGTGATCCACAGCGCCATCCACGAGGCGCGGCCCGAGGTGGCCTGCGTGATCCACACGCACGCCTGGGCCTCGATGGCCGTCAGCGCGCTGGAGTGCGGCCTGCTGCCCATCACGCAGACGGCGATGCGCTTCCTGAAGATCGGCTACCACAAGTACCAGGGCGTGGTGCTCGACGACGCCGAGAAGGCCAGCCTGATCGCCGACCTCGGCCAGGGCGAGGCGCTCATCCTGCGCAACCACGGCGCGCTCACCGTGGGCCGCAGCATCGGCGAGGCCTTCAACTGGATGCACCGCATCGAGCTCGCCTGCCAGTCGCAGCTGGCCGCCATGGCCACCGGCGCGGCGCTGCACGCGGTGCCGCCCGCGGTGCTGGAGGCCACCTGGGCCAACTACCAGCGTGGCACGCGCCGGCCCTACGGGCTGATGGAGTGGCCGGCGCTGCTGCGCAAGCTCGACCGGCTCGACCCGTCCTACAAGACCTGACCCCAGGCATTCGACAACAGGAGACAACCCATGAAGACGCTGCTCCAGGCCGCCGCGCTGCTGCTCGGCGCCACCATCGCCGCCACCCCGGCAAGCGCCCAGTCCTGGCCCGCCAAGCCCGTGAAGGTGGTGGTGGCCTTCACCGCCGGCGGCACCACCGACATCCTGGCCCGCGCCGTGGGCCAGCAGCTGCAGGACAAGCTGAAGCAGAGCTTCGTCGTCGAGAACAAGCCGGGCGCCGGCGGCAACACCGGCACCGAGCTGGTGGTGCGCGCGGCACCCGACGGCTACACGCTCATCGTCAACAGCGTCGGCCCGATCGCGGTGAACCCCACGCTGTACAAGAAGCTGGCCTACAACCCGCAGACCGACCTCGTGCCCATCGTGCAGATCGCCGAGGTGCCCAACGTGCTGGTGGTGCACCCCTCGGTGCCGGCGAAGACCGTGGAGGAGTTCATCGCCCACGCCAAGGCGCAGCCGGGGCAGCTGAACTACGGCTCCACCGGCATCGGCACCTCGTCGCACCTGTCGGGCTTCATCCTCGGCAAGCGCGCCGGGATCGACGTCGTGCACGTGCCGTACAAGGGCGCCGACGCGCTGCGCGACCTGCTGGCCGGGCGCATCCAGTTCATGTTCGCCACCATCCCGAGCGTCAAGCAGCACATCGATGCCGGCGCCCTGCGCGCCGTGGCCGTGAGCAGCGCCAGGCGCAGCCGCTCGCTGCCCGACGTGCCCACGGTGGCCGAGCGCGGCTTCCCCGGCTTCGAGGCCGGCTCGTGGTTCGGCTTCTTCGCACCCAAGGGCACGCCGGCCGAGGTGGTGACGACGCTGAACAAGGCCGTCAACGAGATCATCGCGGTGCCCGGCTTCGCGGCGCAGATGATCCGCGAGGGCGCCGACCCCGCCGGTGGCTCGCCGCAGGACTTCGCCAGCTTCGTGCAGCGCGAGTTCGAGAAGTGGCGCACGGTGGTGCGCGACTCCGGCGCGGTGGTCGAGTAAACCGGTCCAGACCGGGCCACGGCGATGCGGCGGCTGCTGCTGTCGGCGCACACGCAGGCCGCGCTCGCGCCAGCGCTGGCCGCGGCCGGCGAGGGGCGCGCGTTCGAGGTGATCACGCTGGAGCAGGCGGCCGGCGACGAGGCGGTGGCCGTCGACGCGGCCTACATCTCGCGCGACGTCACCGGCCTGTCGACCAAGCACCAGCTGCAGGAGCCGCTGGCCGGCTGCTACCGCGTGCTGCGCCGTTCACCCGCGCTGGCCTGGGTGCACACGCACTCGGCCGGCGCCGACCGCCCGATCTATGCCGAGCTGATGGCACGCAACGTGGCCGTCAGCACCTCGGCCGGCGCCAACGCCGAGGTCGTGGCGCAGACGGCGCTGGGCGCGGTGCTGGCGCTGTCGCGGCGCTTCCCGGCGCTGATGGCGGCGCAGGCGCGGCGCGAGTGGGCGCCGCTGGTGGCCGGCCCGCTGCCGCCGGATCTGGCCGGGCAGACCGTGGTGCTGGTGGGCTGGGGCGCCATCGCGCGGCGGCTGCAGCCCTGGCTGGCGATGCTGGGGCTGCGCGTGGCGGTGGTGCGCCACTCGCCCGGGGCGGCCGCGCCCGGCGTGCCCACGCACCGCTACGCCGAGCTGCCCACGGTGCTGCCGCAGGCGCAGTGGCTGCTGGTGGCCTGCCCGCTGAGCGAGGCCACACGCGGCCTCGTGAATGCCGCCGCGCTGGCGCAGCTGCCGCGCGGCGCGATGCTCGTCAACGTGGCGCGCGGCGAGGTGGTGGACGAGCCGGCGCTCGTCGACGCGCTGGCCCGCGGCCACCTGGGCGGCGCCTTCCTCGACGTGTTCGCGCACGAGCCGCTGCCGGCCGAATCGCCGCTGTGGACGCTGCCCGGCGTGATGGTGACGCCGCACGCCGCCGGCCATGCCGCCGGCAACGCGGCGCGCGCCGCAGCGATCTTCATCGACAACCTGGGCCGCTGGCTGCGTGGCGACGCGCTCGTCAACCGCGCCTGAGCCCGAGGGCCCAGCTGCGCTGCGCCTGCTGCGCGTGGCCGAGGCCGTGGCGCGCTGCGGCAGCGCGGCAGCGGCGGCGGCGGAGCTGCACCTGTCGGCCTCGGCGGTGTCGCGCGCCGTCGTGCAGGCCGAGGCGCAGCTGGGCCTGGCGCTCTTCGAGCGCGGCGCGCGCGGCATGGCCGTCACGCCGGCCGGCGAGGCGCTGCTGCGCCGCGTGGGCCGCGCGCGCCAGCAGCTGCTGCTGGCCGGCGGCCCGCTGCTGGCCGGCCGCGCCACCGACGCCATGCTGCTGGCGCTGGCCGCCATGGCCGAGCACCGCAGCGAAACCGCCGCGGCGCGCGCGCTCGGCCTCACGCAGGCCGCCGTGCACCAGAGCCTGCGCCAGCTCGAGCACGCGGCGCGTATGCCGCTCCTGCAACGCTCGCGCCGCGGCAGCCGGCTCACCGACGCCGGCGAGCGCGTGCTGCTGCGCGCCAAGCTCGCGTTGGCCGAGCTGCGCACTGGCCACGACGAACTGGCCGCGCTGTGCGGCCGCAGCGCCGGCCGCGTGGCCGTGGGCGCGCTGCCGATGGCCTGCGACGTGCTGGTGCCGCAGGCGCTGTCGATGCTGATGCGCGCGATGCCGGGCGTGCAGGTGACGGTGGTCGACGGCACCTACGCGGCGCTGGTGCACCAGCTGCGCCACGGCGACGTCGACCTCGTCGTCGGCCCCCTGCGCGGCGTGCGCGCGCCGCCCGACGTGGCCGAGGAGACGCTGTTCGTCGACCGCCTGCTGCCAGTCGTGCGGCTCGGGCATCCACTCGCCGCCGGTCGCGGCCGCGCGCGCACGCTGGCCGACCTGATGGCGCTGCCGTGGATCGGCCCGCTGCCCGGCACGCCGGCGCGCGCGGCCTTCGAGCGCGTGTTCGCCGCGGCCGGGCTGCCGCTGCCGCCGCTGGCGCTGCAGTCGCACAGCACGCCGGTGCTGCGCTCGCTGCTGCAGGCCGGCGATGCGGTGGCGCTGGTGTCGCCGTGGCAGATGCATGGCGAGCTGCAGGCCGGCCGCCTTCAGGCCCTGGCGGTGCCGCTGCAGGGCACCGAGCGCGCCATCGGGCTGATGCAGCGCAGCGACGGCCTGGCCGCGCCCACGCTGCAGCGGCTCGTGCAGGCGCTGCGCGCCGTGGCCGTGGCCGGCACGCCACGGTAATAAGCAGAACGCACGGCTCGCCGCGCTCCACGCGCGGCCGGTCCGCGAGGGCGGCGGCATGCTGCAAGCCCGCCAGCGGCGCCGTCATGAAGACCCGGCCGCGGCTCTTCACGAAAACACCATGCGAACCGATCCACACCGCCGCGCCTGGCTGCTGGCCGCCCTCGCGGCCGGGGCCCTGCCCGGCACCGGCCGCGCGCAGCCCGCGGGCAAGCCGATCAAGATCGTCGTGCCCTTCACGCCCGGCGGCAGCTCCGACATCCTGGCCCGCGCCATCGCGCCCAAGCTCGGCGCGGCGCTGGGCAGCAACGTCATCGTCGAGAACCGGCCCGGGGCCGGCGGCTCGGTGGCCGGTGGCGAGGTGGCGCGCGCCGACGCCGACGGCACCACGCTCTTCATGGGCCACCTCGGCACGCTGGCCGTCAACCCGGCCATCTACCCGAAGCTGGCCTACGACCCGCTGAAGAGCTTCGTGCCCGTGGCCTACGTGGCCCGCGTGCCCAACGTGCTGGTGGTGCCGTCGGCGTCGCCGCTGCGCACCTTCAAGGACTTCCTGGCCGCGGTGCGCGCGCAGCCCGGGCGGCTGTCGTACTCGTCGGGTGGCAATGGCAGCGCCGCGCACATCACGATGGAGTACCTGAAGCTGCGCGCGAAGCTGTTCCTGCTGCACATCCCGTACCGCGGCACGGCGCCGTCGATCAACGACCTGATCGCGGGCCAGGTGGACTGCACCTTCACCGGCTCCACCGCCGTGCTGTCGCACGTGCGCTCGGGCCGCCTGCGCGCGCTGGCCGTGGGCAGCGCGCAGCGCATCGCCGCGCTGCCCGAGGTGCCCACCGTGGCCGAGAGCGGCGTGCCCGGCTTCGAGGCCGACCAGTGGTACGGCCTCGTGGCCCCGGCGGGCACGCCGGCCGCGGTGGTGTCGCGCATCAACGCCGAGGTCAACCGCGCCGTCGCGCTGCCCGACGTGGCCGAGCAGTTCAACCGCGAGGGCGCGGTGGCGGTGCCTGTCACGCCGCAGGCCTTCGGCGAGTTGATCCGGCAGGAGATCCCGCGCTGGGCCGAGGTCGTGAAGGCCGGCAACGTGAAACCCGATTGAGGAGACCCGCATGAACAAGCCCACCCTCGCCGCGCTGGCCGTAGCCGCCCTGCTGTCGGCCTGCGCCACCACCGGCCCGGCGCCATCGTCGATGCCCGCGGCCGGCGCCGCCGCGCCGGTGCCGGCCGGCGTCGAGATCACCTGGCTCGGCCAGGCGGCGTTCCGCATCGTCTCGCCGGGCGGCAAGGTCATCGTCACCGACCCCTGGCTGCGCACCAACCCGCTGACGCCGGCGGCGTTCAAGCAGCCCGAGGGCTTCGCGAAGATCGACGTGCTGCTCGTCACGCACGGCCACTTCGACCACATCGCCGACGCGCCGGCGCTGGCGCAGCACCACAACGTCGCGGTGCGCGGCCCCGGCGACCTGCTCAACACCGTGATGACGCTGGGCGTGCTGCCGCCCAACCTGCTGCCGCGCATGAACAAGGGCGGCACGGTGGAGGCCGCGTCCGGCATCAAGGTGACGGCCGTGCGGGCCGAGCACAGCAGCATCTACGTCTGGCGCAACCCGGCCACCGGCAAGGACGAGACGCACCCCGGCGGCGAGGCCATCGGCTGGATCATCGAGCTGGAGAACGGCTTCCGCATCTATCACGCCGGCGACACCGCGGTCTTCGGCGACATGAAGCTCATCGGCGAGCGCTACCGGCCCGACATCGCGCTGGTGCCGATCGGCGGCCACTTCACGATGGACCCGGCCGACGCCGCCTGGGCCGTGAAGGACCTGCTGCGCCCGAAGGCCGTGATCCCCATGCACTACGGCGCGAACCCGCTGGCCAAGGGCACGGCGCAGCAGTTCGTCGACGCCATGGGCCCCGGCAGCGGCGTGCAGGTGCACGTCGCCAAGCCTGGCGAGCCGCTGCGCTTCTGAACGAAGAAAAGAATTAAACCCGGAGATCCGATGAACAAGACCCGAAGCGCCCGCCACTGGGCGAGCCTGGCGCTGCTCGCCTGCAGCGCCGCACACGCCCAGACGCCGTCGACCACCGTGACGATCTACGGCCTCGTCGACGCGGCCGTGCGCCATGCCAGCCAGGTCGACGCCGCCGGCAACTCGCGCAAGACGGTGGAGGACGGCATCATGACCGGCACCCGCCTCGGACTGCGCTCGCGCGAGGACCTTGGCGGCGGCTGGGCCGCGCTGATGACCATCGAGAGCGGCTTCGACCCGAGCACCGGCCTGTCGCTGCAGGCATCCACCACCACCGACTACGGCCAGGAAGCCATCAACCCGCGCTTCTGGGGCCGCGAGGCGCACATCGGCCTGCGCGCGCCGTTCGGCAGCGTGACGCTGGGCCGCCAGTACACGGTGGCCCATGCGCTCGCGGGCCGCTTCCAGCCGCTGGGCAACCCCAACAGCACGGCACACTCGCTGTTCAGCAGCCACCACGTGCCGCGCAACGACAACATGGTGCGGCTGGACACCCGCGTGGCCGACATCGAACTCGTCGCCAGCCAGACCTTCGGCGAGCAATCCACGGGCGGCAACGGCGGGCGCTCGCTCGGCATCGGCCACACCGGCAAGGGCTGGGCGGTGGGCGCCTACCACCAGCAACTGAGCAACGCCGCCAACACCGAGAAGCGCACCATCGTCGGTCTGGGCGGCAACTACAAGGTCAACGACACGGTGCACCTCTACGGCGGCCTGATGAAGCGCACCTCCAAGGTCAGCCCGCAGGAGAACCTGGCCTGGACGCTGGGCGCCAACGTCGAGCTCGCACGGCAGGTGACGCTGAGCCTGGCTTGGTTCGACGACGACCAGTCGGGCAGCGCCGCCCTGAACGGCAAGCGCACGGTGGGCTGGGTGACGGTGAGCTACCGCTTCTCGCGCCGCACCGACGTGTACGCCGTGCTCGACCGCAACGAGGTCACCGGCGGCTACGCGCGGCCCGCGTTCATGGGCACGCTCGGCGTGCAGGACGGCGCCGTCGTGGCGCTGCGCCACCGCTTCTGAACGCCGCCCACCCACCGCTCGCTACCATCTGCGCCCCATGCCGATCTCCCGCCGCCACACCCTGGCCCTCGCCGGCGCCGCGCTCGCGCCCGGTCTGCTGCGCGCACAGCCGCGCTTTCCCGAGCGCGCCATCACCATCCTCGTGCCGTTCGCGCCGGGCGGCATCGCCGACATCACGGCACGCGCCGTGGCCGAGCACATGGCCAAGACGCTTGGCCAGGCCGTGGTCGTGGAGAACAAGCCCAGCGCCGGCAGCATCGTCGCCAGCCAGGCCGTGGCCACGGCCAGGCCCGACGGCCACACGCTGCTGCTGATGAGCAACGGCAACGCCGTCAGCGTGGGCCTGTTCAAGAAGCTGCCGTACGACCCGCAGAAGGACTTCGCGCCGATCAGCACGCTGGGCTTCTTCGACCTTGGCGTGTTCGTGGCCGCGCCGGCCTCGGGCGCACCGCGCTTCGCCAGCCTGAAGGCGCTGCTCGACTTCGCGCGCGCCAACCCGGGCAAGCTCAACGTCGGCACCATCGCGCCGGGCAGCACGCAGCACCTGAGCGCCAAGCTCTTTGAAACCGTCGCCGGCATCGACACGCTGGTCGTGCCGTACAAGGGCAGCCCGGCGGTGCTGACGGCGCTGCGCGCCGGCGAGATCGACGTCGCCTTCGAGATCGCCGGGCCCATGGTGCCGCAGGTGCAGGCCGGTGCGGTGCGCGCGCTGGCCGTCAGCTCCGACCAGCGCAACCCCGCGCTGCCCGAGGTGCCCACCGCCGCGCAGGCCGGGCTGCCGGGCTACAACGTCGCCAGCTGGAACGCGCTGGCCGCGCCGGCCGGCACGCCGCCGGAGGTGCTGGCCGTGCTGGGCAAGGCGGTGCGCGAGGCCGTGGCCTCGGCCGCCGTGCGCGAGCGCCTGGGCAAGCTGGGCATGCGCGTGCAGGGCAGCACACCGGCCGAGCTGCAGGCGCTGCTGGGCAGCGAGATCCAGCGCTGGGGCGGCGTGATCCGCGCCGCGAAGATCGAACCCGAGTAAGCGGCGGCAGGCGCAGACGGCGATGGAACTGCGCCAGATGCGCTACTTCGTCCGTGTGGCCGAGCTCGGCAGCATGGGCCGCGCGGCCGCCGAGCTGGGCCTCGTGACCTCGGCGCTCAGCCAGCAGATCAGCCGCCTCGAGAGCGAGCTGTCGACGCGCCTGATGCAGCGCAGCTCCACCG
>JAIXTY010000257.1 GCA_027483705.1 Rubrivivax sp.
CAACGGCCTGTCGGACGGCGCCAGCATCAGCGACGGCACCTCGGGCCAGCGCGGCTTCAACTCGGCCAACCTGCGCGGCATCGGCACCAGCTCGACGCTGGTGCTGCTGAACGGCCGCCGCCTGGCCAACTTCGCCAGCCCCGGCGACAGCGCCGGCGTCGACCTGAACAACATCCCCGCCGGCGCCATCCAGCGCGTGGAGGTGCTGAAGGACGGCGCCAGCGCCGTCTACGGCACCGACGCCATCGGCGGCGTCATCAACTTCATCACGCGGCGCGACTACCGCGGCGCCGACGTGGCCGCCTCGGTGGCCGCCCCGCAGCACGGCGGTGCCGGCAAGCGCACGGCCACGGTGTCGGCCGGCTACGGCAACCTCGGCAGCCAGGGCTTCAACGTGATGGGCGTGCTCGACGTGCAGAAGCTCGACGGCCTGCGCTCCAGCGAACGCGACTTCATCGCCGCCAACGACATCCCCAACCGGCTGGGCAACCTGCTGTCGAGCTTTCCGGTGCCGGCCAACTTCGACATCAACACGGCGCAGCGCAACGCGCTCAACACCGCGGGCGGCTACGGCTTCACCAACAACCGCGTCAACTTCACGCGGCCGGCCTGCAACCCGCCGGAGAGCGTGTACGCCCCCGCGGCCGTGGGCGGCCCCAGCGGCTGCACCTACAACTACATGGCCGACACCGAGATCTACCCGGCCTCGGACAAGATCGGCTTCCTCGGCCGCGCCGTGGTGTCGCTGGGCGGCGACCACCAGGCCTTCGCCGAGCTGCTGAAGAGCCAGACCAAGACCGACTACGTGCTGAGCCCGGTGCCGCTGCGGCTGCGCAACGTGGGCGGTGTCGACGACCGCGTGCCCGCGGCCGTGGTGCCGCAGTTCGCGGCCGCCGGCATCACCGGCGTCATCAACGGCGTGCGCCTGCGGGCCAAGGAGATGGGCAACCGCACGAACGAGGTGACCAGCGACGCCACGCGCGTGGTGCTGGGCGTCTCGGGCACGCTGTCGGGCTGGGACTACGACGCGGCCGTGAACCGCAGCGTCAACGAGGCCGTGGACCGCTACGTCGACGGCTACTTCCGCTACCGCGCCATCGCCGACGGCATCAAGAGCGGCGCCATCAGCCTGACCGGCAGCTCCGGCCCCGCCGGCAAGGCCATCATCGCCGCGGCGCGCGTGGACGACGAGGCGCGCAAGAGCAAGGGCACGGTCGACAGCTTCGACGTGAAGGCCTCCACCGCGCTGGGCAAGCTCGGCGGCGGCGAGATGCAGCTCGCGCTGGGCGCCGAGACGCGCCGCGAGAAGCAGCACTTCACGCCCTCGGACCTGCTGCGCAGCAACGACATCGCGGGCGACCGCAGCGCGGCCGGCCTGAACGACATCAAGGCCACCAGCAACTCGCGCACCGTCAACGCCGTCTACGCCGAGCTGATCGCGCCGTTCAGCAAGCAGCTGGAGCTGCAGGTGGCGCTGCGCCACGACCGCTACAGCGGCGTCGGCAACACCACCAACCCCAAGGTCGGCCTGCGATTCGAGGCCAGCAAGGAACTGCTGCTGCGTGGCAGCTTCGGCACCGGCTTCCGCGCGCCGAGCTTCTCGGAGCTCTACCGGCCCACGGTGTTCGGCGTCTCCAGCGCCATCCTGCCCGACCCGGTGCTGTGCGCCATCGAGGGCGGCGACCTGCGCTTCTGCGCCGACCAGTGGCCGGTGGAGCGCCGCGCCAACCCCGACCTCAAGCCCGAGAAGAGCCGGCAGTTCTCGTTCGGCGTCGTGTTCGAGCCGATCAAGAGCGCGAGCATCACGGTGGACTACTGGAACATCCTGAAGAAGGACGTCATCAGCGACATCGGCGAGGAGCTGATCCTGGCCAACCTCGACAAGTACGGCAGCCTGGTCACGCGTGACTCGGGCAGCTTCATCACCAACATCCTGCTGCAGAAGCGCAACCAGGGCCAGCAGAAGACCTCGGGCCTGGACCTCACGCTGGACTGGCGTGGCGAGGCCTCGTCGATCGGCCGCTTCGGGGCGCGCCTGGCGGGCACCTACGTGCTCGAGTCGAAGAAGCAGACGGCGCCCGGCGACCCGTACGTCAGCAACCTGGGCAAGTTCGTCAACGACGGCGTCGTGCAGCGCTGGCGCCACCGCCTGAGCGGCGACTGGGATCTCGGCGGCTTCGGTCTGACGCTGGCCAACACGTACTACAGCTCGTACACCGACCAGAACACGGCGATCAACCTCGACACGGGCCGCGTGGTGCCGGAGAACCGCGTCAAGGCCTACTCGCTGTGGGACCTGACTGGCTCGTGGCAGGTGAACAAGCAGCTGAAGCTTCGCGCCGGCATCCTGAACCTGCTCGACACCGACCCGCCGTTCTCGAACCAGGCCTACTACTTCCTGGCCAGCTACGACCCCACCTACACCGACCCGCGCGGCCGCACCTACACGGCCAGCCTGAACTACAGCTTCTGACGTTCCGGCGGCCGCAAGCCGCCGTTGCCCGCCCCGCGATGCCCCGGTGTCGCGGGGCTTTTTCATGCCCGGGCGTGAACGGCATCACGCTCCATCGACCGTGTAGGAATTTGCCTGACACGGGCTTGGGAAGAAGGGGGACTCCAGCGATCGAAACGCCCCCATGGGCAGGCCCATCGCCGCTGCCTACAGTCAGTTCCATCAACCCGGCCCCCAGGCCCACCATCACCGAGACGAAGGGAAACCGCAGCATGACCTCCGATCAGATCCTCGCCGAGATCCGCGAAGCCAACCTCA
This sequence comes from Rubrivivax sp., assembly GCA_027483705.1. GTDB lineage: Bacteria > Pseudomonadota > Gammaproteobacteria > Burkholderiales > Burkholderiaceae_C > Rubrivivax. Next base: position 2,771 of record JAIXTY010000257.1, read on the forward strand.
GCTACCTGATGCTGGCCCAGAGCCTGATCCGCCACGACAAGGAACAGGCCCTGTTCCGCCTGGGCCTGAGCGAGGACAACGCCAACCTCATCAACACGATGACGCCGGCGCAGATGATGAAGGTGGCCTCGGGCAACACGCTGCTGTGCCGCTTCCGCATGGACGACGACATGGTCTGGAACCTCATCACCAGCCACGGCAAGGGCGCCGCCAACGACGGCATGAGCCGCCTGCACGCCAGCATCCTGATGGCCGGCCGCCATCAAGAGGCCGCCTGAACGAACGACGACAAGAACACCAGGAGCGAGCCATGGCCAGGACCAAGAGCATCCTCACCGAAGCCAGGCAGATCGAGCGTGCCGTCACGCTGATCAACCTCGGCGCCCGGCTGCAGGTGCTGGAGAGCGAAACCGACCTCAGCTACGAGCGCCTGCTGCGCCTGTACAAGGAGGTCGCCGGCAAGAGCCCGAGCAAGGGGCAGCTGCCGTTCTCGACCGACTGGTTCATGACCTGGCAGCCCAACATCCACGCCAGCCTGTTCCTGAACATCCACGAGTACCTCAACAAGGTGGCGGCGCTGGATGAGATCGACACCGTCATCAAGGCCTACCAGCTGTACCTGGAGCAGATGCAGTCCGAGGGCCTGGAGCCGCTGCTGAGCGTGACGCGGGCCTGGCGCCTCGTGAAGTTCGTCGACAACGGCATGCTCACGATGACGCCGTGCAGCAAGTGCGGCGGCCACTTCGTGACGCACCCGCACGAGATCGCGCGGCACTACGTCTGCGGGCTGTGCAACCCCCCGGCGCGTGCGGGCAAGGGCAAGGCGGCTGGCTCGCTGCGCATCGGCGCCACCGAGGCCCACTGAGCCGTGATGGTGCGAAGGGATTCACGGTTCAGGGCCTCAAGCCCCGGAACCTGCCCGCCGAAAACGGGATCAATCGTCTCGAGTTCTCATTGTTCGTCTCCTCCTGGCACAGTTCTCTGTGCTTTGCGCGGGCCCCTCGGGGCCCGCTTTTTTTTTCGTCCGGCTTCAGTCGGTGGCCTGACGGCCGATAGCCCAACTGTGAAGCTCGTTGCCGTCAACCCTCAGGATCTGCCGCTGGACCGCGCGCTGCCGTTTGCGCTGCGCGACGCCACCGGCCGCCTGCTGCTCAGCGCCGGCATGACGGTCGCCGACGAGCGGCAGCGCGCAGAACTGCTGCAGCAGCCGCTCTATGCCGAGGAGCACCAAAGCGCGGACTGGCGCCGACGGGTGAACCTGGCGATGGACCAGCGGCTGCGCCAGGGCGCGGCCCTGAAGGACGTCGTCAGCGCACGCCCCGACGAAGCGCCCCGCGAGGCGGCCGTGCGCTCGCAGTCCACCGGCGACGCGTGGGGCGAACTGCGCAGCCGGCTCGACGCCACGCTGCGCGACGTGCGGCCGGGCAGCGACTGGAAGGGTCGCCTCGCCGAACTGCACGCCCGCTCGCGCAGCCTCACCGAGCGCCGGCTGGACGAGTCGCTCTACCACCTCGTCTACGAGAGCGTGCACTTCGCCGAGCGCTACAGCGCGCACCATGCCTGGATGACGCAGGTCATCGCCGAGCAGGCCGCGCGGCTGCTGGGTTGGCCGCAGGCGCGCATCGACAGCCTGGGCGTCGCGGCGCTGACCATGAACGTGGCCATGCAGCGCCTGCAGGACCACCTGGCCAGCGTGCAGTTCCCGCCGTCGGCCGACCAGCGGCAGGAGATCGAGAGCCACCCGCGCCGGGGCGCCGAGATGCTGGCCGCCGCCGGCCTGGATGACCCGCTGGCCATCGAGGCCGTGCGCCTGCACCACGACGCCAGCGCCGAGGGCGCGCCGCTGGCCACGCAGCCGCCCGAGCGCCAGCTGGCGCGGCTGCTGCGGCGGGCGGACATCTTCGGCGCCAAGATCAGCCGGCGCGAGTCGCGCCCGGCGATGTCGCCGCTGATGGCGGCCCGCGAGGCCTGCCTGGGTGCCGACGGTCAGCCCGACGAGGTGGGCGGCGCGCTGCTGCGGGCCGTGGGCCTGTACCCGCCGGGCAGCTTCGTCGAGCTGACCAGCGGCGAGATCGGCATCGTCGTGGCCCGCGGCCGGCGTGCCAACCTGCCGCAGGTGGTGGCACTGGTCTCGCCCAGCGGCAACGTGTATGGCGAGCCGGTGCTGCGCGACACGCTCGAGCGCCGCCACGCCGTCAAGGCCGCCGTGGCGCCGGCGCGCGTGAAGGTGCGCTTCGTGCACGACAAGGTGCTGGCCCTGGCGGTGACGCCAACGTCCATGCCCATGCCGATGCGATGAGCCCGGCGGCGGCGCCGCTTTTCCGCGCGCCGCCCCGGCCGGCCCCGCCGGACACTGGCGTGATGAGTCCGGCCCGTTCCCCGCTCTGGCACCCGGCGCAGTGGCGCTGGCCGCTGCCGGCCCTGGCCGCCTGGCTGCTGGCCTGGGCGGTCTGCAGCACGGGCGTCGCGCTGCGCGAGCCGGTGGCCGGGCTGCTGGCCGGCCTGGTGGTGAGTGCGCTGGCAGCCCTGCTGGTGCAGGGCCCCTGGCGGCGGCTGCTGGTGGCGGCGGGGTTTCCGGCCTCGGCACTGGCGCTGGGCGCGTCGTCGGCGCTGCCCGGCTGGTGGTGGCTGCTGCCGCTGGGCCCGCTGCTGCTGGCCTACCCGCTGCGCGCCTGGCGAGATGCACCGTTCTTCCCGACACCCGCGTCGGCTCTGCAGGGGCTGGCCGGCGTGGTGGGCCAGCCGGCCCGTGTGCTGGAGGCCGGCTGCGGCGCTGGCCATGGCCTGGCGGCGCTGCGGCAGGAGTTCCCGCGCGCCGAGCTGGTGGGGCTGGAATGGAGCCCGCTGCTCGCACTGGCGGCGAGGCTGCGCCGGCGCGACGCCCGCGTGCGCCGGGGCGACCTGTGGGCCGAGCCCTGGGGCGGCTACGGGCTCGTCTACCTGTTCCAGCGGCCCGAGAGCATGGCCCGCGCGTGGGCCAAGGCGCGGGCCGAGATGCCCGGCGGCTGGCTGGCGAGCCTGGAGTTCGCCGTGCCCGGTGTGGCCGCGACGGCGCGCCTGCCCGGCGCCGACGGCCGCCCGCTGTGGCTGTACCACGTGCCCGGCGCGCCTCAATGACGCCGGACCCCTGCCGATAACCCACGGAACGCAGCCACCCGGGGGGCGGTCTGCCCTCGCGGAACAAGCCACATGTTCGTCATCATCGGTTGGGTCGTCGTGCTCGGTTGCGTGTTCGGGGTGTTCATCGCCCACGGCGGCAACATGGGCCCCATCCTCAAGGCGCTGCCTTGGGAAATGGCCATGATCGGCGGCGCCACGCTGGGCGCCTTCCTGGTGAACAACCAGATGGTGGTGATCAAGGGCACGATCGCCGGCGTGCTGAGCTGCTTCAAGGGCAGCCAGTACACCAAGGCGCGCTACATGGAGCTGCTGGCGCTGCTCTACGCCATCCTGCAGCAGGCGCGCAAGGAAGGCCTGATGTCCATCGAGAAGGACGTCGAGGACCCGGCGAGCTCGCCGCTGTTCCAGAAGTACCCGTCGGTGGGCAACGACCACCACGTCACCGAGTTCATCACCGACTACCTGCGCATGATGGTGTCGGGCAACCTGAACGCGCACGAGATCGAGTCGCTGATGGACAGCGAGATCGAGACCCACCACCACGAGGCCCACGCCCCGGTGGCGGCCATCCAGCGCGTGGCCGGCGGCCTGCCGGCGTTCGGCATCGTGGCCGCCGTGCTGGGCGTGGTGAAGACCATGGGCTCGGTGGGCCAGCCGCCCGCGGTGCTGGGCGCGATGATCGGCTCGGCGCTCGTCGGCACCTTCCTGGGCATCCTGCTGGCTTACGCCTTTGCCGAGCCGCTGGCCGGCCTGCTGGAGCAGAAGGTCGAGGAAAGCGGCAAGGAGCTGCAGTGCATCAAGACCACGCTCTTGGCCAGCATGCAGGGCTACGCGCCGCAGGTGGCCATCGAGTTCGGCCGCAAGGTGCTGCTGAGCACCGTTCGCCCCACCTTCAGTGAACTGGAAGGTCACGTGAAGGGCAAGAAGTGATGGCGTGCTGCTCTTCGGCGGAGGTGCGCCATGGCGGGTGACGCGAAAAAGCTTCAGCCCATCATCATCAAGCGCATCAAGAAGGGCGGCCATGCCGCCCATGGTGGCGCGTGGAAGATCGCCTACGCCGACTTCGTGACGGCCATGATGGCCTTCTTCCTGCTGATGTGGCTGCTGGGCAGCACCACCGAGGGCGACAAGAAGGGCATCGCGGACTACTTCGCCAGCCCGCTGAAGCTGGCGCTGCTGTCCAGCGGCTCGGGTGCCGGCGACGCGGCGCACGTCATCAAGGGCGGCGGCCAGGACCTCTCGCGCTCCACCGGCCAGGTCAAGCGCGGCGACGTCGAGGCGCCCAAGGACACCGTCAACCTGCACCAGCTGAAGGCCGAGCAGATCCGCGCCGAGGTGGCCAGGCTCGAGGACCTGCAGCGCAAGGTCGAGGAGGCCCTGGCCGGCAACCCCGAGCTCAAGGCGCTGGCGGCGCAGATCAAGATGGAGATGACGGCCGACGGCCTGCGCATCCAGATCCTCGACGAGGAAGGCCGGCCGATGTTCGCCAGCGGCAGCGCCGGCGTGCAGCCCTACATGCGCCGGCTGCTGCAGGCCATGGGCGGCATCCTGGCCACGGTGCCCAACCGCCTGACGCTGGAGGGGCACACCGATGCCCAGCCCTTCGCCGCGGGTGACCGGGCCTACGGCAACTGGGAGCTGAGCGCCGACCGCGCCAACGCCTCGCGCCGCGAACTGCTGGCCGGCGGCCTGCCCGAGGACCAGGTGCTGCGCGTGCAGGGCCTGGCGGCCAGCCACCCGTTCGACCGCCGCGACCCGCTGTCGCCCGCCAACCGCCGCATCAGCATCGTCGTGATGACGCGCGAGGCCGAGGACCGCGTGTTCCGCGGCCCGGCGCCGCCGCAGCCCGTTCCTGCCGCCACGGCGCCCGTGGCCGGCACGCCGCCCGAGCCTGCCGCGCGCAGCGACTCAAGTCCCGACGGCACCGCCCGATAAGCCTTCAATCCCCGCTCACCCTTTTCTGGTCAAGGCACCGCCCATGAACACCACCGACCTGAAGTTCCTCATCGTCGACGACTTCTCCACGATGCGCCGCATCGTCCGCGGCCTGCTCAAGGAGATGGGCTGCAACAACGCCGACGAGGCCGAGGACGGCGCGGTGGCGCTGAACATGCTGAAGGGCTCGAAGTACGACTTCGTGGTCTCGGACATCAACATGCCCAACATGAACGGCTTCGAGCTGCTCAAGGCCGTCAAGGCCGACGAGTCGCTGCGCCACATCCCCGTGCTGATGGTGACGGCCGAGGCGCGCAAGGAAGACATCGTGATGGCGGCGCAGAGCGGCGCGGCGGGCTACATCGTCAAGCCCTTCACGAAGGCCACCCTGGAAGAGAAGGTCCAGAAGATCCTCCAGAAGCTGGCCACCCCCGCCTGACGGCGCCTGCATCCGCCCAACCGGAGCCAACAACATGAAGATGGACGCCGCCGAACAACTCAAGCCCGCCGAACCCCTGGCGGTGTCGCCCGAGGTCTTCCAGCAGCTCGGCAGCATCACGCGGCTGCTGCACGACACCATGCAGCAGCTGGGCGTGATGCCCAAGCTGCAGGTCGCCACCGACGGCCTGCCCGACGCGCGCAGCCGCCTGAGCTACATCGCCAGCAAGACGGCCGCCGCCGCCGACAAGGTGCTGAACTCGGTCGACCAGGCCAAGCTCGAGCACGCCGCCATCAGCGAGGCCACGCGCGAGATGGCGCGCGCCATCGTCGCCGACCCCGTCAAGGCCGTGGCCAGCGGCCAGGTGCTGAACTTCGTGCAGGACGTGGAGTCGCGCACGGCGGCCATCGACAGCCACCTGACCGACATCATGATGGCGCAGGACTTCCACGACCTCACCGGCCAGGTGGTGGCCAAGGTGGTGGCGCTGGCCAACGACCTGGAAGACAGCCTCGTGAAGCTGCTGGTGCAGGTGGTGCCGGCCGACCAGCGCGAGAAGGTCGACCCGAACGTGCTCAACGGCCCGGTCGTCAATGCCGAGGGCCGCACCGACGTGGTCTCGAACCAGGGCGAGGTCGACGACCTGCTGGCCAGCCTCGGGTTCTGACCCCGGCCGCTTCCAGGCCGGCATAAGCGCGGGCTAAGCGCCGCTTATCCCGCTCAAGCCGCGGCGCAGGCCCGGCACCATGTAAGGGCTCCAGTCCTCCCGGGACGGAGCCCTTTCGCCTTTGGTGCCGCATGGCCGAGAACAGCTCCCAGGACCGCAACCTACCCGCATCGCAGCGCAAGATCGACAAGGCGCGTCGCGACGGCCAGGTGGCGCGTTCGCGCGACCTGGGCCACCTGGGGGCGCTGGGCCTGGGCATCGCGCTGCTCGCCCTGACCGGCGGCCTGCTGATGGACGCCAGCGGCCACCTGCTCGAGGCCGGCCTGCGCTTCGACGCCCGCCAGCTGGCCAGCCCCGCCGCGATGGTGGAGCACCTGGCGTCGCAGGGCCTGCAGATGCTGTGGCTGCTGGCGCCGGTGTTCGGCATCACGCTGCTGGCGGCGCTGGCCGCGGGGCTGCTGGCCGGCGGCTGGAACTTCACGCTCAAGCCGCTGGCCCCCACCTGGGAAAAGATCAGCCCCTGGGCCGGCTTCGGGCGGCTGTTTTCGCTGATCCAGCTCACCACCACGCTGAAGGCCTGCCTGCTGGCGCTGGTGCTGGGTGCCGTGGGGGCCGCCTACCTGGGCCAGCACTGGATGGAACACGCCGCGCTGCTGGCCATGCCGCTGCCGGCGGCGCTGGCCGCCAGCGGCCGCCTGGTGATGGGCGGCCTCCTGCTGCTGCTGGGCGTGCTGGCCCTCTTTGCACTGGTGGACGTGCCGCTGCAGCGCCAGCTGCTGCTGCGCCGGCTGCGCATGAGCGTCGAGGAGATGAAGAAGGAATACAAGGAGGTCGAGGGAAATGCCGAGGTCAAGGCCAAGCTCAAGCTGAAGATGCGTGAGCTCTCCAGCCGCCGCATGCTGGCCGAGGTGGCCCGCGCCGACCTGGTGGTGATGAACCCGACCCACTTCGCGGTGGCGCTGAAGTACGACGAGGCCACGATGGCCGCGCCGCGCGTGGTGGCCAAGGGCGCCGACCTGCTGGCACTGCGCATCCGCGATCTCGCCCGTGAGGCGCACGTGCCGGTGCTGCAGGCGCCGCCGCTGGCGCGGGCGCTGTACGCGCACTGCGAGCTCGACCAGGAAGTGCCGCCGCGCCTGTTCACCGCCGTGGCGCAGGTGCTGGCCTGGGTGTACCAGGTGCGCGACGCGATGGCGGCGCGGGCCGCCGAGCCGCCGGCCCCCGTGCCCGAGGTGCCCGCCGACCTGGACCCGCTGAACAAGCCCGCTGAAACCCCGGCCGCCCGCGGCCGCGCCACCGAGGATCCGCCGCTGTGAACGGCCTGGCCCAGACCCTGAACACCTGGTTCGGCGGCAGCCGTGCCGCCGCCGTCAAGCAGCTGGTGCTGCCCGTCTTCGTCATCATGATGCTGGCGATGATGGTGCTGCCGCTGCCGGGCTTCGTGCTCGACCTGCTGTTCACCTTCAACATCGCGCTGGCGCTGGTGATCATCATGGTCTCGGCGCGCATGGTGAAGCCGCTGGACTTCAGCGCGCTGCCCAACGTGCTGATGCTGGCCACGCTGCTGCGCCTGAGCCTGAACGTGGCGTCGACCCGCCTGGTGCTGATGGAAGGTCACACCGGCCCGGGCGCGGCGGGGCAGGTGATCGAGGCTTTCGGTCACTTCATCATCGGCGGCAACTTCGCCGTCGGCCTGATCGTGTTCGCGATCCTGGTGACCATCAACTTCGTCGTCGTGACGAAGGGCGCCGAGCGCATCGCCGAGGTCGGCGCGCGGTTTGCGCTCGATGCGATGCCCGGCAAGCAGATGGCCATCGACGCCGACCTGAACGCCGGCGTCATCGACGAGAAGATGGCCCGCCAGCGCCGGCTGGAGGTGGCGGAGGAAGCCGACTTCTTCGGCAGCATGGACGGCGCCAGCAAGTACGTGCGCGGCGACGCGATGGCGGGCCTGCTGATCCTGTTCATCACCATCGTCGGCGGCTTTGCCATTGGCATGATCAGCCACGGCATGGGCGCCGGCGAGGCCGCGCAGAGCTACGTCACGCTGGCCGTGGGCGACGCGCTGGTGGCGCAGATCCCGGCGCTGCTGATCAGCGTGGCCAGCGCGATGGTGGTGTCGCGCGTGGGCAAGGAGGCCGACATCGGCACGCAGATCCGCGGCCAGGTGTTCGATTCGCCGCAGTCGCTGGGCGTGGCCGCCGGCATCGTGGGCCTGCTGGGCCTGGTGCCGGGCATGCCGCACCTCGTGTTCCTGCTGGTGGCCGGCGGGCTGGGCCTGCTGGCCTGGCAGTTGTCGAGGGCGCGGCAGAAGGCTGCCGAAGCGCCGGCGCAGGCCGCCGGCGGCGAGGCCCAGCCGGCTTCCACCGAGGCCACCTGGGACGACCTCACGCCGGTGGACACGCTGGGCCTGGAGGTCGGCTACAGGCTCATCGCGCTGGTCGACAAGGCCCGCAACGGCGACCTGCTGGCGCGCATCAAGGGCGTGCGCAAGAAATTCGCGCAGGACGTCGGCTTCCTGCCGCCGCCGGTGCACATCCGCGACAACCTGGTCGAGCTCAAGCCGGGCAGTTACCGCGTCACGCTGCGCGGCGCCGTGGTGGGCGAAGGCGAGGCCTTCCCGGGCCAGTGGCTGGCCATCAACCCCGGTGGTGCCACGCAGCAGCTGCCCGGCCAGCGCACGGTGGATCCGGCCTTCGGCCTGCCCGCGGTCTGGATCGAGGAGCGCCACAAGGAAGCAGCCCAAATGGCCGGATTTACGGTGGTTGATTGCGCCACCGTCGTGGCGACCCACCTCTCACACTTGATGCAAGTGAACGCGGCACGCCTGCTGGGCCGCGTCGAGACCCAGAACCTCGTCGAACACGTCACCAAGCTCGCCCCCAAGCTCATCGAAGACGTCGTACCCAAGATGGTCGGAATCGCAACCCTGCAACGCGTGCTCCAGCTCCTGCTGGAAGAGGGCGTGCACATCCGCGACATGCGCTCCATCGTCGAGTGCCTGGCCGAGCACGCCGCCACCGTGACCGACCCCGCCGAACTGGCGCGCCGCATCCGCGTGCACCTGGCCCCGGCCATCGTGCAGCAGATCTACGGCGCGACGAAGGAGCTCGACGTCATCGCGCTCGACCCCGACCTGGAGCGGCTCGTGGCCCAGGCGCTGTCCAGCCCGCACGGCGCGGCGCTCGACCCCGGCGTGGCCGACACGCTCACGCGCAGCGCGGCCGACACCGCGAAGCGCCAGGAGGACCTGGGCCTGCCGGCCTGCCTGCTGGTGCCGGACCTGATCCGCGCGCCGCTGGCCCGGCTGCTCAAGCGCGCCGCCCCGCGCCTGAAGGTGCTGGGCCACAGCGAGATCCCTGAAACGCACTCGATCCGCATCGGATCGGTCATCGGCCACCGCGCCGGCCAGCTCGGTCACATCGGATGAGCACCATGAACGTCAAGCGCTTCACCGCCCGCACCTCGCGCGACGCCCTGGCCCTGGTGCGCCAGGCCTTCGGCGACGATGCCGTCGTCATGAGCACCCGCCCCTGCGCCGAAGGCGTGGAGGTGCTGGCGATGGCGCCCGAGAGCATCCAGCA
>JAIXTY010000170.1 GCA_027483705.1 Rubrivivax sp.
CACCCCCCGAGGGGGCTCCTGCAGCGGCCCGCCGGAGCCGGTTCCGCGCAGCGGCTTGGCGCTGAGCGTCTGCACGGGCCGCCGTTCTGCGCTCAGCGCGAGTAGACGTTCATGCCGGGGAAGAAGAACGCCACCTCGACGGCGGCCGTCTCGGGCGCGTCGCTGCCGTGCACGGCGTTGGCGTCGATGCTGTCGGCGAAGTCGGCGCGGATGGTGCCCTTCTCGGCCTTCTTGGGGTCGGTGGCGCCCATCAGCTCGCGGTTCTTGGCGATGGCGCCCTCGCCTTCGAGCGCCTGGATCATCACCGGGCCGCTGATCATGAAGTTGACGAGGTCGTTGAAGAACGGACGCGCCTTGTGCACGGCGTAGAAGGCCTCGGCCTCGCCGCGCGACAGGTGCACCATCTTCGCGGCGACGACCTTCAGGCCGGCGGCCTCGAAGCGGGCGTAGATCTGCCCGATGACGTTCTTGGCCACGGCGTCGGGCTTGATGATGGACAGGGTGCGTTCGATGGCCATGATGAAAAGTTCTCCTGAATCAAGGACTTGGCAAAGTTTTCGATTGTAGCTCGTGAACGGTGACGGTTCAGCCGCGCGGGGCGCCGCCGCCCGCCGGGCCGCCGCCGCCGCGCTTGCCGCCACGCTTGCCGCGGCCCCCGCCGCCACCGCCGCCGAAGCCGCCGCCCGGCGCACCGCCGCCACCGGCCTTGCGCGGCCGCGGCCCGCCACCGCCACCGCCACTGCGCGGGCCGCCCTTGCCGCCCTTGCCCTTGCGGTGGAAGGCGTTGGCGCCGATGTAGCCCACGGCCGTCTGCATCGGGTCGGGGATCTTGTCGGGATCCGTGGTCAGCGGCTTCTTGCGGTTCTGGACCGCGCGCTTGTCGTAGGTCTGCTGCAGCGGGTTCGGGATCGGGCCGTCCTCGGGGATGTCGCGCGCGGCACGGTCGCGCTGCGCAGCCCGCTTGTCGTAGGTCTGCAGCAGCGGGTTGGGGATCGGGCCGTCCTCCGGGATCTCGCGCCGCTGTTTGTCCTGCAGGGCGGCGCGCTTGTCGTAGGTCTGCTGCAGCGGGTTCGGGATGAAGCCAGCGTCGAGCTCGTACCGGGCCAGCGCCTTCGGGCTGCGCTCCGGCTTGGGGCCGCCCTTGCGCAGGGTGCGGTCCAGCGAGGTCATCAGCGGCGACACGTTCGGCGGCGGCTGCTCGAAGCGGTCGACGGCATCGGGGCGCGGGCCGCGCTCGGGGCGGGGCTCGCGGCGGCCATCATTTCGGCCATCACTTCGGCCATCACTTCGACCGTCAGGCCGGGCATCGCCGCGCGGCGGCTGCTCGAAGCGGCCCTCGCCGCCATCGCCACGGCCGCGCTTCTTGCCGCGGCGGTTGCGCTTCTTGCCGCCGTCGCCGTCTGCCACCGGGCCATCGCCCGGCGCCGCGGCCGGGCGCGGCTGGCTCGTCAGCCGGCGCAGCGCGCGCATGTCGTCCTCGCCGAGGTCGACCCAGACGCCGCGCTTCAGGCCGCGGGGCAGCACCACCGAGCCGTAGCGGATGCGGATCAGCCGGCTCACGGCATGGCCCACGGCCTCGAAGAGCTTGCGCACCTCGCGGTTGCGGCCTTCGGTGATGACGACGCGGTACCAGTGGTTGACACCTTCGCCGCCACCGTCCTCGAGGCTCTTGAACGCCGCGCGCTGGCCGTCGATCTCCACGCCCTCCAGCAGGCGCTGCTTCGATTCCTCGGACAGCATGCCCAGCGAACGCACCGCGTACTCGCGCTCGACGCCGAAGCGCGGGTGCATCAGCTGGTTGGCCAGTTCGCCGGAATTCGTGAACAGCAGCAGGCCCTCGGTGTTGATGTCGAGGCGGCCCACCGATTGCCACTTGCCCTGCATCAGCCTCGGCAGGCGGCGGAACACGGTCGGCCGCTGCTGCGGATCGTCGTGCGTGACGACCTCGCCGGCCGGCTTGTGGTACGCCAGCACACGCGGCTTCGGCGGCTGGATGCGCACCTTGACGGGCTTGCCATCGAGCGCGATGCGGTCGCCGAAGCTGATGCGCTGGCCGACGTGGGCCGGCGCACCGTTCACGGTGATGCGCCCCTCGACGATCATCTGCTCGAGGTCGCGACGGGAACCGACGCCGCTCTGCGCGAGCACCTTGTGCAGCTTGGGCGCGTCGGGGTCCGGTGCCAGCACGCGGCGGGCCGGGCCGCACGGGGCGTCCGGGGCGTCCGGGGCGATGGGCTCGGCGGCAACGGCGGCGCTGTCGGGCGCCGGCGCTTCCGGGTCAGCGGCGGCCAGCGGCAACTCGTCCGCCACGGCGGGCGACGTCGCTTCGGGGGCGGCAGGCTCGCCGGCCACCGGCTCCGCGTCGGCGTCGTAGGCACCGGTCAGCACCTGCTGGAACACCTCGACGGCATCGGCCACGGGCACCGCGGGCGCGGCGACGGGGCTGCCTTCCGGCCGGCCCTCGTCGTCACGACGGCCGCGGCGGCCGCGGCGACGGTTGCGCCGGCGGCCGCGGGCTTCGTCGTCGGCGCCGGTCGCGCCGGGGGTACCAGGTGCGCTGCCGGGTGCGGCTTCGCCATCGCCCCGCTCGGCGGCGTCGGCGCCGGCATCCGCGAACGCAACGGACGGCTCGGCCAGCCGCGGCGCTTCAGGCGGCGCCACGGCCTCGGCCGCCACCGGGGCTGCGGCAGCCGCGATAGGCTCGCCGTCGCCGGTGGCCGCCTTGCGCGGCTTGCGCGCACGCTTGACCGGCGCCGCCTCGGTGAACAGGGCATCGCGCGACGGCGCATCGGCCGCGGCCACGACGTCGGCGACGCTGGGCTCCGGCGCCGCGGCCTCGGCCACCTTGCGCGGCGCGCGCTTGCGCTTGGGCGGCGCAGCGGCCTCGGAGGGGTCGGGCTTCGGCAGGTCGGCGTCGTCGGCGGGGGTCATGAGGCTGCGTCCGGGGCAACAGGAGGTTCGGCGCCGGGATCGGCAGCCGGGGCGGGACGTTCGGTTTCGGGGGGGGTGTCGGGTTCGGCCTGAGCTTCGGCCGGGGCTTCGGTCGGTGCTTCGGCTTCAGCGGCCGGGGCCGCGTCTGCGTACGTCGCCGGCATCACCTCGGGCGACGACTCGGCGGCCTCGTCGAGCGGCAGCGCACCCTGCGGCTCGCCCAGCAATGGCGGCGACTCGAGCGCCGCCAGCACGCCCACGGCATCGCCGGCGCCCGAACCAGCTTCCAGCGGCGGCAGCTGGTCGAGGCTGGCCAGGCCGAGGTCGTCGAGGAACTGCCGCGTCGTCGCGTACAGCGCGGGCCGGCCGGGGGCCTCGCGGTAGCCGATGGCATCGATCCAGCCGCGGTCCTCGAGCTGCTTGATGATCTGGCTGCTCACGGTGACGCCGCGGATGTCCTCGATGTCGCCACGTGTCACCGGCTGCCGGTAGGCCACGATGGCCAGCGTCTCCATGGCGGCGCGCGAGTACTTCGGCGGCTTCTCGGGATGCAGGCGATCGAGGTACTCGCGCATCTCGGGCCGGCTCTGGAAGCGCCAGCCGCTGGCCAGCGCGACGAGCTCGACGCCGCGGTCTTCCCAGTCGCGGGCCAGCTCGTCGAGCAGGTGGCGCAGCGTGTCGGCGCCGACCTGGCCGTCGAACAGGGCGCGCATCTCCGTCAGCGTCATGGGCGCGGTGGCGCAGATGAGCGCGGTTTCGAGGACGCGCTTGGCCTCGGCGGTGTTCATGAACGGCGCTGGGTGCGGTTCGGGGCCCGGCGGGGTGCCCCTTGGGTGTGTCGATCGGGGCCTGCGGGCGCAGGCGGGCTGGTCAGCGGGTGCCGGCGCCCCGGGCGCTGCCGCGGGGTGCCGGGCTGGACGCCCCGGGTGGGGCGGCAACGGCGTTGTTCTTGTCGGGTGTCCTGCGGCGGCGGCTTGGCCTGCTGCGCCGGGACGATGCTCATTGTAGCGCGGCCCAGGCCGCAGCGAAGTCGGGCGGCGGCGCGCAGTCGAAGTGAAGACGCTCGCCCGACACCGGGTGGGCCAGCGCCAGCTCGGCCGCATGCAGCGCCTGCCGCTCCAGGCCGAGCGCCGGCCGGCCGCCGTAGAGGGCGTCGGCCACGAGCGGCAAGCCGCGCGAAGCGGCATGCACGCGGATCTGGTGCGTGCGGCCGCTGTGCAGCGTGCAGCGCAGGGCGACATAGCCATCGCGAGAGGCCACGACCTCGAAGTCGGTGCGCGCCGGCCGGCCCGTGGGCACGACGGCCATGCGCAGGCGCGACACCGGATCGCGGCCGATCGGCGCGTCGACGCTGAACACTGCGGCGGGCGCCGGGCCGCGCGCGATGGCCCGGTAGCGGCGGTTCACCTCGCGCGCGGCCATCGCACGCACCAGTGCCGTGACGGCCGGCAGCGTCTTGCCGACCATCATCACGCCCGAGGTGTCCTTGTCCAGCCGGTGCACGATGCCGGCGCGCGGCAGTTGCGCCGCACCCTCGTGCCAGGCCAGCAGGCCGTTGAGCAGCGTGCCCTGCCAGTGCCCCGGCGCCGGGTGCACCACCAGCCCGGCGGGCTTGTCGATGACGAGCAGGTGCTCGTCCTCGTGCAGCACCACCAGCGGCATCGGCTGCGGCCTGAAGGCGCGGCTCTCGTCGGTGGGCACGAGCTCGACCTCGAGCCGCTGCCCCGACTTCACGCGCCGCGACGCAGTGTCGGCCACCACGCCGTCCAGCCGCACATGGCCGGCCCCGAGCAGGCGCTGCAGGTGGCTGCGCGAGAACTCCGGCGCCAGCACCACCAGAGCCTTGTCCAGGCGCTCGCCGTGCTGGGCACGGTCGATGACGCCCTCGCGCCGCTCGGACTCGGCGCCCTCCTCCGCCGGCTCGGCCGCATCGGGCTCCAGGGCCGCCGGAAGCGGCTCCCTATACTCGCGGCTTTTCATCCGCGGCTTTCTTCATGGACCGGGCGATCGAGGCAGACAAGGGTTTGAGGGGCGTTCGGCCCGCGTGGACGGCCGCCATTGTCGCCTTGGTGGTGCTGCTGTCGGCCTGCGGCTCGACGCGCGAGCCCGAGCTGCCGCCGGCCGCCCAGGCCGAGCGCCTGTACAAGGAAGCGCGCGACGACATCGAAGCCGGCGCCTACGACCGCGCCATCCAGCTGCTCGGCCGCATCGAAGGCCTGGCCGCGGGCTCGCTGCTCGCGCAGCAGGCGCTGCTGGACCTGGCCTACGCCAACTGGCGTTCGGGCGAAAAGGCCGCCGCGCTGAGCACCATCGACCGCTTCATCAAGCTCAACCCCAGCAGCCCGGCGCTGGATTACGCCTTCTACCTGAAGGGCGTGATCAACTTCAACGACAACCTCGGCTTCATCGGCCGGATCGCCAACCAGGACATCGCCGAGCGCGACCAGCGCGCCGCGCGCGATGCCTGGCAGGCCTTCAAGCAGCTGGTCGACCAGTTCCCGCAGTCGCGCTACGCCGCCGACGCCCGCCTGCGCATGAACCACATCCTGCACACGCTGGCCGCCCACGAGGTGCACGTGGCGCGCTACTACTTCCGCCGCGGTGCCTACCTGGCGGCGGCCAACCGCGCGCAGTCCGCCGTCACCGAGTACCAGCAGGCGCCGGCGGTCGAAGAGGCGCTGTTCATCCTGGTGCAGAGCTACGACAAGCTGCAGATGACCTCGCTGCGCGACGCCGCCGAGCGCGTGCTGAAGCAGAACTTCCCGAACAGCGAGTTCCTGTCGAAGGGCTTCGCGGCGCGCGACAAGCCCTGGTGGAAGCTCTGGTGAACGGCCGCCCGGCCAGCGCCGCCGGGCTGGGTTCAGTGAGCTGAGGCGAGTTCCTCGAGCCAGGCCAGCGCCTCGGCTTCGTCCTTGAGCAGGCCCATCGGCGGCAGCGCCGCCAGCAGCCGCCGGCCGTAGCGCATCTGCGCCAGGCGCGGGTCGCACAGCACCAGCAGGCCGCGGTCGGTCTCGGTGCGGATCAGCCGCCCCGCCCCTTGCTTGAGCGACACCGCCGCCTCGGCCACGAAGTAGTCGTCGAAGGGGTTGCGCCCCTCGTCGCGCAGCTGCTTCACGCGCGCCTCGACCAGCGGGTCGCCCGGCGGCGGGAACGGCAGCTTGTCGATCAGCACGCACTGCAGCGCGTCGCCGGGCATGTCGATGCCCTCCCAGAAGCTGGCCGACCCCACCAGCGCGCAGCCTCGGCCGTCGCCGTAGCGCTGCAGCAGCGCGCGGCGCGGCTCGCTGCCCTGCACCAGCACCGTCAGGCCGGGTGCGGCATCGGCCAGGGCGTCCGCCACCTGGGGCAGCACCCGCAGCGTGGTGGTGAGGACGAAGGTGCGCCCGCCCAGCGCCCGGGCCAGCCGCCCGGCCAGCGCGCCCACCGCCGCCGGGTGCGCCTGCGCGTTGGGCAACGGAAAGCGCGAAGGCACCCAGACCCGGGCATGGGCGGCGTAGTCGAAGGGGCTGCCGACACGCAGCGTGGCCGCGTCCTCGAGCCCGGCGCGGCGGGTGAACCAGCTCAGCGTGTCGTCGTCGCCCAGGGTGGCCGAGGTGAAGATCCAGGCTTTGGGGGCCGAAGCGCGCTGGCCCTGCATCATCTCGCGGATGTCCAGCGGCGACTCCACCAGGCGCGCCTGGTGCGTCGTCACGTCGACCCAGCGCACGTGCCCTGCTTCGGCCTCGGTGCCGAAGACCCCGGCCAGCGCCGCCACCGTGCGGGCGCGCTGCTCCAGGCGCGGAAAGTCCGGCGCCGTCTCGGCCACGCCGGCCAGCGCGTCGGCCAGCTCGAGCGCGGCGTCGGCCAGCGCCGGCAAGGCGCCGGCCAGGGCGGGTTCGCAGTCTTCCCAGCGCCGCTTCACCACGCCACGCACCTCGCGCAGCGGGCCGGCGGCGGCCAGGCGCAGCTCGCGGGCGGCACGCTCCAGCGCCGCCTGCAGTTCGGCCCAGGGCTGCAGGCCGCGCGCGTGCTGCAGGCCGGCGGCGAGCGCATCGCGCGCCAGCTCCAGCGCCACGCCCGTGGCCAGCTGCGTGCCCAGGAACTGCACGCCAGCCTCGACGAGCTGATGGGCCTCGTCGAACACGGCCGCGTCCACCGTGGGCAGCAGCTCGGCCACGCCGCTGTCGCGCAGCGCCAGGTCGGCAAAGAACAGGTGGTGGTTGACGACGACGATGTCGGCCGCCATGGCCTCGCGCCGGGCCTGCATCACGTGGCAGGCGCGGTGCTCGGGGCACTCGGTGCCGAGGCAGTTGTCGCGCGTGCTGGTGACGAGCGGGATCACCGGCGAGCGTTCGTCCAGGCCCTCGATCTCGGCCAGGTCGCCGGTGGTGGTGCCCTGCGCCCAGACGGCCACGCGCTGCAGCGCCCGCACCGCAAAGCGGTCGGGCAGCTGCGCGCCGTGCAGCGCCTGCTGCAGGCGCCAGCGGCACAGGTAGCTCGCGCGGCCCTTCAGCAGCGCCAGCCGCAGCGGCATGGCCAGCACCTCGCACAGCCGGGGCAGGTCGCGCAGGAACAACTGGTCCTGCAGGCTCTTGGTGGCGGTGCTGACGAGCGCGCGGCGCCCGCTCAGCAGCAAGGGCACCAAGTAGGCGAAGGTCTTGCCGACGCCGGTGCCGGCCTCGGCGACCAGCGCCTCGCGCGCGTCGAGCGCCTCGGCGATGCGCAGCGCCAGCCGGTCCTGCTGCGGACGCGGCATGAAGCCGCCGACGCCGCGCGCCAGCGGGCCGTCGACCGCGAAGGCGCGCGCGACGGCGTGGGCCAGGCCGGTGCTCAGGCGGGCTCCGGCGGATCGAGCTCGGCTTCGAGCCGGGCGATCTGGTCGCGCAGCAGCAGCCGGCGCTTCTTGAGGCGGCGCAGCGCCAGTTCGTCCAGCGGCGCGGCGCCGCGCGCATCGATCAGGTCGTCGAGATCGGCGTGTTCGATGCGCAACTCGATCAGGCGGCGCTGGGGGGAATGCAGGTTCTGGTCCATCGATGCGCGCGTGCCAGCGAGCGTCGCGAGTTTATATTTGCCCCATGCCGATCACGACCGTCCCGTTCCGTTTCAGCGCCGCCACGGGCTTGCACCGCGGCGACCGCGCGTACCAGCAGGACCAGGTCGAGGTCATCCCGCACCCGCGCACGCAGGGCTCCATCCTGGCCATCGTGGCCGACGGCATGGGCGGCAAGAGCGGCGGCCGCAAGGCGGCCGACCAGGTGCTGCTGACCGCGCGCCAGATCTACGAACGTTTCGCGCCGCTCGAGGACGATCCGGGCGACATGCTCAAACAGGTGGTGACCGAGTCGCACCTGATGATCAAACTGACGGCCATCACCTCCGAGGAAGAGCCGCACAGCACGCTGGCCGCGTTCCACGTGAGCCCCGACATGCAGTGCGACGTCATCCACGCCGGCGATTCGCGTGTCTACCACTTCCGCGGTGCCGAGATGATGCGTCGCACCATCGACCACAGCTTCGTGCAGCGCCTCATCGACGAAGGCAAGATCAGCGAGGAGGCGGCCAACACGCACCCGCAGAGCAACCTGCTCACGGGCTGCCTGGGCACGCACGCCGACCCGCCGATCGCGCTCTGGCACGTCGACAAGCTGGAGTTCGGCGACAGCATGATCGCCTGCTCCGACGGCCTGTGGCACTACTTCACGCCCAAGGAGATCGGCGCCATCCTGCACGCCCTGCCCCCGCGCGAGGCCAGCGAGATGCTCATCTCCAAGGCACGGCAGCGTGCCCGTGGCGGCGGCGACAACCTGTCGCTGGCGCTGGCGCGCGTCGACCCGCTCAAGTAGGTCGCGCACCGGCCCTTCAGCGCCGTGCGGCCGATGCCGCCGACGCCGGCCCCGCGGGCCGGGGCAAGGTGTCGGGCTGCCGCCCCTTCGCGGCCAGTTCGGCCTGCTGGCGTTCACGGCGCTGGCGGATGCGCGCTTCGGCGGCATCGGCCCGCTCGCGCGCCTGCTGCAGGCCCTCGGCGCGCCGAGCCGCCTCGGCGGCCTCCTGGGCCGACGGGCCCTGGGCCCGGGGTGGCAGGGTCTCGACCACCGGCGGCGACGATGCCGGGGCCGCGGGCTCCCGGGGCGGCAAGCTGGCCTCGGGTGGCAGCGGCGGCCGCTGCGCAGCCTCGGCCTGCTTGCGTGCCACCGCGGCGCGCCGCTCCTCGGCGCGGCGCCGGCGCTCGGCGTCTTCGAGCCGCAGTTCCTGGTCGCGCAGCGGCGCCAGCGCCGCACGGCGCCGGGCCCGCACCTCGTCGACGCAGGCATGGACTGCGAATCGCGCGGCGCAGGCGCGCTCCTCGTCGGCAAAGCGCTGCTCCAGCGCCACCCGCTCCCGGGCGAGTTGCTGGCGTGTCTCGTCGGCCCGCGCCGGCACGGTCAGCGACGACATGACCAGGCCCGCCACCAGCAGGGCACGCAGCGCGTCGGGCCGTCGGGCGGGCATTCGCATGATCAGGTGAGCGAGGTGTCGACCGTGCGCCGCGCCTCGGCCAGGTACTCGGCCGACTGCATCTCGGCCAGCCGCGACACGGTGCGCGGGAACTCGTGCGCCAGCGGCCCCTCGGTGTAGAGCTGCTCCGGCGGCACGGCTGTGGACAGGATCAGCTTCACGCGGCGGTCGTACAGCACGTCGACCAGCCAGGTGAAGCGCCGTGCCTCGCTGGCCAGCCGCGGCGGCATCTGCGGCACGTTGCCCAGCAGCACGGTGTGGAAGCGGCTGGCGATCTCGAGGTAGTCGTTCTGCGAGCGCGGGCCGCCGCACAGCGTGCGGAAGTCGAACCACACCACGCCGCCGGCCCGTCGCACGGCGCGGATCTCGCGGTGTTCGATGTTCAGCACCGGCGGCTCGTCCTGCGCCTCGCGCAGGCTGCCGAAGGCGGCCTCCAGCGAGGCGTCGGCCTCGGGGCCGAGCGGGGTGTGCAGCAGCGGCAGCGTCTGCAGCGTGCGGCGGCGGTAGTCCTGGCCGGCGTCGACGTTGATGACCTCCATCTTCGCCTTCAGCAGCTCGATGGCGGGCAGGATGCGGTCGCGGTGCAGGCCGTTGGGATACAGGCCGTCGGGGTGGAAGTTGCTCGTGGCGACGATGCTCACGCGGTTGTCGAACAGGGCCGCGAGCAGCCGGTGCAGGATCATCGCGTCCGTGACGTCAGCGACATGGAACTCGTCGAAGCACATCAGCCGGAAGCGCCGCGCGATGC
>JAIXTY010000024.1 GCA_027483705.1 Rubrivivax sp.
AGCGCCATCGCGTCGCTGGCCAGGAAGTTCTCGCCCTGGCCCTGCCCCACCACCAGCGGGCTGCCCTCGCGCGCACCGACCACGCGGTGCGGTTCGTCGCGGCAGAACACGGCGATGGCGTAGGCGCCCTTCAGGCGCGGCAGCGCGCGCTGCACGGCGTCGAGCAGGTCGCCGTCGTAGAGGCTGTGCACGAGGTGCGCGATGACCTCGGTGTCGGTCTGGCTGGCGAAGGCGTAGCCCCTGGCCTGCAGCTCGGCGCGCAGCTCTTCGTGGTTCTCGATGATGCCGTTGTGCACCAGCGCCACCTTGCCGCTGGCGGCTTCCTTGGCGTGGGGGCCGGCGCTGAAGTGCGGGTGCGCGTTGTGCACGGCCGGCGCGCCGTGCGTGGCCCAACGCGTGTGGGCGATGCCGGTGCCGGCGCTGATGCCGTCGGCCGCGGCGCCGGCTTCCAGCTCGGCCACGCGGCTGGTGCTGCGGGCGCGCTTGAGTTCACCGCCCTGGTGGACGGCGACGCCGCAGCTGTCGTAGCCGCGGTACTCCAGGCGCTTGAGGCCCTCGATGAGGATGGGGACGATGTTGCGGGTGCTGACCGCACCGACGATGCCGCACATGGGGACGCTCCTGGATCTGAAGGCCGCGATGCTAGGGAGGGCGCCGCGCAATGAGCATGCTCAATCAACTCATCGGTGCAATCCGATTTCGCACGTGAACTATGGCAACGCTTTATTGCATGAGTAGCAATTCAATGAAATAATCAGTTCATGGATCTCGACGCCACCGACCGCCGCCTGCTCGATCTGCTGCAGACCGACGCCTCGCTGTCCAACCAGGACCTCGCCGCCGCCGCGCACACCAGCCCGGCCACGGCGCTGCGGCGGTTGCGGCGGCTGGTGGACGCCGGGCTCATCGAGCGCCGCGTCGCGCTGCTCAACCCCGACCGCCTAGGCCACGGCCTGACAGCGCTGGTGGAGATCACGCTCGACCGCCAGGGCGCCGAGCACCTGGACGCCTTCGAGCAGCGCATCGCGTCGGACGACGAGGTGCAGCAGCTCTGGCGCGTCTCGCCCGGCCCCGACTTCGTGCTCGTGGTGCACTGCGCCGACATGCCGGGCTACCAGGCGCTGGCGCAGCGCCTGTTCACGCAGGATGCCAACGTGCGCAACGTGAAGGCCTACTTCGCCGTCAAGCGGGCGAAGTTCGAGCCGCGCTTGAAACTGCCCCGCTGACCGACCACGGGCACGGGATCGCGCAGTCGGCCCCGGCGGCGGCAAACGCCGCTGCATGGCTGCCATGCGGCGGCGCGTCTGGCTGCGGGCGGGTTGGCGGCCCAGCATGAAGGCCTGCCATTCCCCCGGAGCCCGACCATGACCGCCGCGAACCTGCGCACCCCGCCCGCCGCCCCCACCCGCCGCGCCTTCATCCGCCTGCTCGGCGGCGGCGCGGTGCTCGCCGCCGGCGCGGGCGCCAGCGGCTGCGCCGGCGGCCTGCCCGAGGTCGCCCTGCAACCCTGGCAGACGGCCAGCACCGAGACCGAGCTGCGCCGCTTCATGCTGGCGCACGCGCTGCTGGCGCCCAACCCGCACAACCGCCAGCCCTGGGTGGCCGACCTGCGCGAGCCCGGCCGCATCCACCTGCTGTGCGACGGCGAGCGGCTGCTGCCCGAGACCGATCCCTTCGGCCGCCAGATCCTCGTGGGCTGCGGTGCCTTCATCGAGCTGGCCGTCATCGCCGCGGCCGAGCGCGGGCACGCGGTGGCGGTGGCGCTGTTCCCGCAGGGCACGCCGGCCGCGCGCAGCCTGCCCGCCGGCGCCGTGGTGGCCACGCTCACGGTGGGCAGCGCCGGCACGGCCCCGCGCGACGCGCTCTACCCCGCCATCGCGCGCCGCCACACCGCCAAGACGGCCTACGCCGAAGGCCGCCCGCTGCCCGAAGCGCTCGTGGCCGCCTGGGCCGACACCGCTCGCCGCCACGGCCTGCAGGCCGGCACGGTGACGGCGCCGGCCGAGGTGGCGGCGCTGCGCCGCCTCACGCGCGAGGCGTACGAGATCGAGTGCACGACGCCGGCCACCTGGCTGGAGTCGGCGCGGCTCCTGCGCATCGGCCCCGACGCCATCGCCGCGCACCGCGACGGCATCAGCCTCACGAGCCCGATGGTGCGCGCGCTGCACGCCACCGGCCTGTTCGACCCGATGGAGGTGCCCCAGCGCGGCCAGAGCAGCCTGCAGCGGGTGATGGACCGCTGGCTGCCCTTCGAAACCGGCAGCGGCTACCTGTGGCTGGCCAGCCCCGGCCACACCCGTGCACAGCAGGTGGAGGCCGGCCGTGCCTACGTGCGCCAGCACCTGCAGGCCACCGCAGCCGGTGTCGACCTGCACCCGGTGTCGCAGGCGCTGCAGGAGTTCGACGCCATGCGCGGCCCCTACGCCGCCGTGCACCGCGCGCTGGGCGTGGACCCGGCCCAGGGCGCCGTGCAGATGCTGGCCCGCGTGGGCTACGCCACCGCACCCGCGGGCCCGAGCCCGCGCCGCGAACTGGGCACGCTGCTGCGCACCTGAGCCCGGCCCGCGGCCGCCGGGCTGCGTGCGACACTGCCCCGATGCCCGACCGCGACCGCCCCAGCGACGCCACGCGTCCGGCCCCGCCGGCCGGCGCGCAGCTCGACGACTGGAACCTGCTGCGCTCGTTCATCGCCGTCTACGAAGCCGGCACGCTCACCGAGGCGGCGCGCCGGCTGGCCACCACGCAGCCCAGCGTCGGCCGCCACGTGCGCGAGCTCGAAGGGGCCCTGGGCGAGGCCCTCTTCGTGCGGCTGCCCGGCAAGCTCAAGCCCACGCAGCGCGCGCACGCGCTGCACGAGGCCGTCGCGCCGATGAAGCTGGCCACCCTGCGCGCCACGCAGCTGTTTGCCGACGCGCACGAGGTGCTGGTGGGCACGGTGCGCATCGCCGTCTCGGAGGTGTATGCGCGCCACGTCGTGACGCCCTGGGTGGCGCAATGGCTGGCCGAGCAGCCGGAGCTGGAGATCGAGCTGTCGGTCTCCAACCGCAGCGACAACCTGCTGCGCCGCGACGCCGACATCGCCGTGCGCTTCTTCCGCCCCGAGCAGGACGACGTGATCGCGGCCTGCGTCGGCGGCACCGAGCTGGGCCTGTACGCGCACGAGTCCTACATCGCCCGCCATGGCGAGCCGCAGGACTTCGAGATGCCCGAAGGCGCCTTCGTGGCTGGCTTCGACCGCGAGACCTCGCCGATCGTGCCGCTGTTCCGCGGCACGCCGCCGCCCAGGCCGGTGCGCTTCCGGCTGCGCACCGACGCCATCCTGGCGCGCGAGGCCGCCGTCGAGACGGGCCATGCGCTCGGTGTCTACCTGGCCGACGTGGCCGCCGGCATCCCCGGCCTGCAGCGCGTGTTGGCCGACCGCTTCGGGCTGGAGCAGGAGGTGTGGCTGTGCGCGCACCCCGAGCTGCGGCGCTCGGCCTCGATGCGCTTCGTGTGGAACCGCCTCGAGCAGGCGCTGCGCGCGCGGCTGGGCGGCGACGCGCCGTCGGCGCTCAGCCCTGCTTCAGCACCGCCAGGCCCTTGAGGTACTCGCCCTCCGGAAAGGTCATCGTCGTCGGGTGGTCCGGCGCGCCCTCCAGGCGCTGCAGGATCGCGCCGTCCACACCCGAATCCAGCGCCGCGCCGGCCACGATCTTGTGGAACAGGTCGGCGCTGATGCCGCCGCTGCAGCTGAACGTGAGCAGCAGCCCGCCCGGCGCCAGCAGCTGGAAGGCCAGCAGGTTGATGTGCTTGTAGGCGCGCGCCGCGCGCTCGGCGTGGGCTGCGGTGGGCGCGAACTTCGGGGGATCGAGCACGATGGCGTCGAAGCGTTCGCCCGCGTGCAGCGCCTGCTTCAGGAAGGCGGGCACGTCGGCGTCGTGGCACACGCTGGCCGCCGCGTCGAAGCCGTTCCGCGCCACGTGCTGCTGCACGCGGGCCAGCGCCGGCGCCGAGCTGTCCACGCTCACCACGCGCTCGGCGCCGCCGTGCAGCGCCGCCACGGTGAACCCGCCGGTGTAGCAGTAGGTGTTGAGCACGCGCTTCAGCCCGAAGTGCCGCACCCACTGCGCGAGGTGCGCGCGGTTGTCGCGCTGGTCGAGGTAGAAGCCGGTCTTGTGGCCTTCGGCCACGTCGAGCGTCAGGCGCCAGTCGTGCTCGGTGATGGTGACGGTGGTGTCGCCGCCGCCCTGCTCGCTGCCACGCAGCCAGCCGGTCACGGCCGGCAGGCCCTCGAGCTCGCGCACGCTGGCGTCGCTGCGCTCGAAGAGGCGCGTGCAGCCGGTGGCGGCCCGCAGCGCGTCGGCGATGGCCGCCTTCCAGCGCTCGACACCGGCGCTGCCGAACTGGGCCACGAGCAGGTCATCACCATACCGGTCCACCACCAGGCCGGGCAGGCCGTCGGCCTCGCCGTGCACCAGGCGCACGCCGGTGCTGGCCACGGCCAGGCGCGCGCGCAGCGCCACGGCGCGCTCAATGCGGCGCGTGAACATCGCCGCGTCGATGCGCTCGCGCTCGTCGAAGCTCCAGCAGCGCACGCGGATGCGGCTGGCAGGGCTGAACGCGCCCCAGGCCAGGAAGCGGCCGTCGGCGGCCTCCACGCGCACCGTCTCGCCGGGGTCGGCACGGCCGCGCTCGATGGCGCCGTCGAACACCCAGGGGTGGCGCCGCAGCAGCGAGCGTTCCTTGCCTTCGCGCAGTCGGATGCTCTTCATTCAGGCGCCCGGTTCGCCGTCCCAGTAGTCCAGCGACTCGGCCTTGCGGTGGATGAGCAGCCGGCCGTTGGAGAAGGCGTTGACCTTGCCCGAGTCCGGGTACTCGCACACCTCGGGCGCGCGCCGCGTGCTGATCGACAGGTACTTCAGCGGCGCCTCCGAGGTGTTGATGATCTGGTGCGGGTACTCGGGCCCGGCCGGGATGACGATGATGTCGCCGCGCCCGATGGGCAGCATCTCGCCGGCCACGCGCAGCGTGCCCGAGCCCTCAAGCACGATGAACATCTCCTCCTCGGCGTGGTGCAGGTGGTAGGGGCACGCACGCTTGCCGGGCGGCACCACGTCCACGCCCACGCCTAGGTCGCGCGCGGCCAGGCCGTCGGTGAACGACACGCCCATGCTCTGGAACGCCGTGCCGCGCACGAAGGGCGTCATCGCGGCGGTTTCGTGGTTGCGGATGAGCTGGGCGCGCAGCTCGTCGGCGCGGGGGGTCGTCATGGCGGGGCTCCCGTCGGTGCAGGCTGCGGATTCTTGCAGCGCCGCGGGCTAGAGTCGCGCGGTCATCGCCTTCGACTGCACGCCATGGTCCTCAACGCGATCTGGGTCGCCTTCATCCTCGTCGGCTTCGCCGTCGCGCTGTTCAAGCTGTCGCAGGGCGACACGCTGATCTTCACGAAGATCATGACCGGCCTCTTCGACACCGCGAAGACCGGCTTCGACATCTCGCTCGGCCTCGTGGGCGTGATGAGCCTGTGGTTGGGCATCATGAAGATCGGCGAGCGCGCCGGGATGATCGACCTCTTCGCGCGCGCCATCGCGCCGCTCTTCGAGCGCGTGTTCCCGGGCATCCCGCGCGGTCACCCCGCCGGCGGCAGCATCGTGATGAACATGAGCGCCAACATGCTGGGGCTCGACAACGCCGCCACGCCGCTGGGCCTGAAGGCGATGAAGGAGCTGCAGGAGATCAACCCCGACAAGAGCACGGCCAGCGACCCGATGATCATGTTCCTGGTGCTCAACACGGCGGGCATCACGATCATCCCGACCTCCGTCATCGCCATCCGCCAGAGCATGGCGGCCAGCCAGGGGCTGACGAACTTCAACGCCGCCGACATCTTCCTGCCCACGCTGATCGGCACCTTCATCTCGTTCGCGGCCGGGCTGGTGGCGGTGGCCTGGGTGCAGCGCATCAAGCTGCTGCAGTGGCCGATCCTGCTGTTCTTCGGCGGCTTCGGTGCGCTGATGGGTGTGATGTACCTGAGCCTGCGCGGGCTGGCGCCGGCGCAGATGGGCAGCACCATCGGCCTCATCGGCAGCCTCGTGATCTTCGGGATCATCGTGCTCTTCGTGGCCGTGGGCGCGGCGCGGCGCATCAACGTCTACGAGGCCTTCGTCGACGGCGCGAAAGACGGCTTCGGCGTGGCCGTGACCATCATCCCGTACCTCATCGCCATCCTGGTGGCGATCTCGGTGTTCCGCACCACCGGGTGCATGGACTTCATCGTCGGCGGCATCGGCGCGCTCGTGGTGGCGCTGGGCATGAACGCCGACTTCGTGCCCGCGCTGCCGGTGGGCCTGATGAAGACGCTGTCGGGCAGCGGCGCGCGCGGCCTGATGGTGGACGTGATGACGACCTACGGCGTCGATTCGTTCCAGGGCAAGCTGGCGGCCATCATCCAGGGCTCCACCGAGACCACCTTCTACGTGCTGGCGGTGTACTTCGGCAGCGTGAACATCGTGAAGACACGCTATGCGCTGGCCTGCGGCCTCTTTGCCGACCTGGTGGGCGTGATCGGGGCCATCGTCGTGGGCTACGCGTTCTTCCACTGAGCGGGTCTGGCGGCGGTCGGGGCCCGCTGCGTAACGGCGGCATCACGCCTGCGGCCTTAGTGTCAGGACACCGCGCTGCCGAGACCTGCCATGACGCTGCCCGATCCCGCCGAACGCCGCCGCTGGCTCTCCTGGGCCGCTGGCGGCCTGGTGGTCCTGCAACTGCCCGGGCTTGCCGGCTGCGGCGGCGGTGGTGACGACACCGGCGCCGGGGCCGGCGGCGGCACACCGCCGCCGCCGCCACCACCGCCACCCCCACCCCCACCGCCACCGCCACCACCACCACCACCGGCGGGCACGAGCGCCGCGTCCAACCTGGCGGCCCAGGCCACGCAGACGGCCCTGGCGGCCGTCACCGCGCTGGCCGGGCGCACGCCTGGCTTCGATGCCGCGGCCATGGCCGCCGAGCTGGCGCGCACCGGCGCCTTCGCGCGCACGGGGGTCGACGCCGCCACGCAGACGGCCTGGGGCCGCACCGCCGCCGGCCGCTGGCTGATGGTGGTGCCCAACCCGCGCCGGGTGGTCGGCGCGGCACCCGGGCAGGCCCAGGCGGCGCCGGCCGTACCCGCCGTGCCGGCGGCCGTGCGCCGGCGCCTCGCGGCCGGGCCCGGCGGTGACCGCCGGGTCGCCCTGGCGGCCGGCACCGACCTGCCGCGCCTGCTGGTGGCGCGACAGATGCGCCTTCTGGACATGCTCGGGCCCATCGCACCGCAGAGCTTCGGGCACCACGTGGCCGCCGATGTCGGCCCGCGCACCCTGCCCGACCTGCGCGCCATCGCCACCGCGCGCGGGCTGCAGCTGGTGCCGCAGACCCCCGATGACGGTTTCGAGTTCGCCCGCGAAACCACGGTCGAGGGCCTGAAGGCCGTGCGCGGCGACGGGGTCTTCTTCGTCAACAGCTTCGGCAGCAGCGCCAGCGACCCTGCCGAACCCGGCCCGGCGCTGGCCGCCGTGAGCGCCATCGCCACCACGACGCGTGCCTTCGTCGGCACGGGCGGCAGCGCCACCGCCGAGGCCGCCTACGAGGACGACCTGGCCACCGGCCGGCTGGTGAACCTGATCGTGCCCGACCTGCGCTCGGACACGCCGCAGTACCGTGCCGTGCTCGGCATCACGCCGGACTTCGGCCGCTTCTACGACTGGCAGTTCGAACCCAACAGCCTGGCCTGGCTCAACGTCGCCGGCGGCGGCATCGTCGGCGGCTGGCAGGGCATGCTGGGCGCCCGCGGCGTGCGCACGCTGGTCGGCTTCAGCGGCGGCGTGCCGATGGCGCAGATGCTGGCCGTGGCCGAGGACTTCTTCCACCTCACGCTGGCCACCAACGCCTTCGACGGCCCGCTGGCCACCGGCCTGCGCCGCACGCCGCGCCTGCGCAACTACGGCAACGGCGAGACGCTGCAGTTCCTGATCGGCCGCGGCCTGGCCAGCAGCAGCGAGCTGGCCTACTTTCCGCAGGCCAGTCCGGCCGAGTATGTGAACGTGCTGACGCCGACGCTGGACTACGCGCTGGTGAACGAGGCCGACGAGAGCTGCGAGCTCATCGGCCAGTTCGGCGCCGAGCGCGACGGCTCGGTGCGCCTGGCCGGCAGCCTCAACCGCTTCGACGAGCTGCTGATGGCCCGCGCCACCGACCCCACGGTGAGATTCGGCGAGACGCTGCGCATCGACGCCTGGCGCGGCGACTACGTGTGGGCGCGCCTGCCGCGCAGCCTGCAGGGCGGCTACCTGCAGCTGTTCAACGACGGGCGCTGGACCAACGCCGTGCAGCTCACGTACTGGGAGCTGCCGTTCACGCTGCGCATGCGCATCGGCGGCCTGCTGCTCGACGTGACGCTGCGCCTGCGGCTGCGCGGCGACGTGCGCGGCTACCGCCTGCGCCCCGATCAGCCGCCGCTGGAGCAGCAGCCGACCGTGCTGCTGTCGCACATGCTGGGCACCAGCGCCGACTGGTCGGCCTCGGGTTCGATCGAGCGCACCGAGGCCGACACCACGACGCGCATCGAATGGAGCGGCAGCGGCAACGTCACCGACCTCGGGCCGGCCTCCGACACCGCCGCCGGCAACGTCGGCGCCACCAGCCGCGTCGAGCTGGGCGAG
This sequence comes from Rubrivivax sp., assembly GCA_027483705.1. Classification (GTDB taxonomy): domain Bacteria; phylum Pseudomonadota; class Gammaproteobacteria; order Burkholderiales; family Burkholderiaceae_C; genus Rubrivivax. The sequence goes on from JAIXTY010000024.1 coordinate 8,679, forward strand.
CGCGCGATGCGCATGCAGCTGTTCTTCGCGACCACGCGGCTGCGAGAGCGCACGCTGGTCACGCGCGAGGGCCGCGTGCAGAGCGACACGACGGTGGAGACCGCGGCCACGGTGAATGCACCGCTGGCGTCGCTCGACGGCCTGCGCGTCGGCCTCGACGACCGCTGGGGCATCAGCGCCGGCGGCGTGATCGACAGCGAGCCGGTGAGCCTGCTCGGCCCGCGCGTGCGCGAGATCGACGTGCGCTGGCCGTCGGCGGAGGCGCGGTTTCCACCCGAAGACGAGGTCGGCGGGCGCTGAGCGGCGCCGCGCGGCAGCAGCGCGACGGCGCAGCCTGAGCGGCAGGGCAGGCCGCGGGATCCCGCCGCGAGACGCCCAGGCTTCGATTCGCTTTTCTATTCATGTTGTAATTCATGAATGCCCTCGCACGAAGCCGCCATCCGTGACGCACTGGCCCGCGGCCCGCAGAGCAGCCGTGCGCTGCAGCAGTTGCTGCGGCTGAGCCAGCCGACCGTGTCGCGCGCGCTGGCGGCGCTGGGCGACGAGGTGCTGCGGCTGGGCCAAGGGCGCTCTTCCTTCTATTCACTCCGCGACACCTGGCCCGAGCTGCCGCGGCTGCCGCTTCGCCGCGTCGACGACGCCGGCCGCCTGCACGAGCTGGGCGAGCTGCTGCCGTTGCGCCCGGCCGGCTTTGCCGTGGCCGGCGCCGATGGCACGGTGCGCCCCAGCGACGGGCTGCCCTGGTGGCTGGCCGACCTGCGGCCACAGGGCTTTCTCGGCCGCGCCTTCGCGCAGCGCCATGCCGCGGCGCTGGCGCTGCCGGCCGACGTGAACGTCTGGTCCGACCGCCACGTGCTGCGCGCGTTGGCCGCGCAGGGGCACGACGCCGTGGGCAACGTGCTGGTGGGCGACACCGCGCGCGATCAGTTCCTGGCGCTGCCCCCGCCCGAACCGGTGCCGCGCCGCCAGCGCGGCGCCGTCTACGCGGCCCGTGCGGCGCAGGCGCTGGCGGGCGACGTGCCGGGCTCGTCGGCCGGTGGCGAGCAGCCCAAGTTCACGGCCTTTACCGACACCGCCGCGGGGCCGGCCCACGTGATCGTGAAGTTCAGCCTGCCCGAGGCCAACCCGCTCACCGCGCGCTGGCGTGATCTGCTGCTGGCCGAGCATCTCGCGCTGCAGGTGCTGCACGACGGCGGCGTCGCAGCCGCGCGCACCGAGCTCGTCGAGCACGGCAGCCAGCGTTTCCTGCAGCTCGAGCGCTTCGACCGTGTAGGCGCCTTCGGCCGCCGCGCGCTGCATTCGCTGGGCTGCCTGGACGACGAGTTCACCGGCAACCGCAGCGCGCCCTGGCCGCTGGCCGTGCGCGCCCTGGTGGCGCAGCGCCTGGTGGAGCCGGCCGCCGTGCCGGTGGTGGATCTGCTGCATGGCTTCGGCGTGCTCATCGCCAACACCGACATGCACAGGGGCAACCTGTCGCTCTTCAGCGCGCCCGGCCAGGCCTGCGCACTGGCCCCGGCCTACGACATGCTGCCGATGGCGCTGGCGCCCACGGCCGCCGGCGCGCTGCGCGATGCGCTGCCGCCGCTGCAGCTGCCGGCCAGCGTGCCGCTGGCCACCTGGCACCCGGCGCTGGCGCTGGCGCGCGAGTGGCTCGCACGTCTGCAGGCCGCGCCAACCACCCCGGCCTTTGCGCCCGCGCTGGCCGCGCTGCAGGCCCGGCTGGCCGAAGCCGCGCTTCAGGTCGGCCGCATCGCGCCCTGAACCATCGGCCGCCGCGCCGGCAGCTCGCCGGTGAACGCGAAGTCCACCTCCGGGACGAGGCCGCTGACGATGCGCGCGATGCTCTTGCCCGAACCACACGCATGCGTCCAGCCCAGCGTGCCGTGGCCGGTGTTGAGGTACAGGTTGGGCAGCGTCGAGCGGCCGATGATCGGCACGTTGCTCGGCGTGGCCGGGCGCAGGCCGGTCCAGAACTGCGCCTGCGTGCTGTCGCCGGCGCCGGGGAACAGCTGCTCCACGCGGCGCACGATGGCCTCGCAGCGCACGCGGTTCAGGTCGCGGTCGTAGCCGTTGAGCTCGGCCGTGCCGGCGATGCGCAGGCGGTCGCCGAGGCGCGAGAACACCAGCTTGTACTCGTCGTCCGTCAGCGACACCTGGTGCGCCATCGACGCGTCCTTCACCGGCATCGTCACCGAGTAGCCCTTGGCCGGGTAGATCGGCAGCCGCACGCCCAGCGGCGCTGCCAGCAGCGGGCTCAGGCTGCCCATCGCCAGCACGTAGGCGTCGGCGCGCAGGCGCTGGAAGCGGCCCTCGGCGTCGGTGGCCTCGACGTGGTCGATGGCGCCGCCCGCCGGCCGCAGCGCCGTGACGGTGTGGCTCATGCGGAAGCGCACGCCGTCGTCGATGCAGCGCTGCACCAGCTCGCGCGCAAAGCGGTTGGCGTCGCCCGATTCGTCTTCGGCGGTGTAGGTGGCGCCGGCCAGCTGCGGGCGGATGTGGCGCAGCGCGGGCTCCAGCGCCACGGCCTCGTCGGCGCTGATGACGCGGCGGTCGCAGCCCAGGGCGCGCATCTGCGCGGCCGGGCCCGCAGCGCCATCGAACTCCTTCTGGCTCGTGTAGAAGTGCAGGATGCCCTGCGTGCGCTGGTCGTACTCGGGGCCGCGCTCGCGGCGCAGCGCCTGCAGCGTCTCGCGGCTGTAGGTGCCCAGCCGCACGATCTGCTCGATGTTGTGGCGCGTGCGGCCCGGTGTGCATTCGCGCAGGAACTGCAGGCCCCACAGCCACTGGCGCCTGTCGGCCCGCAGGCGGAACAGCAGCGGCGCGTCTTCCCGGCCCAGCCACTGCAGCACCTTCAGCGGCGCGCTCGGGTTGGCCCAGGGCTCGGCGTGGCTCACCGAGATCTGGCCGCCGTTGGCGAAGCTGGTCTCGGCCGCCGGCGTGGCCTGGCGGTCGACCACGGTGACCTCGTGGCCCTGCTGGCGCAGGAAGTAGGCCGAGGTGACGCCGAGCAGGCCGGCGCCGAGAACGATCACGTGCATCAGGGTTCTCCAGCCTCGGCACCGCCGAGGAAGCGCTCGGCCAGCCGCACCCAGAAGGCGCTGCCGACGGCGATGTTGTCGTCGTTGAAGTCGTAGCCCGGGTGGTGGACCATGCAGCCGCCGGGCTCGTCGCCGTTGCCGATGAGCAGGTAGCTGCCGGGCACGCGCTCCAGCATGAAGGCGAAGTCCTCGCTGCCGGTGAGCGGCGGGCCCTGCAGCGTCACACGCTCGGGGCCGCGCAGCGCCAGCGCCACCTCGCGCGCGAAGGCCGTCTCGGCGGCGCTGTTCACCAGCACGGCGTAGCCGCTGCGCCAGTCCACCGTGGCCTGCACGCCGAAGCTCGCCGCCTGCGCTTCGGCCAGTGCGCGGATGCGCCGCTCGAGCAGCGCGCGCACGCCGCGGTCGAGTGCGCGCACGCTCAGCTCCAGCGTGGCGCTGGCCGGGATCACGTTGTTGGCCTGGCCGGCGTGCAGCGCGCCCACCGTCACCACCGCGGCCTGCAGCGGGTCGACGTTGCGCGACACCACCGTCTGCAGGGCCATCACCAGGCTGGCGGCGGCGACGATGGGATCGGCCGCGTGCTGCGGCATCGCGCCGTGGCCGCCGATGCCGGTGAGCGTGATGGTGGCGTAGTCCGACGAAGCCATCGCCGCGCCCTCGCGCAGCACGAGCTGACCCTGCGGCACGCCCGGCATGTTGTGCATGGCGAACACGGCGTCGCAGGGGAAGCGCTCGAACAGGCCGTCGGCCATCATGCGCAGCGCGCCGCCGCCGCCTTCTTCGGCCGGCTGGAAGATGAGGTGCAGCGTGCCGTCGAAGCGGCCTTCGTCGGCCAGTTGGCGCGCGGCGGCCAGCAGCATCGCGGTGTGGCCGTCGTGGCCGCAGGCGTGCATCAGGCCGGGGCGCTGGCTGGCCCAGGCGCGCCCGCTGGCTTCATGAATCGGCAGCGCGTCCATGTCGGCGCGCAGGCCCAGGCGCCGCGAGCCGGTGCCGCGCACCAGCGTGCCCACGACGCCGGTGCCGCCCAGGCCGGTGGTGACGGCATAGCCCCAGTCCCGGAGCTTCTGCGCCACCAGGGCCGCGGTGCGGTGCTCCTCGAAGGCCAGTTCGGGGTGCTGGTGCAGATCGCGCCGCAGCGCCACGAACTCGCCGACGCGGGCGTGCAGGGCATCGAGCAGGTAGGTCACGGCCGGCTCCGGTGCGGGGCCTGCTTCACTGCGGCTGCAGGTTGATCTGCCGCGCGATGCCGCGGTAGCGCGCCGTCTCGGCCTCGAAGAACCTGGCCGACTCGGCCAGGCTCATCGGCGAGGCCGCGAGCTGCGTCTGCGCGGCCAGCGCGCTGCGCACGGCCGGGTCCTGCAGCGTCTTGCCGATGGCCGCGTGCAGGCGCTGCACCACGTCTTCGGGCGTGCTCTTCGGCACCATGAAGCCGGTCCAGATCTTGAACGCGAAGTTCTTGAGCGCCTGGCCTTCGCTCACCGTGGGCACGTTCTTCAGCAGCTCCGAGCGCTGCGCGCCGAGCTGGGCGATCACCTTCAGCCGGCCCTGCTCGGCCAGCGCGCCCATCGCGGCGCTGTAGACGAGCACGGCAAAGTCCACCTGGCCGCCAGCGATGTCCTGCAGCAGCGGCGCGTTGCCCTTGTACGGCACGTGCGCCAGCTGGATGCCGGCCTGGGCCTGCGCCTGCTCGAGGATCAGGTGGTACAGCGAGCCGATGCCGACGCTGCCGTAGGTGAGCGGCCGCGCCGACGACTTGCGGGCGAGTGCCACGAGCTCGTCGACGCTGTTCACGCCGAGGTCCTTGCGGGTGACGAACACCATCACCGCGTCGGCCACCGGGTGCACGAGGCGGAAGTCCTCGGCCTTGAGCTTGACCGCGGCGTTGGCCAGCGGCGAGAGGATCACTTCGTTGGGCGAGCCCTGGAAGATGTATTGCCCGTCGGCCGGCGCGGCCAGCACCTTCTGCGCGGCCAGCGCGCCGGCCACGCCACCGAGGTTCTCGACCAGCACCTGCTGGCCCAGCGCCTGGCCCAGCGGCGTGTTGAAGATGCGCGCGATGGCGTCCGACGGGCCGCCCGCCGGGTACGGAACCATCAGGTTCACCGGCTTGGTGGACAGGCCCTGCGCCAGGGCGGCGGTGCCGGCGGCCAGCAGGCCGACGACGACGAACAAGCGACGAAGCGAACGGTGCAGCGACATGGCAGGCACTCCGGGTTGGGGCGCCGAATCGGCGCGGTTGGGGACCTCGGAGCGCACTGTCGGCCGTGGGCGGCCGTGAGTCCAATGCATTGTTCTTTGATTTACGATGAGTTCGTCTCATGCATCGGGAGCCCGGGCCATGACGCTTGTTCAGCTGCGCCACCTGCTGTCGCTGGCCCGCACCGGCTCGTTCAGCCGTTCGGCGGCCGCCCTCTTCATCACGCAGCCGGCGCTCAGCCGAAGCATCGGCGCGCTGGAGGGCGAGCTGGGCCAGCGCCTGTTTGACCGCATCGGCCGACAGAGCGAGCTCACGCCCTTCGGCCGCGAGATGGTGGCGCGCGCCAGCGAGCTGGTGCTGGCCGCCGACGACCTGCGCGAACGCGCGCGCCGCCTGGGCCGCCCGCGCAGCGAGGGCGATGGCGACGAAGGCCTGCTGCGCGTTGGCCTCGGCTCCGGCCCGGGCGCGATGCTGATGACGCCGCTGCTGCTGCGCTGCGCGCGCGAGCACCCGAAGCTGCAGCTGCAGGTGGCGCGCGCCGCCACCGAGCAGCTGGTGCAGGCGCTGCGCGAACGCACGCTCGACGCGCTGGTGGTCGACGCGCGGTCGCTGCGCCCCTCGCCCGACCTCGACACACGCGACCTGCACGAGATGCGTGGCGCCTTCCTCGTGCGCCGCGGCCACCCGCTGGCGCGCCGCCGCTCGCCCTGCGACCTGGCGGCGCTGCGCCAGTACCCGGTGGCGAGCACGCCGCTTTCCGACGAGGTGGCGCGTGTGCTGGTGGAGCGCTACGGCCCGCAGGCCCACCCCGACGTGCTCGTCACGCTGCGCTGCGACGAGCTGCCCAGCCTGGTGGAGGTGGCGCGCCACAGCAACGCCGTGCTGCTGGCCATCCGCGCCGCCGCGCCCGACCTGGTGCCCGTGCGCGTGGCGCCGGCGCTGGCCGCCACGGCGCGCTTCGGCCTCGTCACGCTGCGCCGCCGCACCGAGCCGCCGGGGCTGCAGACCTTGCGGGCCCTGATGCGCGAGTGCCTGGTCGACGCCGGGGCCTGATCGCGCCAGGCCCGGCCGCCCTCAACCCGGCTTGGGCTTGGCCTTGGCGCGCGGATGCGCCGCGTCGTACACCTGGGCCAGGTGCTGGAAGTCGAGCTTCGTGTAGACCTGCGTGGTGCTGATGCTGGCGTGGCCCAGCAGCTCCTGCACGGCGCGCAGGTCGCCGCTGCTCTGCAGCAGGTGGCTGGCGTAGCTGTGGCGCAGCATGTGCGGGTGCACCTTGGTCGGCAGCCCGGCCTGCTGGGCCTGCCGCGCCAGGCGCAGGCGCAGCTGGTTGGGGCTCAGCCGCGTGCCGCGCTGGCTGACGAAGAGTGCCGTCTCGCCGGCCGCCGCCAGCTCGGGCCGCCGAGCGAGCCAGTCGCGCAGCGCCTGCAGCGCCGCGCCGCCCACCGGCACGCTGCGCCGCTTGCGGCCCTTGCCCAGCACGTGCGCGGTGGCGTCGTCCAGGTCCACCCAGCCGGCCGCCGCGGCGCTGCCCGGCAGGTCCAGGCCCAGCACCTCGCCGATGCGCAGGCCGGCGCCGTAGAGCAGCTCGCCGATGGCATGGTCGCGCGCGGCCAGCGCGGCGGCGTGCGGGCCGTCACCCGGCAGCCCGGGGTGCGCGGCCAGCGCCACCGCCTGCTGCACGCTCAGCGCCTTGGGCAGCGGCTTCGGGGCCTTGGGCGGGCGCAGGCCGTCCACGGGGTTGGCCGCCACCACGCCCTGGCGGCCCCACCAGCGGTACAGGCCGCGCCAGGCGGCCAGCGCGATGGCGATGCTGCGCGGCGCCAGCCCCGCCGCGCGCAGCTGCACGACGAAGCCGCGCAGGTGGTGCGGCTCGGCGCGCAGCAGCGCCACGCCAGCGGCGGCCGCAAAGCGCTCCAGCCGCGCCAGGGCCTCGGCGTACATGGCCACGGTGCGGTCGGCCAGCCGCCGCTCCACCGCCAGGTGCTGCAGGAAGGCCTGCAATTCGGGCGACGACGGCGTGGCCACCGGCGGCGGCCCGCGTCAGGCGGCGGGCGCGCGCAGCCGCGACAGCGCGGCGCTGGCGAGCTCGCCGATGCGCATCAGGAAGTCGGTGCCCATGTCGGCGGCGTAGCGCGTGGGGTCGGGCGAGCCCAGCACCAGCAGTCCGAAGCAGTCGTCGCCCTGGCGCAGCGGCAGCATCGCCATCGAGGCCACCGCGGCCTGGTCGCCCAGCCACTCCGCGGCCTCGAAACCGCTGTTGGCGCCGCAGTACGGCATGGTCAGGCTGGCGGCGAAGGTGTGCGCGTCGTCGCTGGCGCCCTGGGCCCAGGGTTCGCCGGCGTAGGCCTCGGCCACGTGCCATAGCCGGAGGCCGGCCTGCGGGATGAGGAACTCGTGCTTCAGCGTCTCGACCAGGCGCGTGGGCAGCAGCGCCGGGTCGGTGGTCAGCAGCAGGCGGCGCGTGGTGCGGTGGATGCGGTCGGCGATGCCCAGGTTCTCCTGGCCGTGGCGGATCATCTCCACGATGCGCATCTCCAGGCCCTTGATGCGCTCGCGCAGCATTTCCATCTGCCGCTCCTGCAGCGACACCGCGCGCTGGCCATGCGGGCTGGTGAGCGTGATGCTCGCCAGCAGTTCGGCGTGGCGCTCGAAGAAGGCCGGGTTGTTGGCCAGGAAGTGCGCGATGTCGGCTTCGGTGATGCCGCTGATGGAACTCACAGTTCGATCTCTCCTCGGTAGACGGTCTGGGCGGGGCCGGTCATGAAGACCGCGTCGTCGGGGCCGCCGGCCCAGCGGATGCGCAGGTCGCCGCCGCGGGTGTGCACCTCGACGTCGCCGTCGAGCCAGCCCAGCCGCACGCCGGCCACCACGGCCGCGCAGGCGCCGGTGCCGCAGGCCAGCGTCTCGCCGGCGTCGCGCTCGTGCACGCGCAGGCGCAGCTCGCGCCGCGACAGCACCTGCAGGAAGCCGACGTTCACGTGGTTCGGGAAGCGCGGGTGTGTCTCAACCAGCGGGCCGATGCTCGCCACCGGCGCGGTGTCGACGTCGTCCACGCGCGTGACGGCGTGCGGGTTGCCCATCGACAGCACGGCCCAGCGCCACGGCTCCGCGCCCTCAAGCGCCCAGCGCTCGAAGCCGCCCTCCAGCCGCGCCACCAGCGCGCCCGGGTCGAAGGGGATGTCCTCGTGCGCGAACACCGGGCGGTTCATGTCCACCGTGACGCGGCCATCGTCCTCGAGCACCAGCTCCAGCACGTTGTTGACGGTGGCCACGCGCACGTGGCGCTTCGTCGTCAGGCCCTGCTCGTGCACGTAGCGCAGGAAGCAGCGCGCGCCGTTGCCGCAGTGCTCGACCTCGTCGCCGCTGGCGCCGTTGAAGATGCGGTAGCGGAGGTGGACGGCCGGTCCCGGTGCGGCGGCCTCGACGGCGAGGATCTGGTCGGCGCCGACACCGAAGCGCCGGTCGCCCAGGTGGCGCAGCTGCTCGTGGTTCAGGGCCAGCGGCGCGCGCGTGGCGTCGAGCACGACGAAGTCGTTGCCCGCGCCGTGCATCTTGGTAAAGGCCAGCCGCGTGGTCGCCATGGTGGCGGGATTATCCCGCCGGGCCGCGCCACGGTGCAGATTCGAAGGGGCGGCGATGGCCTGGGTGGCTCAGTCGTACACCGGCGGCGCCCCCGGCGGCCGCGCCTTGAAGCGCTTGTGCACCCACAGGTACTGGGCCGGCCGCTCGCGGACCTGCGCTTCGATGAAGCGGTTCATGCGGGCGGCGTCGGCTTCGGGGTCGTCGGTGGGCCAGTCGGTCCAGGGCTCGCCGAACACCACGCGAAAGCCCTGGCCGCCGGGCAGCATCTCGGCCACCACCGGCTGCACCGCCATGCCCAGGCTGCGCGCCAGCCGGCTGGGGGCCAGCAACGTGGCCGCCGGGTGGCCGAAGAAGGGCACGAAGGCGGCGTCGCGCAGGCCGAAGTCCATGTCGGGCGCGTTGAAGAACACCCGCCCGCGGCGGACGGCCTTGACGATGGCGCGCGCGCCGTCCTCGCGCTTGAGGAACTCCGCGCGGCCGAAGCGGCCGCGGCCCTTCAGCAGCGCGGCGTCGAACACCGCCACGCTCTGCGGCGTGTAGACATCCATCGCCAGCCGGCGCTGGAAGATCTGCGTCGCGGCGCCGGCGACCTCGAGCGCCAGGAAGTGCGGCACGAGCCACATCACCGGGCCCGGGTGGCGCTCGGCAAAGCCGACATCGCCCTCGACATGGATCATGCGCCTGAGCCGCGCTTCCGAAGCATGCCACAGCACGCCGCGCTCCAGCGTGCTGCGCCCGACCAGCGCGAAGTGCTCGCGCAGCAGCGCCTCGCGCTCGGCCTTGCCGAGTTCGGGCAGGCACAGCGCCAGGTTCGTGCGCGCCACGTGGCGGCGCTCGCGCGCCAGGTGGAACATCAAGCCGCCCAGGCCGCGGCCGATGGCCGCCTGCGCGCCCAGCGGCAGGTGGCTCAGCAGCCACACCAGGGCCAGCACGACGCGTGCCGCGAGGTTCTCGATCATGCCGAGGGCTCCGCCTGTCGCGGCTGCTTGAAGCGGTGGTAGCCCCACAGGTACTGCGAGGGCAGGCGGCCGATCTGCCACTGCATCGCGCGGTTCAGCACGGTGGCCGCCGCCAGCGTCCAGGCGGCCTCGTCGCCGCCGGCCGGCGGCAGCGGCTCGGGCAAAGGGTGGACGTGGATGTCGTAGCCGGCGCCGTGCGGGCGGCGCTGGACCGTGATCAGCAGCACCTCGCAGCCGGTCTGCGCCGCCAGCCGGGTGGCCAGCGTCATCGTGTAGGCCGGTTCGCCATGGAACGGCGCCCAAACGCCCAGGCCGTCGGGCGGCACCTGGTCGGGCAGCATGCCCAGCGTCTGCCCGGCCTTCAGCGCGCGCATCAGCTGGCGCACGCCGGCCAGGCTGGCCGGCGCCGTCAGCAGCCCCGGGCGCTGGCGCGAACGTTCCATCATCCCGCGCAGCCAGGGCTGGCGCGCCGGGCGGTACAGCGCCGTCATCGGCTGCCGCGCGCCCCAGCGCTCGGCATAGGCCTGCGCCGCGACCTCGAAGCTGCCCAGGTGGGCCGTCAGCAGCATCAGGCCGCGGCCACGCGCCAGCGCGGCGTCGATCAGGCCGTCGCCATGCCAGGCCACGGGGTCGGCGATGGGCTCGTCGTGCGGGCGCAGCCACAGCCGGGGCAGCTCCATCACCATCTTGCCGGCCTCGGCCACCGAGCGGCGGCGCTCGGCCGTGGTGACACCGCCCCGGGCCGCATTGGCGTTCAGGCGCTGGCGGTACACGCCCGAGGCGAGGTAGGCCACCCAGCCCAGCGCAGCGCCCACAGCGTGCAGATGCCGCAGTCGGCGGCGGGCGAGCCAGGTGAAGAGGAAAGGCGGCACGGGGCGTTGGGTATCATCGGCGGATCGCCGAGTTAAAGGACAACTTGCGGGGCGATCAGCGGGGCCAAGCATACCGAGGCGCCGCAGGGCCTGATCCGGGCAGTGATGCCGGGCAGTCCAACCAAAACCGCTAAAGCGTTCGCCGCGGGTTCCGGAAGCCTTCTGAGCAGCGACGACGCAGTTTCAGTGACTTCACTTCTTCCAGGAGCCCCACCGTGGCGAGCGATTTCCTCTTCTCCTCCGAGTCCGTGTCCGAAGGCCATCCCGACAAGGTGGCCGACCAGATCTCGGACGCCATTCTCGACGCCATCTTCAAGCAGGACCCGCGCTCGCGCGTGGCCGCCGAGACGCTGACGAACACCGGCCTCGTGGTGCTGGCTGGCGAGATCACGACCAACGCGCACGTCGACTACATCCAGGTCGCGCGCGACACCATCAAGCGCATCGGCTACGACAACACCGAGTACGGCATCGACTACAAGGGCTGCGCGGTGATGGTCTGCTACGACAAGCAGTCCAACGACATCGCCCAGGGCGTGGACCACGCGTCTGACGACCACCTCAACACCGGCGCCGGCGACCAGGGCCTGATGTTCGGCTACGCCTGCGACGAGACGCCCGAGCTGATGCCGGCGCCGATCTACTACGCCCACCGCCTGGTGGAGCGCCAGGCCGAGCTGCGCAAGAGCGGCAAGCTGCCCTTCCTGCGGCCCGACGCCAAGAGCCAGGTGACGATGCGCTACGTCGATGGCAAGCCGCACAGCATCGACACCGTCGTGCTGAGCACGCAGCACAGCCCCGACCAGAGCGAGAGCATGACGAAGCTCAAGCCGAGCTTCTACGAGGCCGTGATCGAGGAGATCATCAAGCCCGTGCTGCCCAAGGAGTGGCTGCAGAACACGCGCTACCTGGTCACCCCCACGGGGCGCTTCGTCATCGGCGGCCCGCAGGGTGACTGCGGCCTCACGGGCCGCAAGATCATCGTCGACACCTACGGCGGCGCCTGCCCGCACGGTGGCGGCGCCTTCAGCGGCAAGGACCCGTCCAAGGTGGACCGCTCGGCCGCCTACGCCGCGCGCTACGTGGCCAAGAACGTGGTCGCGGCCGGCCTGGCCAAGCAGTGCCAGGTGCAGGTGGCCTATGCC
>JAIXTY010000252.1 GCA_027483705.1 Rubrivivax sp.
GGCCGCTTTGGTGGCCGAGCACTTTGACCTGCGCCCCAAAGGCATCATTCAGATGCTGGACCTGCTGCGCCCGATCTACGAAAAGACCGCGGCGTACGGCCACTTCGGCCGCGAGGAGCCGGAGTTTTCGTGGGAGCGGACCGACAAGGCAGCCGCGCTGCGCGCGGCTGCGGGCCTGTAAGGCCCCGAGCGAAGCGAGCTTGCACGCCGCCGCGAAGCGGCTGACCTGACGGGCGACGGGAGTCGCCCGTCGTTGCTTTCGGCGTCCGCCTGCGCGAGCGGCCGACGGTTCGTGCAGTCCTTCACAGCGCCTGTGTCGACCCCGCTGACACCCGGCCTGGCCCCCCTAGGCCAGCAGTCGGTAACTTGTTGTCACGCCCGGGAAAACCGTGCATGGCCCGCGTGTTGCTGAGTCTGGGAGCGGGATCGCGCCTGCGCTCCTTCGATCCACCTCTGCCCACACCCCTGAACCGGCCCTCACCGCCCATGAAGAACACGATCCGATTCGTCGCCACCGCCCTTGCCGCCCTGAGCCTTGCCGGCGGCGCGCAGGCCGCTGCCGTGCTCGCGCACGACTACCAGCTCAACGGCACGCTGGCCGATGCGCTCGGCGGCCCGGCCCTCACGCCCATCAACGCGGGCGGCCCCAACGGCACCATCGGCGCCACGGGCTTCAGCTTCCCGACCAACTCGGGTCTGCAACTGGCCAACGGCCTGTTCGACGCGGCCGACTACTCCATCGAGATGGCCTTCTCGTTCGACGCCACCACCAGCTGGCGCCGCATCATCGACTTCAAGGACCGCAGCACCGACCGCGGCCTCTACAACTACTTCGGCTCGATCCAGTTCTACCCCGACACCACGGGTGCCGGCATCTTCAGCCCGGGCCGGATGGTGAACATCATCATCACCCGCGACGACGCCACGGACGCGTTCAACATCTACGCCGACGGCCTGAACATCCTGTCGCGCACCGATGCCGTCGGCGACGCCATCTTCAGCACGCCGGGCCAGCTGGTGAACTTCTTCCGCGACGACCTGGCGGTGCCGGGCGAGGCCTCGGCCGGCTTCGTCGACAAGATCCGCTTCTACGACGGCGCGCTCACCGCCACCGAGGCGGCCTGCCTGCAGACCGGTTCGCCCACGGCCTGCGGCATCCCCGACACCGGCGGCACGGTCTCGGCCCCGGGCACGCTGGCCCTGGCCGGCCTGGCGCTGGCGGCCATCGGCGCGCTGCGCCGCCGCGCGGCCTGAGTCCGCACACCGCGTCTGAACCAGCCCCGCCTTGGCGGGGCTTTTTTCTGCGCCGGCCGGGCGGGTGGCCCTGCCGCCACTGGTGGCATGCGTGCTGAATGCGCATGCAGTCGCCACGGCGCCTGCCAGGTCAGAGATAACGCCCGAATGGATTCAAGGCACAGACCCACGGGTCGATAAGCGCGCATCCGGCCCGCAAGGCCCTGCCGCCACGAGGACCCCGATGCGACTGTCCCACATCCCGATCGGCCGCCGCCTGGCCCTGGCGTTTGGCGCCATGTGCCTGCTGCTGGGGCTGGTCACCACCACCGGCGTGACCGCGCTGAAGAGCCTGCACACCGACGTCGACGTGAGCGACCGCGCGATGTCGCGCTACGCGCTCAACGTCGAGATGGCGGAGCAGGTGCATTTGGTGGCGCGCGACGTGCGCACGCTGATCCTGCTCGACGACGAGGCCGGCCGCCAGGCCGAGGTGGCGCGCATCCTGGCCGCGCGGGCCAGCTACGACAAGGCCTGGGCGGCGCTGCAGTCGCACCCGCCCAGCCCCGAGGCCCGCCCGCTGCGCGCCGCGATCGCCGAGGCCGCCACGCGCGCACGTGCCGCCAACGACCGCGTGATCGCGCTGGCACAGGCCGACGACGACGCCGCCGCCCTGGCCGCGCTGCGCCAGGATGCGATGCCCGCCGTCGCCGCCTGGCAGGACGCGATCGCCGCCAACCGCAGCCACCTGCGCCAGGTGGTCGACAGCGCGCGGGCCGATGCCGATTCGGCCTGGCGCCATGGCCTGCTGGCGATGCTGGGCGTCGGCCTGCTGGCGGTGGCCACGGCCGCCCTGGCCGGCTGGGTGCTGACACGTTCCATCGTGCGGCCCATCGAGTACGTGCGGCAGTGCGCGCTGCGCATGGCCGACGGCGACCTCACGGTGCCCGTGGAGCGGCGCGAGGGCTTCCAGGGCCGCGACGAGACCTCGCAGCTCGTCGCGGCGATGCAGCGCATGCACGACAGCCTGGTGGAGATCGTGGGCTCCGTGCAGGCCAGCGCCGGCCACGTGGCGGGCGCGGCGCGGCAGATCGCCGCCGGCAATGTCGACCTCTCGGAGCGCACCGAGCAGCAGGCCAGCAGCCTGCAGCAGACCGCGGCCACCATGGACGAGCTCACCAGCACGGTGCGCGCCAACGCCGACAGCACGCGCCAGGCCGTCGACCTGGCCGGCAGCGCGTGCGGCGTGGCCACGCGCGGCGGCGAGGTCATGCAGCGCGTGGTGCAGACGATGCGCCAGATCGATGCCGGCAGCCAGCGCATCGCGGACATCATCGGCGTCATCGACGGCATCGCGTTCCAGACCAACATCCTGGCGCTGAACGCCGCGGTGGAGGCGGCGCGCGCCGGCGAGCAGGGCCGCGGCTTTGCCGTGGTGGCGCAGGAGGTGCGCTCGCTCGCGCAGCGGGCCGCGGCCTCGGCGCGTGAGATCAAGGGCCTCATCGGCAGCAGCGTCGAGCAGGTCGGCGCCGGCACGGCACTGGTGGGCGAGGCGGGCCGCACGATGGAGGAGATCGTGGCGTCGATCCAGCGCGTGAGCACGCTGATGGCCGAAATCCGCCAGGCCACCGACGAGCAGGCCGGCGGCATCGGCCAGGTCGGCCAGGCGGTGCAGCACATGGACGGCGTGACGCAGCAGAACTCGGCGCTGGTCGAGCAGTCGGCAGCGGCGGCCGGCAGCCTGGACCAGCAGGCGCAGGAGCTGCTGCGGCAGGTGAGCCGCTTCCGGCTGGCCACGGCGGCGGGCTGATCCGCGGGCCGCCAGCGGCCCCGGCTGGTGCGGGTCAACGCCAAGGCGCCAGGCTGGTGCAAGCGGGCATCATCCGGGTTCATGTCCGCGCAGCCGTATCCCGGACCCATCCGCTATCCACGCCCGCTCGCGGCTGCCAGCCGCGTCGTCGTGACCGCCCCCAGCTCGGGCGTGCCGCCCGCGCTGCATGCGCGGCTCGACCTCTGCCTGGGCGCGCTGCGCGAGCGCGGCTTCGTCGTCGAAGAGGGCCGCTGCCTGCGCGCCGAGCACCAGGGCGCCAGCGCCCCGGCGGCCGAGCGCGCCGCCGAGCTGGAGCGCACGCTGATGCGCGACGACGTCGACGCCGTCATCCCGCCCTGGGGCGGCGAACTCGCCATCGAATTGCTCGACCGCCTGGACTGGGGCGCCCTGGCGCGTGCGCGGCCCAAGTGGGTGCTGGGCTACAGCGACACCAGCACCTGGATGCTGCCGCTGACGCTGCGCCTGGGCTGGGCCACGGCGCACGGCCCCTGCCTGATGGACCTGGTGCCCGGGCAGGATGACGCCCTCTCGGCCCAGGCCTGCGCCGTGCTGCAGCGGCCCGCCGACGGCAGTGCCTGGCGCCAGCACCAGAGCCGCGCCTGGCAGCGGCAGTGGAGCGACTTCGCCACCGCGCCGGCCAGCACCTACCAGCTGACCGAGCCCACGCGCTGGCGCTCGCTGCACGGCCGGCCGCGCGAAGCCTTCGACGGCCGCTTGGTGGGCGGCTGCCTGGACACGCTGATGCACACCGCCGGCACCGTGCACGGCGACGTCGCCGGCTTCATCGCGCGGCACCGCCAGGAGGGCGTGATCCTCTACCTTGAGAACGCCGGCCTGGCCGCGGGCGACCTGGTGCGCGCGCTGCACCGCCTGCGCTGGGCCGGCTGGCTGGACGGCCTGAGCGGGCTGCTGCTGGGGCGCAGCCCCGTGCCCGATGCCACCGGCGCCGGCGCGCTGCGCCTGGACGACGCGCTGCGCCACACGCTGGGCACCCTGCCCTGCCCGGTGCTGCTGGACGCCGACATCGGCCACGTGCCGCCGCAGATGGTGCTGGTCAACGGCGCCCACGCGCAGGTGCGCTGGTCGCTCGACGTCAGCGGCCCGGGCGGCGGCTCGTGGGGCGGCGGCGAAGTCGTGCAGCGCTTCGACTGAGACACAGCGCCGCGGTGCCGCTGACGCTCGACGACCTGCGCCGCCACGCGGTGGCGCGCAGCCTGTTCAGCGCACGATCGCTGCCGCAGGCGCTGGCGCGCTTCGGCTTCGTGCAGGCCGATCCCATCCGCGCGCCGGCGCGGGCGCAGGACCTCACGCTGCGCCACCGCGTCGCCGGCTACCGCGCCGGTGATCTCGAGGCCCGCTACGCGCGGCTGCCCATCGAGGAAGATTTCTTCGTCAACTACGGCTTCCTGCCGCGCGAGCTGGCGGCGCTGATGCACCCGCGCACGCCGCGCACCGCCTGGCCGAAGTCGCGCTGGGCGCAGGCGCACGCCGTGCTGGACTTCGTGCGCGAGCGCGGCGTCGTGCATCCCAGGGACGTCGACGCGGCCTTCGACCACGGCCGCACGAAGAACTGGTTCGGCGGCGCCAGCCGCGCCAGCACGCAGCTGCTCGACGGCATGCACTACCGCGGCCTCGTGCGCACGGCGGCCCGCGAGGGCGGCGTGCGCCTCTACGCCGCGCGGCCCGCGCACGAGCCGCCGGGCGACGTCGACGCGGCGCTCGACCGCCTGGCCGACCTCGTCGTCGACCTGTACGCGCCGCTGCCCGAGCGCAGCCTGTCGGAGCTGGTGCGGCGCATCCGCTACGGGGCGCCGCAGTGGACGCCGAAGATGGGCACGTTGCTGGCGCGCACGAAGGCGCGGCTGCCCAGCGTGGCGCTGGCCGGCACGCGCTGGTACTGGCCCGCCGGCGAGAACCCCGGCACGAAGCGCCACGCCGGCGTCGACGACGACGGCACGCTGCGCCTGCTGGCCCCGTTCGATCCCATCGTCTGGGACCGCCGCCGCTTCGAGGCCTTCTGGGGCTGGGCCTACCGCTTCGAGGCCTACACGCCGGCGGCGAAGCGGCAACGCGGCTACTACGCGCTGCCGCTGCTGTGGCGCGGCCGTGTCATCGGCTGGGCCAATGCGGCGGTGGCCGAAGGCCGGCTGGACGTGCAGCCGGGCTACTTGAGCGGCCGGCCACCGCGTGACGCGGCGTTCAAGGGCGCCTGGGCCGCCGAGCAGGCGCGGCTGGCGGGCTTTCTCGGGCTGGACGGCGGCTGAGGCGGGTCCGACCGGGCCCGCGGCCTGCGAGCAGGGCCGGTCCTTTCGGCCATCGGGGCCTTCATGCCGGGGTCACGGGTCGTGCCGAGACTGCCCGTCTCCATCACCCCATCCTTCACGCCGCCGAGGTGAACCCATGTCGCAGCGCCCCGCCGAACCACTGGTGCCGATCTCCCGCCGCCGCCTGCTGCAAGGCACCGGCACCACGGCAGCGTCGCTCTTCCTGGGCACGCTGGGCGCGCTGCAGGCCCGGCAGGCCCAGGCGGCCATCGGCGGCAAGCAGACCGTGTCGGCACCTTCGCCCTACGGCCCCATCGCCCCGGTGAACGACATCGCCACCGGCCTGCCGCTGCTGCAGCTGCCCGAGGGCTTCAGCTACCTCTCCCACGGCTGGACCGGCGACCCGATGAGCGACGGCCGCCCGACGCCCGGCCTGCACGACGGCATGGCCGTGGTGCGCAGCCGCCGCATCGGCCGCAGCAGCGAGCTGACGCTGGTGCGCAACCACGAACGCGGGCTCGTCGCCACCGAGGCCGAGGCCATCCTGGCCCCGGCGCGCTACAGCACCGGCTTCGTCAACGGCATCGTCACGATCACCGGCGCCGTCACCGTGCGCGTGGGCGCCAACAACGTCATCCGGCTGCCGGGCCAGCCCGACCCGCCGCCCTTCACCGGCTACGCGGCCGGCGGCACCACGAACCTCGTGTTCCGCGACAACCGCTGGGCCGGCACCGCCGCCTCGCTGGGCGGCACGCTGGGCAACTGCGCCGGTGGCCCCACCCCCTGGGGCAGCTGGCTCAGCTGCGAGGAGACGGTGCTCGACTTCTCGCTCATCGGCGGGCGCAAGCACGGCTACGTCTTCGAGTGCGCTGCCGATCCGGCGCAGTCCATCGCCACGCCCATCGTCGAGATGGGCCGCTTCGTGCACGAGGCGGTGGCCGTCGATCCGGTGACGGGCGCGGTGTACATGACGGAGGACAACCGCAACTGCGCCAGCCTGTTCCGCTTCCTGCCCAACGACACCAGCCGCGCGCTGGGCAGCCTGCAGCGCGGCGGCCGGCTGCAGGCCGCGCGCATCAAGACCATCCTCGTGCAGGCGGTGCCGCAGAGCCTGGCGGCCAGCAACAACACCGCACTGCTCGACCCGCGCATCGGTGACGAGTACGAGCTCGAGTGGGTCGACATCACCGACCCCGACGCCGCCCCGCGCACGGTGGCTGGGCAGCCCGGCGGCGTGTCGCTGGGCGTGATGGCCGGCCCCACCATCCAGGCCCTGGCCGCGGGCTGCACGCGCTGGTCGCGCGGCGAGGGCATCTGGTTCGCCGACGGCAAGCTGTTCATCGTCGACACCGCGGCCGGCGTGAATGCCGCCGGCGCCGTCGGCAACGGCGACGGTGCGGTGTGGGAGCTGTCGCTGGCCACGATGCGGCTGCGCGCGGTGTTCGTCTCGGGCAACCAGACGGCCGGCAACAACCCCGACAACATCACCGTCAGCCCGCGCGGCGGCGTGCTGCTGTGCGAGGACGGCGGCGGCTCGACCGACGCCTTCGGCACCGGCTCGCGGCTGCTCGGTCTGAACGCCGCCGGCGAGGCCTACATCCTGGGCAAGAACAACGGCGTGCTCGACGCGGCGCAGATTGCCGCGGCCGGCAAGCTGGTGGCGCCGGGCGACTACCGCGGCATCGAGTTCGCCGGCGCCTGCTTCGATCCCACGGGCCGCGTGCTGTTTGCCAGCACCCAGACACCGGGCATCACCTACGCCATCACGGGGCCCTGGTCGCGCGGCAATCTCTAGTCGGGCGGGCCGACGGCCTGAATGGCCTGGTGGGCTGCTTCGCCCTCTTGGCAGACTTTCGTTTCGTTGCGCTCGGGTGCGCGCCCGCCGCATCGCGCGTCGGCTGAGCGCCGCTAAACGACCGCCGGCTCCAGCAGCCGCAGCGTCCCCGCATCCGCGTCCAGTTCGGCCCGCACGCCCAGCGGCAACGTCCACTTCGGCGCGATGTGGCCGAAGGCGGCGTTGCGCAGCACCGGCACGCCGAGCGCGCCGAAGTGATCGGTGAACACCTCGTCCAGCGTCAGCGTGCCGAAGCTGCCTTCGCTGGGCTTGCAGTTGGTGAAACCGCCCAGCACCACGCCGGCCACGCGCGCCAGGTGGCCGCCCAGCGCCAGCGTCGTGAGCATGCGGTCGACGCGGTAGATGTACTCGTTCACGTCCTCGAGGAAGAGGATCGCGCCGGTCAGGTCGGGGAAGTGCGGCGTGCCCGCCAGCGAGGTGAGCACCGCCAGGTTGCCGCCCAGCAGCGGCCCGCGCGCCACGCCGCCGAGCAGCGGCCGCGGCAGCAGTCCCTCGGGGTTGCGCAGCAGCGGTGCCTCGCCGGCCATCGCGACAGCGCGGAAGTGCCCGGTCGAGAACGGGTTCCAGTCCGAGCGTGCCAGCGGCGCATGGAAGGTCACCAGCCCGGTGGCGCGGTGCACGGCCGTGACCAGCGCCGTGAGGTCGGAGAAGCCGCCCAGGACCTTGGGGTGACGCGCGATCAGCGGCATGTCCAGCAACGGCAGCACGCGGTTGGCACCGCTGCCGCCCGTGACGGCCAGGATGCCGGCGATGCCGGGGTCACTGAACATCGCGTGCAGGTCGTCGGCGCGCTGCTGCGGCGTGCCGGCCATGTGGCCGTAGCGCGCGCGCAGGTTGGGCGCCTCGCGCGTGCGCAGGCCCAGGGCCTGGATGGCCGCGTGGGCCCGCTCGTAGGGCTCGTCCTCGTGGATGGCGCCGCTCGGGTTGACGAAGCCGATCGTGTCGCCCTCGTGCAGGCGGGGCGGCAGCAGCAGGGGTGGGTTCATGCCGGCAGGGGTCGCGGTCCGACGTCGACGAACTCGAACCAGTTGTTCCAGAAGAGCGGCCGGCGGAAGCCCATGAGCCAGGGCTGCACCAGCGCGGTGGCCGCCAGGTGCGTGCGCAGCTTGTAGGGCATCCAGGCCACGGTCAGGCGCTTGGCGTGGTCGAACAGGGCCTCGCGCTCGGGGCCGTCGGGCAGGGCCTGCAGCTTCGCGATGGTGGCGTTCATCTCGGGCAGGTCGAAGCGCGAGAGGTTGATGCCGCCGGCGGCCTTGCCCTCGTAGCGCAGCAGGCCCTCGATGCCATCGGGCGCGCTGGCGCGCCCGCTCACGCTCCACATCATCAGCTTGCCGGCGCGCGCGGCCTTGTACTGCTCGGGCCACTGCGCGGCGCGAAAGGCGATCCGCAGGCCGATGGCGGCCATGTCGCGCTTCATCAGCTCATCAAAACGGCGCGTCTCCTGGCTGGGCTGCGTGGCCATCTCCAGCGTGAAGGGCTGGCCCTCGGGGGTTTCGCGCCAGCCGTCGCCGTCGCGGTCTTTCCAGCCGTACAGCTCGAGCAGCGCGCGCGCTTTGGCCGGGCTGTACTCGCTCATCTCGCTCTTCCAGGTGGCGTGGTAGCCGCTCAGGTGCACGGCCACCGGCGACTGCGCCACCACGGCCGAGCCGTGGCGCAGCAGCTCGACCTCGCGCTTCACGTCGATGGCCAGGCCGATGGCGCGGCGCAGCGCCACGCGCTCCGGCGCGTAGCCGCCGACCAGCGGGTGCTCCATGTTGAACATCGTGTAGTACGTGCTCGGCAGCACCGCGAAGTCGGCGCGGATGCCGCGCTTCTTCAGGTTGGGCGCCAGGTTGCCGCCGGGCATCGCCACGGGCAGGAAGCCGTCGGGCAGTTCGACCCAGTCGTGCTCGCCATTCAGGAAGGCCAGCCAGGTGGGCTGTTTCTCGTCGATGACGTCGATCTCGACGCGGTCCACCATCGGCAGCAGCCGGCCCTTCAGCCGCGCCAGGATGGCCTGGCCTTCGAGGTCGTCGGCCGCCGGCTCGGCCTCGTAGCGCACGGTGCGGTAGAGCGGGTTTCGCTCCAGCACGATGCGCGACGACCGCCGCCACTCGGCCAGCCTGAAGGGCCCGGTGCCCACCGGGTGCTGCATGCTCAGCTCGCCGTGGGCCTCGATGACCTCGCGCGCCACCGTTGCCGTCGAGGCGCTGGCCAGCCACTGCGGAAAGCGCGGCCGCCCGGCGTCGAGCACGAAGCGCAGCGTGTGGCGGTCCAGCACCTGCAGGCCCGGGATCGGTCGGTCGTAGTCGAAGGGCTTCTTCTGCTCGATGGCCTCGCGGCGCAGCGCGGCCAGGCCGCTGAGGCCGATCTGCTCGGCCGCGCTCCAGCCCGGGCTCTTGGTGGCCGGGTCGGCCAGGCGCTTCAGGCTGTAGGCCACGTCGGCGGCCACCAGCTCGCGCGGGCCGCCCGCCGTGGTGGCGCGGAACGCGGGGTCGTCGGTGAAGCGGATGCCGGGCTTCAGGCGCACCGTCCAGCTGCGGAAGTCGTCGCTCGGCTCGGGCATCGCCAGCGCCGTGCGCGGCCGCAGCTTCACCGGCCGGGCCAGCGGGTCGAACTCGAACAGCGTCTCGAAGATGTGGCTCGTGATGCGCAGCGAGCGCACGTCGCCCACGCGCGCGGGGTCGAAGCCGGTCTCGCTTTCGCTGGCCAGGCGCAGCACCTTGGGCGCGCCGGCCGTTTGCGCCGCGGACCAGGGTGCGACACCCGCGGCAGCCGTCGACAGCAACCAGTCCCTGCGGTTCAGCGTCGTCATGTGCGGGCCCCCGCACGGTGCACCAGCAGCCCCTGCGCCACTTCGGCGAAGCCGGCACCCCGCTCGCCCGCCGCCATGAAGGCCGGCCGATGCCGCAGCCGGCCGGCAAAGCGCGCCAGGTTGGCCACGCCCACCGTGAACGGCAGGTGCTCGAACATGATCTCGTCGTTGGGGGAGTCGCCCACGAAAGCCCAGCGTCCGGCCTCGGCCGCGAGATCGGCGCCGAGCCGGTGGCGCAGCATCCAGGCCGCGCCACGGAGCTTGGTCTGCGGGCCGATCCAGCCGTTGACGTGGATGGAGCTGACGCTGGCCTGCAGCCCGTGCGCGCGCATCAGCTCCAGCGTCTGCGCGATGGCGGCGGCATCGAGCTGTGCGAACTCGGCATGGTCGATGGCGATGTCGGTTTCGCGGCCGGCGCTGTCGCGTGCCAGCCGCGCGCCGCGCACGCTGCGCTGCACGGCGGCGGCGCAGGCGGCCAGGCGGCGCGCGTGCCGCCGCCGCTGCGCGTTCGGCTGGGTGTAGGCGGTGCGCCAGCGGCGGCCCTCGGGCCAGATCGCCGCGGCGCCGTTTTCAGCCACCAGCGCGGCAAAGGCACCGGCCTGAGGCCAGGTCGCGGCCACCCCGCGGCACCAGCCGAGCGAGCGGCCGGTGACGGCCACCACCGGCACACCGGCGGCCTGGAGCTCGGCCAGGGCCGCGGCCGCGACGGGATCGAGCACGCCGTCGCGCGTGAGCGTGTCGTCGATGTCGGTGAGCAGGCCGCGCAGCGCCGCCCAGCGCTCCGGGGGGCAGGTGGCCAGCGGCGGGGCGAGTGGGCGAACCGACGGCGGGGCCGGGGGGGCGTCGAGGGTGGTGGCGGCATCCACCCCGCGAGTCTAGAAGCCCGCGCCGGCCGCCCCGGCTGCGGGCCGGAACCCGGCCTTCAGATCTTCAGCCCCAGCAGCTCGGCGCTGCGCCGCGGGTTCACCAGGTTCACGCGGCCGTTGCGGTCGGCGCCTTGCAGCAGCGCGTCGCGCACCTGGGCCACCGTGAGGCGCGGGTTCAGCGCAAAGAGCTTGGCCGCCGCATTGGCCACCTGCGGGCTGGCCATGCTGGTGCCGCTGAACTTCACGCGGTCGCCGCCGGGCAGCACGCTGTCGACCTCGAAGCCGTTGGCGTGCAGCACCACGGTCTTGCCGAAGGTGGAGAAGCTGGTCTCGTCGCCGGCCTGGTCCACCGCGCCCACGGTCAGCAGGTTCGGCAGCTGGAAGCCGGCCGGGATGTAGTCCTCGAAGTCCGCGCTGTTGTCCTCGTTGCCCGAGCCGGCGATGAACAGGATCTCCGGCGCCGAGGCGATGGCCTCGCGCAGCGCGTCACGCTCGATGGCGAACAGGCGCTTCGCGAGCTGCTTGCGCTCATCGGGCGTGGCGCCCACGTTGTGCCAGGCCAGCATGCCTTCGTAAACGCTCGCGCCGTAGCGCCAGCTCATGTTCACGACACGCAGCTTCTGATCCTTGAACGACTGCACGATCTGCCGGTAGGCCGCGGCGGTGCGGCGCGACATCTCCTCAGTCGGGCGCACCGGCTCGCTGCGGTGCTCCCACAGCATCGTCGCGGCGTACACGCGGGCGAAGGGGTTGCCCTGCACGGCGATGCCGGCCACGTGCGTGCCGTGCGTGTACAGGCTGGCCAGGCCCAGGTCTTCCTGGAAGGCCTTCACCTGGTCGGGCTTCAGCGAGCCCACGGCCTGCTTCAGGCGGCGCGCGTCTTCGGTGTCGAGCGCCGAGCGCAGATCCATCGCGCCCTTCACCAGCTGTCGCAGCTGCGGCCAGCGCGGCTCGGCCTCGCCCAGCGGGCGCAGCAGCGCGGTGGCCGGGCGCGACTCGCGGTCGAAGGCGATGCCGCGGCCGGGCGTGGGCTTGAAGAGCGCGAGGTCGACACCCGAGTCCCAGATGCCGACGCCGACCTCGGACGCGCCGGCCGTGGCCGGGATGGCAAAGAGCCGCGGCGTCCAGCGGTCGGGCTTGGCGGCGGCCGGGGCCTGGCGGTCGACCACCGCCTGCAGGCCCGCCACCAGCTCGGCGCGCAGCGGCAGCACGAGGTCGCTCTGCACCCGCGCGCCGATGATGGAGCCCACCAGGCTCTCTGGCACCACGAGGTTCATGTTGCGCGCCATGACATCGACCTGCTGCTGGAAGCTGCCCAGCATCAGCGAGGCGCTCAGCAGCTCGAACTGCCCCTTGATGCCCTTGATGCTGTCGCCGGCATCGGCCCAGACGAGCGCACCGTAGCGGCGCTCGACCTCGCCGCGCACCCAGGCAGCGTCGCGGCGGGCGGTCTGCTGCTCGGCGACGATCTGCGCCAGCAGCCCGGTGGTGGCGCGCGGGCCGGGTTTGTCCTGCAGGCTGCGCAGGCGCTCCACGAGCGCGGGCACGGCCGCCCAGTCGCCCTTGAACTGCGCCACCGACAGCAGCGCGCTGTAGTAGCCGCGCAGCGTGGCGGGGTCGCGGATGTCGAAGCGCGCAAGGTCGCCGCGCAGGTTGGCTTCGAGGGTGTCGACCAGCGGCCGCAGTTCGTCTCGCGGGCCCGTGAGGTACTCGCTGGGCAGGCGCTGCAGCGTGATCGTGCGGCGCGGCAGCTGGTCGCTGGCGGTGATGACGGTGCGGGCGCCCTCGGCCGGCACGGGCGCCGGCGTCTGGGCGAGGCTGATGCTGGCGACGAAGAGGCTGGCAGGAAGCATGGCAAGGTGGCGGAACTTGGAGGACATGGGCGGGGCGCCTTGAGTTGCGATGGCGCAGTGTCGGCAGGCAGCCCCGGGTGCCGCCAGCGCCGCGGGATGAACGACCCCGCCGGCCGCATGAATGGCGCTTGCCGGCGCATGAACCGGCTTCGCCGCCGGTTGGGCGTGAAGGCTGCACGCCCGGGCCGCCCCCGCGAACGCGGGGTCTGGCTACACTACGGTCTGTTCCGAGGAGCGTTGCAACCTTCGTCCTGACATAGGCATGAAGGCCAGGCTCGGAAACCTACCTTGCAACCGCGCTCACCTGCACGAGTGGTCTCGTGGGTGAGTGGATATCCCTCCCCCGACGGCCGTTCGCGCAGGTTCCACAACACCGCTGTTGGAGCCTCATCCATGAACGCCGTTCTCAAGCCCCTGCACACCGACCAGTACGCGGTCGCCGACCTCAGCCTCGCCGAATGGGGCCGCAAGGAAATCAAGATCGCCGAGACCGAGATGCCCGGTCTTATGGCCATCCGTGAAGAGTTTGCCGCCAAGCAGCCGCTGAAGGGCGCGCGCATCACCGGCAGCCTGCACATGACGATCCAGACCGCCGTGCTGGTGGAGACGCTGCAGGCCCTGGGTGCCGAGGTGCGCTGGGCCAGCTGCAACATCTTCAGCACCCAGGACCACGCTGCTTCGGCGCTGGTGGTCAAGGGCACCCCGGTGTTCGCCTACAAGGGCGAGACGCTGACGGACTACTGGGACTACACGCACCGCATCTTCGAGTTCGGCGCCAAGGGCTCCAAGGGCGAAGGCCCGAACATGATCCTCGACGACGGCGGCGACGCCACGTTGCTGATGCACCTGGGCAAGCGCGCCGAGAAGGACCTGTCCGTGCTGGCCAACCCGGGCAGCGAGGAAGAGGAGATCCTCTTCGCCGCCATCAAGGCCAAGCTCAAGGAAGACGCCACCTGGTACAGCCGCAAGGGCGCCGAGATCATCGGCGTGACGGAAGAGACGACCACCGGCGTGCACCGCCTCAAGGAGATGAGCGCCAAGGGCACGCTGATGTTCCGCGCCATCAACGTGAACGACAGCGTCACGAAGAGCAAGTTCGACAACCTCTACGGCTGCCGCGAGAGCCTGGTCGACGCCATCAAGCGCGCCACCGACGTGATGATCGCCGGCAAGATCGCCGTTGTGGCCGGCTATGGCGACGTGGGCAAGGGCTCGGCCCAGGCGCTGCGCGCGCTGTCCGCCCAGGTGTGGGTGACCGAGATCGACCCCATCAACGCGCTGCAGGCCGCGATGGAAGGCTACAAGATCGTCACGATGGAGTACGCCGCCGACAAGGCCGACATCTTCGTTTCAGCCACTGGCAACAAGAACGTGATCCGCTACGAGCACACGGCAGTGATGAAAGACGAAGCCATCGTCTGCAACATCGGCCACTTCGACAACGAGATTGACGTCGCCTCCCTCGAGAAGCTGGAGTGGGACGAGATCAAGCCGCAGGTCGATCACGTTGTGTTCCCGGACGGCAAGAAGATCATCCTGCTCGCCAAGGGCCGGCTGGTGAATCTGGGCTGCGCCACCGGCCACCCGAGCTTCGTGATGTCGTCGTCGTTCGCGAACCAGACGATCGCGCAGATTGAGCTGTTCACCCACAGCGACTACTACGAGCAAGGCAAGGTCTATGTGCTGCCGAAGCACCTCGACGAGAAAGTCGCTCGACTGCACCTGAAGAAGGTCGGCGCAATGCTCTCCGAGTTGACCGACGAACAGGCCGAGTACATCGGCGTGCCGAAGAAGGGGCCTTACAAGGCCGA